>NZ_JAJNKD010000022.1:0-135394 GCF_021043325.1 Ideonella azotifigens
CCGGCCAGCATTCGGGCATGGTCGCCAGCGAAGCAACGGCCTGATTCAACTGCCTGATTCAAATACCTCTTCAATTCACAAACGTCCTGGGAGAAATTCTGCATGTTCAAGAACCTGAAGATCGGCGTGCGGCTGATTGCCGGCTTTGTGCTGGTAGCCGCCATCAGTGCCGTGGTCGGTGCCATCGGCATCAACAACGCCGCGCTGATGAATGAGAAGGCCGACGCGATGTACACCAACGAGCTGATGGGGCTCTCGTACATCAAGGAAGCCAACATCAACCTGGTCTACATCGGCCGCGCGCGTGCGAACTTCCTGCTGGCCACCAGCCAGGCGGAACGCGAAAAGCACCTGGCCTCCATCGCCAAAAGCAGTGCCGCGATGAAGGAACTGCTGGAAAAGGCCCGCCCGCTGTTCTTCAGCGACCGTGCCAAGGAAATCTTCAGCAGCTACGCCAGCCTGACAACCGAATACGAACGCGAAATGCAGCAGGCGCTTTCGTTGGCGGCGACCAAGAAGCTCGCGGAGCGCGACGACGTCCTGGCCGCCCTGCTCGAAAGCGTGCGCGAGAAGGCCGACCGGCTGGACAAGATGCTGGACGAGCTGATCACGCAAAAGGAAGCGCGCGCCAAGAAGGCCTCCGAGGAAACCGAGGCCCTTTATCTCTCCGGCCGCACGCTGATGATCTCGCTGATTGGCGGCGGTGTGCTGCTGGGCGTTGCACTGGGCTGGTTGATCAGCCGCAGCGTGACCCGGCCGCTGAGCCGCGCAGTCGATGTGGCAAATCGCCTGGCCGAGGGTGACCTGACGGTCGACGTGCAGGTCGACAGCCGCGACGAGACCGGCCAGCTGCTGCAGTCCATGCAGCACATGATCACCAAGCTCTCGCAGGTGGTGACCGAAGTCAACGGTGGCGCCGAGTCGCTGGCCGGTGCTTCGGAAGAAGTGAGCGCCACCGCGCAGTCGCTGTCGCAAGCCGCCAGCGAGCAGGCCGCCGGTGTCGAGGAAACCAGCGCCTCGATGGAGCAGATGACGGCTTCCATCTCGCAGAACACCGAAAACGCCAAGGTCACCGACGGCATGGCCTCCAAGGCCGCGACCGAAGCGGCCGAAGGCGGCGAGGCTGTGAAGGCCACCGTTGCCGCGATGAAGCAGATCGCGCAGAAGATCGTGATCATCGACGACATCGCCTACCAGACCAACCTGCTGGCGCTGAACGCGGCCATCGAGGCCGCACGTGCCGGCGAACACGGCAAGGGCTTTGCGGTCGTGGCTGCCGAGGTGCGCAAGCTGGCCGAGCGCAGCCAGGTCGCGGCGCAGGAGATCGGCACTGTGGCCTCGTCCAGCGTGGAGCTGGCCGAGCGGGCTGGCCAGCTGCTGAGCCAGATCGTGCCCAACATCCGCCGCACCTCGGACCTGGTGCAGGAGATCACCGCCGCTTCGGAAGAGCAGTCTTCCGGCGTGGGCCAGATCAATGGCGCCGTGACCCAGCTCAGCCAGACCACGCAGCAGAACGCTTCCAGCTCCGAGGAGCTGGCCGCCACGGCAGAAGAAATGAGCAGCCAGGCCGAGCAGCTGCAGCAGACCATGGCCTTCTTCAAGCTGGCCGGCGGCCACCGCGACGCTGGCTTGCCGCGCCCGCGCCCCAACCCGCAGCGCCCTGCCCCCGCACGCCGCAATGCCTCACCGGGACGGCCACGCGCCGGCAATTTCCAGCCCGCCGCCAGCATGGCTTTTGCCGCGGCCAATGCCCATGTGCCCACAGAGAGCGTGGACGAATCCCAGTTCGCTCGTTTTTGACCCTGCCGCAGCGGGTGAACAGCAGATAAGCGGTCCTGCCAGACACCCTCCGCCCCCGCCCAGCAAGCCCAGCGCCTTCCTCGCCCCTTCTACCCAGAGACCGCCATGTTCCAAATCAAGACCACTCGCCAGACCCAGCAGGAAGCGTCGGCATTTGCCGCCGTCATCGACACCCAGCTGGCCAAGGTGCTGACGGCTGCTGCCGCTGGCGACCTGTCAGGCCGGGTCGACATGCGCGCACTGCCGCCAGCGCTGCACAGCACGGCGGAAGCCACCAACCGGCTGCTGGACGAATTGCAGGCCATGCGCGTCGACCTGGCCCGCATGGCCGCCGCTCACGAGCAAGGCGACATTGACGCGGTGATGGACACGACGCGCCCGCCCGGCGAGTTCGCCAACGTGGCGCGCCAGGTCAACGCACTGGTGGGCTCGCACATCGCGGTGAAGAAGCTGGCAATGGGCGTGGTGGCGGAATTCGGCCGTGGCAACTTCGACGCGCCAATGGCCGCGTTGCCCGGCAAGAAGGCCTTCATCACCGAGACCATCGAACGTGTGCGGGCCAACCTCAAGGGCCTGATCGCCGGCATGAACCACATGAGCGCCGAGCACGAGCGCGGCGAGATCGATGCGCTCATCGACACCCACAAGTTCGACGGCGACTTCCGCACCATGGCCCAGGGCGTCAATGAAATGGTCGGCGCCCACATCGGTGTGAAGAAGCTGGCAATGGGCGTAATCAGCGAATTCGGCCGCGGCAACTTCGAGGCGCCCATGGCCCAGCTGCCAGGCAAGAAGGCCTTCATCAACGACACCATCGAGCGCCTGCGCAGCAACCTCAAGGGCTTGATCGCCGAGCTCAACCACATGAGCACGGAGCACGACAAGGGCGACATCGACGTGGTCATTGACGCCAACCGCTTCGAAGGCGACTACCGCTCGATGGCCAAGGGCGTCAACGACATGGTCGCCGCCCACATCGCGGTCAAGAAGCTGGCGATGGGCGTCGTGGCCGAATTCGGCCGTGGCAATTTCGAGGCACCGATGCCTCAGCTGCCAGGCAAGAAGGCCTTCATCAACGACACCATCGAGAAGGCACGCAGCAATCTGCGCAGCGTGGTCGACGTGGTCGACCTGATGGGTGCGATGAGCCGCGGTGACCTCACCCGCACCGTCGAAGGCGAGTACGAAGGCACGTTCGCCGACCTGCAGACCTATGTCAACGCGATGATCGAGAAGCTGCTGCAGGTCGTCGGCGATGTCAACTCCGGCGCCGAGTCGCTGGTCAGTGCATCGGAAGAAGTCAGCGCCACCGCGCAGGCCCTGTCGCAGGCTGCCACCGAGCAGGCCGCCAGCGTCGAAGAGACCAGCGCGTCGATGGAGCAGATGACGGCTTCCATCTCGCAGAACGCCGAGAACGCCAAGGTCACCGACAGCATGGCCACCAAGGCCACCGCCGAAGCGGCCGAAGGCGGTGAAGCGGTCAAGGCCACCGTCGCGGCGATGAAGCAGATCGCCAAGAAGATCGTGATCATTGACGACATCGCCTACCAGACCAACCTGCTGGCGCTGAACGCGGCCATCGAAGCGGCCCGTGCGGGCGAACACGGCAAGGGCTTTGCAGTCGTCGCCGCCGAGGTTCGCAAGCTGGCCGAGCGCAGCCAGATCGCGGCCCAGGAAATCGGTGAAGTGGCATCGTCCAGCGTGGAGCTGGCCGAGCGCGCCGGCAAGCTGCTGGACCAGATCGTGCCGAACATCCGCAAGACCTCGGACCTGGTGCAGGAGATCAGCGCCGCTTCGGAAGAGCAGTCTTCCGGCGTGGGCCAGATCAACGGCGCCGTGACCCAGCTGAGCCAGACCACCCAGCAGAACGCCGCCAGCTCCGAAGAGCTGGCCGCCACCGCCGAGGAAATGAGCGGCCAGGCCGAGCAGCTGCAGCAGACCATGGCCTTCTTCAAGCTGGCGCGTGCCGAGCAGCGCCCGGCGCCCACCACCAACATTAAGCCCCGCGCCGCCGCGTCCGCCAGGAAATCGGGCACGGTGACACGCCGCAGCCCGGCAGTGTTCGCCCAGGGCCGCGCTGCTGCCGTGATGGCCACGGCCGAAGCGGTGGACGAGGCGCACTTCACGCGGTATTGAACCCCTCAAACGCCGGCATTGCGCTCGCGTACTTGCACGCTAGGAAAACCCTGTCATGTTGAAGAATCTCAAACTCGGACCAAAGCTGTTCGGTGCCTTTGCCGTGGTCCTGGTGCTGATGGCCGGCCTGGGGCTTTATGCCATTTCGCAGCTGGCTGCAGTCAACGCCTCCACTGTGGACCTGGCGACCAACTGGATGCCCAGCGTTCGAAACATCCTGCTGAGCAAATCCAACCTCAACCGGCTGCGGGTGCTGGAGTTGCGCAGCATCGTCGCTACCGAGGCCAATGAACTGGCCAACGCCGAGCGGGAAAGCAACGAGCGCATCGCCGCCACGCGCAAGCTTTGGGATGACTACGGCAAGCTGATTGCTTCACCCGAAGAGCAGAAGATGTACGACCAATTCAAGAGCGATCTGGACGTATTCCTGGCCGAGCACACAAAGATCGTGGCCCTGGGACGGCAAAACAAGAACGACGAAGCCAAGATGCTGCTCGACGCTGAATCCCTGCGGCGATACAACGCCTTGCGCGAGGTCGCCGACAAGCTCAGCGACCTGAACATCGATGGCGGTGTCAAGGCCTCCGAGCAGGCCGCCAGCAGCTACGCCAGCGCCCGAAACTGGGTCATTGCCATCCTGGGCATCTGCACGGTCTTGGGCATGTCCATGGCGTGGATCATCACTCGCGCCATCACGCGACCCATTGCCCAGGCGGTGAACGTCGCCAATCAACTGGCCCAAGGCGACATGTCGGTCCACATCGATGTCGAGGGCAAGGACGAAACCGCCCAGTTGCTGCAATCGATGAAAGACATGGCGGGCTCAACCGCGGCCAGCGTATCGGACGTGGTGCGGGTGATGGGCGCCATGGCGCAAGGCGACCTGACACAGCAGATCGAGGCGCAGTACCCCGGCGTCTATGCCGACCTCACGCGCTATGTCAACGCCACCGTGGTCAAGATGGCCGAAGTGGTGGCGGAAGTGAATTCCAGCGCCGAATCTCTGGCTGGCGCGTCCGAGGAAGTCAGCGCCACTGCGCAGGCCCTGTCGCAGGCGGCCAGCGAACAGGCAGCCGGCGTCGAAGAAACCAGCGCCTCAATGGAGCAGATGACGGCTTCCATCTCGCAGAACACCGAAAACGCCAAGGTCACCGATGGCATGGCCACGCGGGCCGCCACCGAAGCCGCCGAGGGCGGCGAGGCGGTCAAGGCCACGGTGGTCGCGATGAAGCAGATCGCGCAGAAGATCGTGATCATCGACGACATCGCCTACCAGACCAACCTGCTGGCGCTGAATGCGGCCATCGAGGCCGCCCGTGCCGGCGAACATGGCAAGGGCTTTGCGGTCGTGGCCGCCGAAGTGCGCAAGCTGGCCGAGCGCAGCCAGATCGCGGCGCAGGAGATCGGCACCGTGGCCTCGTCCAGCGTGGAGCTGGCCGAACGGGCCGGCCAGCTGCTGAGCCAGATCGTGCCCAACATCCGCAAGACCTCGGACCTGGTGCAGGAGATCACCGCCGCTTCGGAGGAGCAGTCTTCCGGTGTCGGTCAGATCAACGGCGCGGTCACGCAGCTCAGCCAGACCACGCAGCAGAACGCTTCCAGCTCCGAGGAGCTGGCCGCCACGGCAGAAGAAATGAGCAGCCAGGCCGAGCAGCTGCAGCAGACCATGTCCTTCTTCAAGCTGAGCGGCGGCGGCCAGCGCCGCCTGCCTCCAGCCCCGATTCGCCAGGCTGGCAAGCCGGCAGCCCGCAATGGCCGCCCGGCCCAGGCCGGTGGCGCGCGACCGCCCGTTGCACGCCCCGCCGCCATGGCCATGACCACGACCGACAGCATCGACGAATCTCAGTTCGCCCGCTTCTGATCGATCCCCAGCACTCAAGCCCACAGGACACCTCCCCATGAGCGCACTGGTTCCCCACACGTCTTCCGCCGCCCTCACCGCAGCGCAGGCACCGGCAACTGCCGAGCCCGGCCAGTACCTGACCTTCATGCTGGCTGGCGAGGTCTTCGCGATCGGCATCCTGGCGATCAAGGAAATCATCGAGTACCACAGCCTGACCGAGGTCCCGATGATGCCGGCCTGCGTGCGCGGCGTGATCAACCTTCGCGGCGCGGTGGTGCCGGTGATGGACCCGCTGGCGCGCTTCGGCCGCAAGTCCAGCGATGTCACCAAGCGCACCTGCATCGTCATCGTCGAGACCGAGGTCGACAACGATGGCCGGCTGGAACGCCAGGTCATCGGCGTGGTGGTCGACGCGGTCAACGAAGTGCTGGAAATCGCATCGAGCGACATCGAGCCGGCACCGGCCTTTGGCGCCCGCATCCGCAGCGAGTTCATCCAGGGCGTGGGCAAGGTCAAGGGCAAGTTCGTGATCCTGCTGGACGTGAACCATGTGCTGTCGATCGACGAAATCGGCCAGGCTGGCGGACCGGTCGCCGCCGAGGCGGCCTCGCTGGCGCACTGAGCGCCGGCCACCTTCTCTTTCAGTTTTTCCAAAGGTTCCCCATGAACTGGTTCCTCCGTCTCAAGCTGGCGCACAAGCTGCTGCTGACCTTCCTCGTCTGCTCGGTCCTGACAGGCATCGTCGGTGGCTTTGGCCTGCTGCGCATCACGGAGCTGGGCAAGTCGCTGGACAACACCTACACCGGCACCGTCGTGCCGGCGCAGTACGTGGCGGAAGCGGCTGCGCGCCTGACTGCGCACTCGCGCGCCATGGTGCGGCTGCCTGCGCTGAAGGAACCGGCCGATGTGAAGGACGCCGTCAAGCGCGCCGAAGCCCACATGGACAAGTTCCGCAAGGTGCTGGACACCTACCGCGCGACCGATCTGCAGCCCAAGGAAAGGGAACTGCTGACCAAGCTGGACGGCCTGATCCCGAACTACCTGGCGCAGAACAACAAGGTGGCGGACCTGGCCTCGGCCGGCAACTTCGCTGCCGCTGCCGAGCTGAGCAACGGCGATGCCCGCAAGGCCATCAATGCCGCCGAAGAAGTCGTCAGCCAGCTGATCGACGAACTCGCGTCGCAGGCCAAGGCTGCCAACGAAAACGGCCAGGTCACCGTCGAGCATGCCCGCATGGTCTTGATGGGCGTGGTCGCCGCGTCGGTGGTGCTGGCGGTGTTGCTGGGCCTGATGGTGACCCGCGTCATCTCGCGTGACCTGGGTGGCGAGCCGGCCCAAGCCGCCGAGCTGCTGCGCCGCGTGGCCGATGGCGACCTGAGCGCCGAGATCCACCTTCGCGAGAACGACACCCGCAGCATGCTGTTTGCCGTCAAGCAGATGATGACCCGCCTGGCCCAGGTGGTGGACGGCCAGCGTCAAGTGGTAGCCGCGGCCAACGCCGGCAACTTCGATGCACGCATCGACCTGAACGGCCTGCAAGGCTTCCAGCGCGACATGGGCGAAGGCCTGAACCAGTTGATGGCCACCACCGGCGCCAGCGTGCACGACGTCGTGCGGGTCATGGAGGCGCTGTCCGAAGGCGACCTGACGCAAGGCATCGAGCGCGACTACCAGGGCGCCTTCGGCCAGATGAAGGCCTATGTCAACCGCACGATGGAAAAGCTCGCCGAGGTGGTGACCGAAGTCAACAGCGGCGCAGAGTCGCTGGCCGGTGCTTCGGAGGAAGTCAGCGCCACCGCGCAGGCCTTGTCGCAGGCGGCCAGCGAGCAGGCTGCAGGCGTCGAAGAGACCAGCGCCTCGATGGAGCAGATGACGGCTTCCATCTCGCAGAACACCGAAAACGCCAAGGTCACCGACGGCATGGCCACCAAGGCTGCTGCCGAAGCCGCCGAAGGTGGCGAGGCGGTCAGGGCCACGGTGGTGGCCATGAAGCAGATCGCGCAGAAGATCGTGATCATCGACGACATCGCCTACCAGACCAACCTGCTGGCGCTGAACGCCGCCATCGAGGCCGCACGTGCCGGCGAACACGGCAAGGGCTTTGCGGTCGTGGCCGCCGAGGTGCGCAAGCTGGCCGAGCGCAGCCAGGTGGCGGCGCAGGAGATTGGCACCGTGGCCTCGTCCAGCGTGGAGCTGGCCGAGCGGGCCGGCCAGTTGCTGAGCCAGATCGTGCCGAACATCCGCAAGACCTCGGACCTGGTGCAGGAAATCACCGCTGCTTCGGAGGAGCAGTCCTCCGGCGTAGGCCAGATCAACGGCGCCGTGACCCAGCTCAGCCAGACCACGCAGCAGAACGCTTCCAGCTCCGAAGAGCTGGCCGCCACGGCAGAAGAAATGAGCAGCCAGGCCGAGCAGCTGCAGCAGGCCATGTCCTTCTTCAAGCTGGCCGGCAACGAAGTGCGCAAGCCGGTGCCTGCCCCCATGCCTGCCCCCAAGCCTGTGGCCAGGGCCAGCCGCAAGCCCAGCCCGCGCGTGGCGTCCGCGCCCGCCCCGGCGCTGGCCGTGGCGCACGGTCCGGACGAAACCCACTTCACCCGGTTCTGAACCCCTCCCGCAGCCGCCCACGCCTCGGCCCAGCATGACGCAGCACGGCAATACCCCCTGCCCGGTCGGCTCGCTGCTCATCGTCGATGACAGCGGCGTGCAGCGCATGCATGCCGTCGACCTGTGCCGGCAGTTCGGCGTGCCGCTGATCTACGAGGCCGCTACCGGCAGCGAAGCACTGGAACTGCTGGGCCTTCTGGCGCTGTCGCCGGACCTACTGATCGTCGACTTGGAAATGCCGGGCATGGACGGTGTGGAGCTGATCCAGCAGTTGCACCAGCGCCAGATCCACATCCCGCTGGTCGTGGCTTCGGTCCGCGAGCTTTCGCTGATCCATTCGGTGGAGCTGATGGCGCGCAACCTGGGGCTGCCAGTGCTGGGCGGGCTGCAGAAGCCGCTGACGCTGCCGCCGCTGCAAGCCATGCTGCAGCGCTTTGGCGAGCTGGCGCGCTGCCAGGGCGCCGCCGCACCGGCTCCTGCGAACCCGGCCGTCAGCATCTGCCGCGAGGAGCTGGCCTCGGCCATTGCCCGCGGCGAACTGGGCGTGCATTACCAGCCCAAGGTGGACATGCGCACCGGCATCGTGCGTGGTGTGGAGGCGCTGGCGCGCTGGCACCGGCACGGCACGGGCTTTGTGCGGCCCGACCTGTTCGTGGCGCTGGCCGAGGAAGAAAACCTGATCCACGAACTGACGCTCTCGGTGATGGGCCAGGCCCTGGCCCAGGCCGCGGAATGGAACGCCCGGGGGCTCAAGCTGTCGATGGCAATCAACCTGTCGCAGCGCCTGCTGGACCGGCCCACGCTGGTCGATGAAGTCTCGGCGCTGGTGCAGCAACGTGGCCTGAAGGCAGACCAGGTGGTGCTGGAGATCACCGAAAGCACGCTGGCCGACCGGCTGGGCACGGCGCTGGGCGCGCTGGCGCGGCTGCGGCTCAAGGGCTTCGGCCTGTCGATCGACGACTACGGCACCGGCTTCTCTTCGATGCAGCAGCTGGCCCGCATTCCGTTCACTGAATTGAAGATTGACCGCTCCTTCGTGCACGGCGCACACCAGCGCAGCAACCTGCGGGTGATCCTGCAGTCGGCCCTCGAACTGGCGCGCCAGCTGGGCCTGGTCACGGTGGCCGAAGGCGTCGAGACGCTGGAGGACTGGCGGCTGCTGCAGCAAGGCGGCTGCAACGTCGGCCAGGGCTACCTGATTGCCAAGCCGATGCCGGCCAGCGAGATGCTGCTGTGGATCAAGCGCCACCAGCCGCGCCTGCGCGAGCTGCGTCACGAATCGACCGGCGCCGGCCCCTCTCCCGAGCTGCCGCCGGAAAACCCTGCACTGCAGTAACCCGCGCAAGTTGCCGATAAGTTCTTCGATGAACACGACGATCACCGACACCGAATTCGGCCACTTCCAGCGCTTCATCTTCGAGGCCGCCGGCATCACGCTGTCGCCGGCCAAGAAGGCACTGGTGAGCGGCCGTCTGTCCAAACGCCTGGCCGCCCACCAGCTGTCCACCTACGGCGAGTACTTCAAGCTGCTGCGCGACGGCTCCGCGCCAGCCGAGGTGCAGACTGCAGTGGACCTGTTGACGACCAACGAAACCTATTTCTTCCGCGAGCCCAAGCACTTCGACCTGCTGCGCGAGCTGGCCACGGCCGCCGCTGCGGCGCGCGGCACGCAGCCGTTCCGCGTCTGGAGCGCCGCCTCGTCCACCGGCGAAGAGGGCTACAGCATCGCGATGGTGCTGGCCGACTGCCTGGGCAGCGCTCCCTGGGACGTGCTGGGCACCGACATCAGCACCCGGGTGCTGGCCAAGGCCCGCACCGGCCACTTCCCGCTGGAGCGCACCCGGCTGATCCCGCCGCCCTACCTGAAGCGCTTCTGCCTGAAGGGCCACGGCGAGCAGGAAGGTACGCTGCTGGTCGAGCGCGCACTGCGCCAGCGCGTCAGCTTCGTGCATGCCAACCTGAACACCGAGCTGCCGCGCCTGGGGCAATTCGACGTGATCTTCCTGCGCAACGTGATGATCTACTTCAATGGCGACACCAAGCGCCAGGTGGTGGCACGCGTGCTGTCGCTGCTGAAGCCGGGCGGCCACTTCTGCATCGGCCACTCGGAAAGCCTGAACGACATCAACAACTCGGTGACGCAGGTCGCGCCGTCCATCTACCGCAAGCCCCTGTGATGCCGGACTTCCGCCCCCTTCAACAGACGCCCGGCAGCTGTACGCTGGCAAGCCAAGCCCGCTGCGGCTGACTGGCCATGGACCCTTCCCAGAGCCCCGCGCCGCCGCCTTCCGGCAGGCAGGGCGATGTCTTCCTGCAGCCGGGCGAATTTTTTGTCGGCGACGCGCAGCACCGCATCCGCACGCTGCTGGGCTCCTGTGTGTCCATCACCTTGTGGTGCGCCACCAGGCGCATGGGCGCGATGTCGCATTTCCTGCTGGCCAAGCGCGGCCGGTCGCGCCACGCCGACGAGACGCTGGATGGCCGCTATGCCGACGAGGCCTTGCGCCTGATGCTGGACCTGCTGGCCCGGCGTGACGTGAAGCCCGCCGACTGCCAGGCCAAGATCTTCGGCGGCGGCGAAATGTTCCCCGAGAACAAGCCCAGCAGCCAGATGGGCATTGGCCGGCGCAACGGCGAAGCAGCGCGCAGGCTGCTGCAGGGCCATGGCATCCAGGTGGTGTCCGAAAGCCTGTTTGGCAACGGCCACCGCCAGATCATCTTCGACGTGGGCAGCGGCGACGTGTGGGCGCGCCAAATGGCGGTGCAGACCGAGTCCCCGGTGCTGCCTGCCCTGCCCTTCCCGCTTGGCACACCGTTGCCGTCCGCGCCCCCGTCCACTTCAAGCTGAGCGGCCCCGCGCCGCCGGAGACAGTCAACAATGCAAGCTGCTATCAAGGTCATGGTGGTCGACGATTCCGCCGTCGTACGGCAGGTCGTCGCCGGCATGCTGAGCGCAACGCCCGGCATCGTGGTGATTGCCGCGGTGGCAGACCCGCTGCTGGCCATGGAGCGCATGAAGCAGCAGTGGCCCGACGTGATCGTGCTGGACGTGGAAATGCCCCGCATGGACGGCATCACCTTCCTGCGCAAGATCATGAGCGAGCGGCCGACGCCTGTCGTCATCTGCTCGACGCTGACCGAAAAAGGCGCCAAGACCACGCTCGAAGCCATGGCCGCCGGTGCGGTGGCCATCGTCACCAAGCCCAAGCTGGGCTTGAAGCAGTTCCTGGTCGAAGCCAGCAACGACCTGGTCTCGACCGTCAAGGCCGCCGCGCGCGCCAATGTGCGCCGGCTCTCGCCGCGGGCCGAAGGCGCAGCGCCGCTGACCGCGCCGGTCAAGCACACCGCCGACGTGATCCTGGCCCCCGCCTCGGGCAGCCCGCGCGCGATGGCGCAGACCACCGAACGCGTGATCGCCATCGGCACTTCCACCGGCGGCACGCAGGCACTGGAAGAAGTCCTGACCATGCTGCCGCGCGTCTCGCCGGGCATCCTGATCGTGCAGCACATGCCGGAGAAATTCACCGCCGCCTTCGCGGCCCGGCTGGACAGCATCTGCCAGATCCAGGTCAAGGAAGCCGAGACCAACGACCGCATCGTGCCCGGCCGCGCGCTGATCGCCCCCGGCGGCAAGCACGTGCTGATGAAGCGCAGCGGCGCGCAGTACATGGTCGAGGTGGTCGACGGGCCGCTGGTCAACCGCCACCGGCCCTCGGTCGACGTGATGTTCCGCTCGGTGGCCAAGGCCGCCGGCGTGAATGCGCTCGGCATCATCATGACCGGCATGGGCGACGATGGCGCCGCCGGCCTGCTGGAAATGCGCAACGCCGGCGCCCGCACCGTGGCCCAGGACGAAGAGAGCTGCGTGGTCTTCGGCATGCCCAAGGAAGCCATCAAGCGCGGCGGCGTCGAGCGCATCGTGCCGCTGGGCGGCGTGGCGCAGGAAATCATGAAGCAGCTGTGAGCCAGCCTCAGGACCGGGCCGGCGGGGCCAAGGCCGGTTCGGTGCCGCCGGGCGCCGGCGACAGGTCCAGCGTCCGGAACTGCCAGCCGGCCGAACTGCTGTGCCGGCCCACGGCCCTCAGCAGCGCGCTGCCGCGTGGGCCGCTCAGCCTCAGGGTCAGCACGGCACTGTCGTTGTCCACCCGCGAAGGACCGCCTTGCGTGGCGCGCAGCGGCGTGCCCAGTTGCTCGACGATGTGCCGGTCCTGCCCTGCAGCGGCCAGGGCCGCCAGGAAAGCCAGGCTGTCGGAAATGGCCGGCACGGGCGGCAACATGGGCGGCGGCGGAGGCACTGGTGGCAGCGGTGGCGGCTCGGCGGCCCGCCTGGCCACCCACTGGCGCACAGCTTCGTCGATCGGCGCAGGCTCGCCGCCCACGCTGTAACTCTCCTTCACGCCGCCACCAAAGCCGGCCCACTGCTTGTAGACGCGCTCTTGGGCGCCCTCGCCTTCGTGCAGCTCAAACGAGTTGCCCACCGGGCTGTACCAGTGCCCGGTGACCAGCGGCAGCATCGCGCTGCTGGCAGCCGAGGCCGGTGCCGCAGCGGCCGCCGGCGCGGGCTGGGCCACGGGCGCCGGCTTTGGCAGGGCGGAATGGGCCGGCGCTGGCGCAACTCCGGCGACCGGCGCCACCCCGGCAACCGGCGCCACGCTGGCCACAGGCGACGGCGCGGCCACGGTAACCACCGGCTTCGCAGGGACGCGAACCGCAGTTGTCGGCGGCAGCTGCGCGGCCAGCAGCGCGCCGCCAAACAGCAGGCCGCAGGCCGCCAGCAGCCCGGCCTGCAGGCGCCAGTGCAGCCGCGGCTGCGGCCGGGGCGACAGCAGGCGCGTGACCCGGTCCAGCAGCGGGCCCTGCGCCGCCGTGAGCGCCAGCGCGCCGATGGCCCGCTGCCCGGCCGCTGATGCGCCGGCCAGCATTGCCAGCCCTTCGGCCAGCGGCAAGGCCTGGCCGCCGCAGGCCACCACGGCCAGGTCGTCACAGGCATGCTCGCGGGCCTGGCGGATGCGCCGGCTCAGCCACCACACGGCGGGGTGGAAAAACAGCAGCGATTCGGCCGCGCACTGCAACCCGTTCCACAGCCAGTCGCGCCGCTGCACATGGGCCAGCTCATGCGCCAGCACGGCTTCGAGCTGGTCCGGCGACAGACCTGTCAGCGCCGAGGCCGGCAGCCACACCAGCGGGCGCAGCCAGCGCGCGGCGCAAGGCGTCTCCAGTTGCGCCAGCAGGCGCACTTCGACCGGCCGCACCAGCCCCAGCGCACGGCTCAGCCGCCGCACCCGCTGCGCCCACTCGGCCGGCAACGGCTGGAACGGCTGGCGCTCCAGGGCCCGCACCTGGCGCAGGCCCAGCGCCACGCGCAGGCCCATCAGCGCCACGCCCACGAGCCATGCCCCGGCGAGCCAGCCCGGCAGCCAGCTGGGCAGCTGCATCAGCTTGGCGCCGATGACCAGCACCGCCGGCCCGGCCTCGGCCCAGTCCGTCGCCGCCACGCCACCGGGTGCGTCCGCCGGCCCCTGCGGGGCGAAGGCCGACACGAAAGTGGCCGCCATTGCCGCCGGCATCGTCAGCAGCGCCAGCATGCCCAGCGCATGCCGCGCCGCCGCCCGCTGCGGGCCCAGCCAGGCCATGCCGGCTGCCGCCAGCAGGGCCAACAGCGTGCCTTGCCACAAGGCATGCAACAGGCTCAGCGCGAGCGCGGCCTGGATGTGTTCGAAGAGATTCATGGGGGCACCTCTTTCAGGTGGATTTGCGCTGGCGCGCCTTGGCCTCGGCGATCACGCGGGCAATCGCGTCCAGCTCCGAAGCGCTGGCCTTGTCCACATCCAGCGCGCGCTGCACCAGCTGCAAAGCCGAGCCGGAAAACGCGCGCTGCATCAGGTCCTTCAGCAGCACGGCCTGCACCTCGGGCTCGGGCTGGGCCGCGCTGTAGCGATGCCGGCGGTCGCTGTCGTCACGTGTCACCAGGCCCTTCTCGGCCATGATGCTCAGCATTTTCAGCACCGTGGTGTAGGCCGTGTCCTTGGCCTGTGACAGCACCTCGTGCACCTGGTGCACGGTGCAGGGCCCGTCGCTCTGCCAGAGCACGCGCAGGATCGCGAGCTCGCCTTCGGTCGGTCGGGGTAAGGTCATCGCCAAGCCAGTCGCAGTAAAGTATTAGGCGAATAGTACTAAACGATTAGTAGATGTCAAGCGCCTGCTCGACTGACCTGTCGCGCGGTGTCGCCAAAGTGTCCTTTGCTACCCGGCTGCTCCTGCGGACGCCGCTGCCTCGAACCATCCCTTCGGAGACACGCATGCAGGTCGTCGGCCACGCTGCCCATCAACTCGGCAGCCCGCTGGCGCCCTGGACCCGCGGTGCCAGGCCACGAGATCATCGCCACCTCTGAAGAACGGCTGGAACGCGGCGAAGTGAAGGGCTGAGCGCAGAGCTGCCTTTGCTTTTCGCCTATTCCAGCTTCAGCGCTCGCAGCCGAAGCGCATTGCCGATGACGCTGACCGATGACAGCGCCATGGCCGCGGCGGCAACGACAGGCGACAGCAAGAGCCCGAACAAGGGATAGAGCACACCGGCGGCAAGCGGGATGCCGGCCACGTTGTAGACGAAGCTCAGCGTGAGGTTCTGCCGGATGTTTCGCATCGTGGCCTGCGACAAGGTCCTCGCGCGAACAATGCCCATCAGGTCGCCCTTGAGCAGCGTGATGCCGGCGCTCTCCATGGCCACGTCCGTCCCGGTGCCCATCGCGATGCCGACCGTCGCGGCGGCCAGCGCCGGTGAATCGTTGACACCGTCGCCGCCCATGGCCACGATCCTTCCCTCTTTCATCAGGCGCTGCACCACCGCGACCTTGTCTTCCGGAAGCACCTCGGCGACGACCTCGTCGATGCCGAGCTGCCTGCCGACCGCTTCGGCCGTGGTCTTGCCGTCACCCGTCAGCATCACGATGCGAATGCCCGCGGCCTTCAAGGCCTGAAGCGCCTGGGGCGTCGTGGCCTTGATGGGATCGGCGATGGCCACAAAGCCCGCAAGCTTGCCGTCGACCCCGACGAAGATGACGGTGGCCGCGTTGGCACGCTGCGCTTCTGCCGGCTGATTCAATGGCGCACAGTCGATGCCACGCTCGGCCAGGAACTTCGCGCTGCCGGAGACCACTCGCCTTCCGTCGACCGTGCCGACCACGCCCTTGCCGACGGGAGAATCGAAGTCGGTGACTGCCGACAGGTTCAGCCTGCCCTCCTGCGCGGCGTTGACGATGGCCGTGGCCAGCGGGTGCTCACTGGCCCGCTCGACGCTCGCGAGCTTCTGCAGTACGTCGTCCTTGCTGAAACCTCGGGCCGGTTCGACCTGAACGACGCTCGGGCGACCTTCGGTCAAGGTCCCCGTCTTGTCGAGCACCAGCGTGTCGACCTTCTCCATGCGCTCCAGCGCTTCGGCGTCGCGGATCAGCACGCCATGTTGCGCACCCTTGCCAACGCCGACCATGATGGACATCGGCGTGGCCAGGCCCAGCGCGCATGGACAGGCAATGATGAGCACGGCGACCGCTGTGACGAGCGCGTAGCTGAAGGCCGGCGGCGGGCCCCACACCAGCCAGGCGACAAACGTGAGCACCGCCATCAGGATGACCACCGGCACGAACCAGCCCGCGACCAGGTCGGCCATGCGCTGGATGGGCGCGCGGCTGCGCTGCGCCGCGGCCACCATGTGGACGATCTGGGCCAGCAGCGTGTCCGCGCCGACCTTCTCAGCGCGCATCACGAAGCCGCCTGTCTGGTTGAGTGTTCCGGCTGTCAGCTTGGCGCCAAGGGCCTTCGCGACCGGAATGGGCTCGCCAGTGACCATCGACTCGTCCACATTGCCCTTGCCTTCGGTGAGTTCACCGTCGACCGGCACCCTCTCGCCGGGACGCACGCGCAAGAACTCGCCAACCTGGATGGCGTCCACCTGAACGGTTTCGTCAGTGCCATCGGCCTTCACCTTGACCGCCGTTTTCGGCGCAAGCCCGAGCAAGGCCTTGATGGCACCCGATGTCTTCTCGCGTGCCCGGAGTTCGAGCACCTGGCCCAGCAACACCAGCACGGTGATGACGGCCGCCGCCTCGAAGTAGATCTGCACGGCACCAACAGCCAACCGGAGCTCGGCCGGGAACAGGCTGGGCGCAAGAGTTCCGACCATGCTGTAGATCCAGGCCGCCCCTGTGCCGAGCGCAATGAGCGAGAACATGTTCAGGCTTCGGTTCTTCACGGACGCCACGGCGCGCACGAAGAATGGCCATCCGGCCCACAGCACAACCGGCGTTCCCAGCAGCAGTTGCACCCAGTTCGAGGTCTGCTGCGCGATGAGGTGATGGATGTTGAAGAGGTGTCCACCCATCTCCAGCGCGAAGACCGGCAGCGTCAGTGCCGTGGCAATCCAGAAACGCCCCGTCATGTCGCGCAGCTCTGGGCTCTCTCCGGCATCCGCCGTCGCCAACACCCGCTCCAGCGTCATGCCGCAGATGGGGCAATTGCCCGGGCCCATCTGGCGCACCTGCGGGTGCATCGGGCAGGTGTACTCGACCTGGCCGTGGCCGCCCTCGGCCGACAGTTTTGCCGCAGCGGGGGTACCACCCATCACCATACCGTCAGGCATCACATGCTGGCCGTGATGTGCAGTGCTGCGGGGTGTATCCGTGTGGCTTGTCATGGCGCTCTCCTGTTCCTGTCTGCAGTCTCCCTTTACTGGGGTGCCGCGGCCTTCATTGCCTCGCGGTCCATCATCATCTGCATCATCATGTCCATCATGTCCATGCGGCGCCTCATCATCGAAGCGTCCATGGGCATTGCCGACTTGCCACCGGCCACGGCTTTGCCGCCCATCATTGCGCCGCGCATCTGGTCCATCATCCCCATGCCGTCCTGCATGGCCTTCATGTGATCCTTCATCAGCGCGGCGCGCTCCTCGGGCGACTTGGCAGCGGCCATTTGCTGGTGCATTTCCTGCATCTTCTTCATCTGCTGGTCGTAGCCGGCAGGCGCGGGCAATGCCACAGGGCTGGCGGGGTGGTGCGCAGCCTGTTCTTCAGCCTCGTTGGCGGCCCTTGCGGGCATCGCCGGATATCCGGCCAACAAGGCGACGGCCAGCGCGCTCAAACCGGGGGCGAGTTTCATGGTGACGATTCCTTGTGTTTTGGATGCGCCATCCGCGCCCCTTGAGGACAGGTTGCACCCGGCCCCTATGCCCGCCGTTGATGCAGGTCAAGTCAAGACCCGCAAAGGCAAGGGTCAGCGGCGGCAGCAAGGCCTGGCCCTGCGCGTGCACGAGCCCGAGCCCGAGAACATGGACCTGCGCACCCAGCGCACCCAGCGCACTCAGCGCGGTGATCGACATGGGGGCGGTGAGGGGTTGGGCGGAAAGAAAAAACGGCCAGCGCCTTTCGGTGCTGGCCGTTTTGCTCCGGGCAACAGGATCAACGGCCGCCGTTTGCGGTGGACAGCACGGTGCCGGCGTCGCCACCCATCCAACCCGTGAGTGGGTCGTCGAAGTAGACCGACCACAGCGTTCTACCTGTGCCTGTTGGCTGAATCACCCAGGTCTTGCCACCGTCGCGGGTACTCAGCACCGTGCCGCGGTCGCCCACGATCCAGCCATTGAGCGGTCCATTGAACTGGATGTCAGTCAGCAGCGCTTGTGTCGGCAACGGCACGCTCTTCCAGGTCAACCCAGCATCACTGCTGTGAAGCAGCGTGCCTTGAGCACCGATGGCCCATGCGTCCATGCCGGTAGAAAAGTACACACGCTGCAGACGAGCACCTGTGTTGGAAGCACGTGACGTCCAGGTGGCGCCACCATCCGCGGTGCGGGAAATGAGGCCGGCGTACCCCACCACCAAACCGACTTGGTCATCGAAGAAGCGCACGCCCAACAACCCGCTTGCTGCGCTGCCGATCTTTGTCCAACTCTGTGCGGCGTCGTTACTTTTGTAAATGGAGCCGTCGTCACCGACGCTCCATCCGGTTGCGGAATCAATGAATTGAAAATCCGACAGATTGCGTTCCACACTACCCGCCGGCTGCAACCATGATTGACCCGCGTTTGAACTTCGCAGCAGTCCACTCTCCCACGACAGCATCCAGCCGTTCACGGCATCGGAGAACTGAAGCTTCCCCAGCGATGGACCATGAGGTTCCACCGTGGCGCGCCGCTGCCAAGTTGCGCCTCCATCCGAGGTATCCAGAAGCCAGCCGCTGGAGGTGGACGCAAGACCTTTGCGGCCGTCAAACATCCAGATGCCGACGACGGCGCCATAGTCGTCCTTCGGATCATTGCCGAGCACACGCTGCCACGTCAAACCGTTATCAGCAGAGCGATAGGTTCGTTCGTTGACGGTCAGCAGCAGCACGTCACCCAGTTGCCGAATCGTTGGCGTATAAAAAAGCTGCTGGTCTTCGATCACAAACGAAGTCCAGTTGGCACCACCATCCCTGGTCAGATGAAACCTGCCGTCACCGCTGCCCGAGGTAGAGACGGACTGGCCATCAAGAAAGTCGACATTCGACAGTAGATAGTCCGAGCGCTCGCCGCTGAGCGCCCAATTGATACCGCCGTCCGTGGTGCGATAGAGCTTGCCGGCGCCGGATAGACCCCAACCAATTTTTTGGCTGAAAAATTTTGCGCGCCAGGTGGCTCCATCGGTCGGCAACGCGGCAGGCCGGATGTCTTGCCAAGTGATCCCGCCGTCAGCCGTATCCATGTACTCCAGCTTGCCGGAGAAATAGTCATAGGTGTGCAGCTTGGCATGTTGATCGTCGAAGAAATTGGCGTCGACCAACTGCCTGCCCGGGTATCCTGGCAAGCCCTCCTCAGCATCCGCCAAACTCACAGAAAAGTGCTGGCCAGCATCGGTTGAACGAAGAACCTTTCGGCTGGGTCCATACGATCCGTACGACCAAATCGTTGTGGGGCTGGTGACCACCGGATGATCCACTGCCTCGATCACCGCCCAATGTTCACCACCATCAGCAGTGACTCGAGACTCATTGCCCGACAGCAGGGCATGTTGAGCATCTGACACAACGAGTTGATGATCGTAGTCGTGCAGCGACTGCAATCCCAGCGCCTGCTGGATCCAGTGCTGGCCTCCATCTGTGGTGTGCAACAGGGTCGCGCCGTCGCCAAACACCCAACCATTGTTCGCATCCGCGAACACCACTTGCAACAGGGTGCTGTCAACGCCGGATCGTTGTGCTTGCCAGGTAGCCCCAGCGTCGATGGTTTTCAGGATCTGGCCCGCACTGCCCACCGCCCAGCCGATCTTCGCGTCCAAAAACCAGATGTTGGGCGTGTCATTGCCAACCGGCAGCGGATGCTGCCAGCACCAGCCACCCTGCTCGGCGCCACTGCAAACGGCACCGTTCACATTCGCCAGGTGCCGCACCGAAACCGGAACGCTGATCTTGTAGACCCCGCCAGCGGCGTCGGTCGCCGCGAGCGACACCTCGTAGTCGCCGGCCTTGGCGTACCGGTGGGATGGCTCAGCTTCATGGCTGGTGCTGCCGTCGCCAAAGTCCCAGCTCAGGGTCAGGCCGGTGGTACTCCCCAGCGTGCTCCTGAATGCCACAGGCTGGTCTGCGTCTGCCACCGTAGGCGCAACGATCTGGAACTTCTCGGGCGCTGCCCCCCCGGGCTCGTCCCCGCCACCGCCCCCACACGCGCTCAGCGCGATGCTGACCACCAGCCCCATGCCCAGTTGCAGGCACGCATGCGCCCACCCGGGCCTTTTTTGTCGGCTCGTCATTCCTCACTCCCCGTGGTCTTGTTTGAACCGGCGGGATTGTAAAGACGCGTGAAGCGGCTCAGATCCCGCTGGCGAAGCCCGCGCTGTCTTGCTGGCCCCAGCGGGCGGCCACGGCTTGGATGGCTTCGGGGATCTGCTCGGGGGGCACCGGGCGGCTGAACAGGTAGCCCTGGGCGTGGGCCACGCCGCGCTGGGTGAGCCAGGCTTGCTGGCGCTCGGTCTCGACGCCTTCGGCCACCACCTGCAGGCCCAGTGCGTGGGCGAGCGAGACGATGGCTTCGACGATGGCGCCGTCTTCGGCGGCGTCTGGCAGGTCGCGCACGAAGCTGCGGTCGATCTTCAGCTTGTCGATCGGCAGGCGCTTCAGGTAGGCCAGCGAGGAAAGGCCGGTGCCGAAGTCATCGATGGCGATCTGTACGCCTCGCGCGCGCAGTGCAGCCAGCGTGCCGACATTGGCCGCCACGTCTTCGACCAGCGTGTGCTCGGTGATCTCGATCTGCAGCCGGCCGGGGTCGGCGCCGCTGCTGGCCAGCGCGTCGGCCACCTGCTGCTCCAGCAGCCTGCGCTTGAACTGGCGGCCCGAGGCATTGACCGCGATGAACAGCTGGCCCAGGCCGGCTTCGCGCCAGGCCGCCTGCTGGCGCGCGGCGGCCTGCAGCACCCAGGCGCCGAGGTCGCTGACCAGGCCGGTGCGTTCGGCCATGTCGATGAAGGCAGCCGGCATCAGCAGGCCGCGCTCGGGGTGCTGCCAGCGCACCAGCGCCTCGGTGCCTATGACCCGGCCCTGGCGCAGGTCGATGATGGGCTGGTAGTGCAGCAGCAGTTCGTCGCCGCGGATCGCCCGGCGCAGCTCGGCGTCCAGCTGCAGCTGCGAAGACGCAGCCTCGTTCATCGAGCGGCTGAAGACCGCGAAGGTGTTCTTGCCGCTGGCCTTGGCGGCGTACATCGCGGTGTCTGCCGCGCGCAGCAGGGCTTCGGCGCTGTCTGCATCGGACGGGAAACGTGCCAGGCCGACGCTGCCGCGGGCATGGATCTCCTGCCCGCCGGCCTGCAGCGGTGCGTCCAGGCAGGCCAGCGCGGCCCGACCCAGCCGGTCCAGCGCTTCGTCATCGCCCTGGTGCTCGCACACGACGATGAACTCGTCGCCGCCAAAGCGGAACACCAGGTCATTGCGGCGCAGGCCGCGCTGCAGCCGCCCGGCCAGCAGGCGCAGCACCTCGTCGCCGACGACGTGGCCCAGCGTGTCGTTGATCAGCTTGAAGTCGTCGAGGTCCAGCAGCATCAGCACGAAGCCATGGCCCAGTGCGCGGGCGCTGTCGACCATGGCGCGCAGGTGCTCGTTGGCGGCGTGGCGGTTGTACAGGCCGGTCACAGGGTCGAAGTAGGCCAGCTGGTCCAGCCTGGCCTCGGTGTGGTCGATGGCCCGGCGGACCCGCCGCACCCGCAGGTAGGCGATGACCAGCGCCAGCAGCGCCGAGACCACCGTCAGCAGCGCGAAGATCAGCGCGCGTTCGTGCAGCGGCGTCAGCGAGACCCGCAGCACGATGCGGCCGACCACCCGCTGCTTGAGTTCGACCAGCGTTTCCACCACCATGCCGTCATCGCTGCCGCCCGCGTTTCGCCGGTAGCTGGCAAACAGCCGGCCATCGGGGGTGTAGAGCAGCGCCTCGGCGACGGCCGGCGCCGCGCGCAGCGAGGCCAGGGTTTCGGTGGCCGCCTTGACATCGGCAAACAACAAGGCCGCGGCGCTGTTGTCGGCCGCCATCCGGGCCTGCACCAGCGCATCTTCATGCAACGCGACACGCGACCAGGCATGCAGCGACAGGTTCAACACCAGCCCGGCCACGGCCAGCGCCACGCCGGCCGATGCCACGGCCGCCCGGGTCAGCTGGCGGCCCAGGCCGCGGCGCTGGGCACGGGCCAGCAGCGGCACGGCAGGTGTCTCGCGAAGGGCCTGGAAAGGCAGCGGGGCGGGGTCTGGCCGGTTCATCCAGTGACCTTTCGTGCCAGCCGCAGCAGGCGTGAGCTGACCTGCAGCCTGGCTTCCCGGGCCTCGACCAGGTCGATCTCGAACACCATGCGGCCATCGGCCTGCGCCAGCCGGATGGTGATGCCGTCGTCGGGCTGGGCCGGGCCGTCGCCGATCAGCAGCAACGCAGTGGCCCGCGGTGGGCGGTGGCGGGCGGGCGGCTCGCCGTCGATGAACAAGGCATGGCAGCCATGCGGCGCCTCAGCCGGCTCCAGCGTGCGCACCGCCAGCCGCAGCGGCCCCACCGGCCGGCCTTCCAGCGACTTGACCGGGCCGCGCAAGGGGCTGCCCTGCGCCAGGCACAGCACCAGCGCACCACCGGCAGCCGGCAGGGCCTCGGCGGGCCATTCCACGTACTGCAGCAGGTTGTAGACGATGGCCGACTCCAGGTCGGCCCGCTCGACGGCGTGCGCCAGCGGCAGGCCCAGCACGGCCAGGCCGGGCAGCCAGCACAGCCGCCTGAAGAAGGACGTGCAGGACAGGCGCATCGCGTCAGAACGCAAAGTCCAGACGCAGCTCGACGCTGCGGCCCGCCTGCGGCAGCACCGGCTGGGTCGTGGCGTCACCACCAGGGTCCTGATGGCGCCGGTCGAACAGGTCGAACACGCTGGCCGAGAAGGACCAGCCGCGCGAGGCCAGCGGTGTCGAGAGCGTCAGGTTGCTCAACTGGTAGGCAGCCGCTGCGCCGCGCCGGCCGATGCCCTGCCATTCCAGCCCGGCCTGCCAGCCCCGTCCCAGCGGCAAGATCGCCGCCAGCTTGGCCATGCGCTCGGCCGAGTAGCCGGCCACCTGGGTGTCCATGTCGCTGTCGCGGCCGTGCTGCAGCGTCAGGTTGGCGCGCAGCCTGCCGCCGCTGGCCCAGATGCGCTCCCATTCCAGCTCGGCGCCGTGGGTCCGCACGCCGCCCTGGTTGTCGAAGCGATAGCGCTCGCTGTCCGGGTCGCGGTTGAGCACCAGCAGCTGGCGCGCCCGATTGCTGAACAGCGACAGGCTGTAGCGGTCCTGCGAATCGGGCCGCCAGTCCAGCGCCAGCTCGCTGCCGCGCACGCCTTCGCTGGTCAGCTTCGGATTGATTTCATAGCCACCGCTGCCGGGGACCTGGTAGTGGGCCTCGAAAGCATTCGGCGCACGGTAGGCGGTGCCATGGATCAGCTTGGCCACCAGCGTGTCGTCGGCCCGCCAGATCAGCCCCGCGCGCAGGCTGAATTCACGCGCGCTGCCACTGGTCTGGTCCCAGCGCAGTCCCGTGTCCAGCGTCCAGTCGCGGGCCAGCGCGTATTGGTCCTCGACGAACAAGGCATGGCGCTGCAGGCTGCGGCGGTCGTCGAGCAGCGGCGCGGTGGGGGGATCGATGTCGGCATTGCGCTGCAGCAGCAGCGGCAAGACCTGCAGCTCGGCGCCCACCAGCAGCTTATGGTCCTGCCAGCGGGTGCTGAGCCAGCGGCCTTCCAGGCCCCACCAGCGGCCCACCGCAATGTCCTGGTTCACCGTCACCGGCGGATAGTCCATCGCATAGCGGCCCTCGAAGCGGTAGCGCCCGGCAAAGCCGCGCGCCGTGAGCTCGTCGCCCTCGTCGGTCGCATGCACCCAGCTCAGGTCCAGCAATGACTGCTCGTCATGGTTGACGGTGCGCGGGTCGCCCTGCACACCGTCTGGAAACAGCGGATTCCCTTTGGTGCGCAGCGCATGCAGCACCGTGGCCCGCCAGTCGCCCTGGCGGACGCGGGCGAACAGCGTGGTGCGGCCTTCCGCGTCGCCATGGCGGGCCGAGCCGCCGTCTGGCAGCGGCACCGTGTCGCCGGCCATCACTGCGCGGCTGATGGACCATTGCAGCGCCGCGCCGCCGGGCAGCTGCACGCTGTCGGCCAGCCGCAGGCTGCGCGCGCCGAAGCTGCCGGCCGAGACGCTGGCCAGCGAAGTGCCGGCCGCACCGGGCTGGCGCGTGACCACGTTGACGACGCCGAACAAGGCATTGCCGCCATACACGGCCGAGCCCTGTCCGGGAATGAATTCGACACGCTCGACCATCGCCAGGTCCAGCGGCATCTCGCTGCCGAGGTAGGCCTGGTCGTAGATGGTGTCGTTGATCCGGTTGCCGTCGATCAGCAGCAGCACGCGGGTGTTGTAGTCGCCCGGCACATAGAAGCCGCGCACGCCGATGTAGCTGTACGAGCGGTCGGTGGTCACCATCACGCCACGCATCGAGGCCAGCACATCGGCCAGCGTGCGGTAGCCGAGCGCGCGGATCTCCTCGGCACTGACCACTGTCACCGCAGCAGCCGCGCTGCTGGCGCGCGAAGCGAATTTGGAGGCGCCGGTGACCGGCAGGTCCAGCAGCGTGTCCAGCGGCAAGGCCGCCAGCTCGGCCGCGCTGGTCGGCTCGGCGGCGCTCAACGGCAGGCTGATGACGCCGCAAGCCAGGGCACAGGCAGAACCGAAAAACTGCAGGGACGACAGGGACAAACGCATGGCGGCACGCGGCTGCAGCGCGGCGGGCACTGGACCCAGCGCCGCGTAGCGCAAAAAAAGAGAAGTTCAAAACCGGGCGGCACGTGCGGCCCACCCGGTCCGGCCGCGGGACCGACCCCACAGCATCTCGACTATATCGACCGCCAAGGTCAGGCCTTGAGGGCCGGCGCGGCGCCACCGCGGGCCCTGGCGCGCCGCTGCCAAGCCTCTCAGCCCATCAAGTCATCCAGCACCTTGCCTGAGGCCGCATCGGCCAGGCCGTCGAAGCGGCCTTCGGTGGCGATCAGGCTGGCGGCGCGCATCAGGCCGCCCCATGCGGCGCGGGCCAGGCCGCCGCCAATGCTGACGCGGCGCACGCCCAGCGCGGCAATGTCCTGCAGCGTCAAGGGGCTGGCGGAGCCGACCAGCAAATTGACGGGCTTGGGGGCGACCGCGGCAACGACGGCGGCGATCTCTTCGGGCGTGCGGATGCCGGGGGCATAGAGGCAGTCGGCGCCGGCCTCGGCGTAGGCCTGCAGGCGCCGCAAGGTGTCGGCCAGGTCCGGGCGGCCGAGGAAGAAGTTCTCGGCGCGGCCAACCAACAGCGTGTCGCCCCCGGTTTCGTCAATCGCCCGGCGGGCGGCGCGAATCCGGGCCACGGCGTCGCCGATGTCGCGTACCGGCTTTGCGGCGTCGCCGGTCGAGTCTTCGATCGACAGGCCGGCCACGCCGGTGGCAACGGCCAGCCGCACGCTCTCGGTCACGCCATGCGGATCGTCCGCGTAGCCGCTCTCGAAGTCGGCGTTGATCGGCAGGTCCGTGGCGGCCACCATGTCGCGCAAGTGGGCCAGCACCTGCGCGCGGCTGAGGCGGCCATCGGGCAGGCCTTGCGACCAGGCGAAGCCGGAACTGGTCGTCGCCAGCGCCTGGAAGCCCAGGCTTTGCAGGTAGCAGGCGCTGCCGGCATCCCAGGGATTGGGCAGCACGAAGCAACCGCTTTCGTGCAGGCGCTTGAACTCGCGGCGCCGGACGGCGATGCGATCGGAGGTGTTGTTCATGGTGGAACCCTCGGCTGGGGTTGGCGGCGGGACCGGCAGGGAGCCGACCAGTGTGCCGCAAGCTCAGCTGGCTTCCAACTGATGTCGATGGACGAGCGCAGTGCGGAGAACAGCGCCTCAGGGCGCCACGCGCTGCGCGTCCAGCGCGCGGCGCAGGCCTTCGGCTTCGTCTTCCAGCGTGACGGCGCCCAGCGCCAGGAAGGGCTCGCTGCGGGCGCGCATGGCTTCGGGGGTGCGCTGGGTGTAGGCATCCACCGCCTGCAGGCCCAGGCCGTGCAGCGTGCGGTTGGCCTGCTCGGCGCGGGCCAGCGAGGCCACGCTTTTTTCCAGCAGTGCGGTGACGGCGGCGGTGACCTGGCGCTGCGATGCGAGCGCCTGCTGGCCTTGCGCAGTCGCATCGGCCGCGGCACGTTCGGCCCGCTCGCGACGCTGATGTTCGGCTGCCAGCTCGGTGCGCAACTGCGCCAGCTCGGCCTGCGCGACCGTCAGTGCCTGCGCTTGTTGGACCTTGGCGGCCTGTTCGCCGCGCGCCGCCCCTTCGGCGCGGGACAGCCGCTGGGCCAGCTGTTCCTTCTCGGCCTTGTCGGTGGCCTGCTGCTGGCGCAGCGTGTCGCGCTCCTGCTGGGCTTGCTGAAGCGCGGCCTGGGCGGCGCGGGCGACTTCCTTGGCCTGGGCAAGCCGCTTGTCGCCACCGTCTGCGGCGTGGGCCAGCGCAACGCTGCAGAGCACGGCCAGTGCGGCGCAGCGGATCATTGAGAGACCTGATTGCATGCTCAGAACTTCAGGTTGGTTTCGAGCTGCAACACGTCGATCTTCAGCGGCGCGCTGCTGAGGTTGCCGCTGATCGAGCTGGGGTCGCCGGGGATGCTCAGGAAGCGCACGTTGTCGTCCAGGTTGCGGGTGCTGGTGAAGCGCAGGCCCAGCGTGGCCTTGTTGTCGAAGGCGTACTGGCCGCCGACGCTGAAGCCCTTGTAGTTGGTGCCGCCCAGGTGCCAGGTGGTGTCGGTGTAGGCATCGATCCAGGCGTCGCGCTCCAAATGGCGGAAGGCCGCGAAGACCTGCCACTGGCCGGGCTCGATCAGCTTGGCATGGCCGAACTGCAGCCTGGCCTGGTAGCCCAGCGTCTTGTCCTTCAGGTCGGCCACCGCGGTGGTGCCGGCGCGGCGCTGGATGTCATCGTTGTCGAAGCCGGTGTTCTTCACCACATGGAACGAGAAGTTGACTTCGTAGGGGTTGTAGTGGCGCGCGGTGAGGCTCAGGCTCAGGTCCACAGGCTTGAAGCGCGAGGCCAGGCCCCAGACCGGCGCGGCGGTCGAGGTGGGCGCGTTGAGGTTGATCAGCGTGTTGCCCTTCTGCCGGATGGCCGCCGGGTAGGCGCTGTTCTGGTACGGCGCAACGCCGGCCAGCGCACCGGTGGGCGGCAGCTCGTTTTCGCGCACGCCCTGCACGTTGCGGAAGTTGTAGGCGCCTGCGGCCACGCGCAGCTGCCAGGCGTCGCCAAACGCCCAGTCCAGGCCCAGCTGGCCGCCGACCAGCGCCTTGTCCTTCTGGCTGTTGGCGAACTCGGACAGCGCGAAGCCGCCCGCGGTGGCAAAGCCGTACAGGCCGCTGGCCATGTCCAGCTCGCCGTGGCCGGCCAGGCCGTCCAGGCCCATGTCGTCCGGCCAAGTCAGGTCGCTGCCATCGAACGGCACGCCCATGCGACCGGCGTCCAGCCGATTGCCCTGCAGCGGCTCCCAGCGCACCGAAGCGCGGTCCACGCCAATGCTGAACCGGTTGCCGTCATTGCCGGCGGTGACCGACTCGGAGGTGGGGCTGCCCGTCGTGCTGCCGGTCGCCAGGCGCACGGTGCCGCTGAAGCTGTCGCTGGCCTTGGCATGGAAGCCGACGCGGGCGCGCAGCGTGGCGCGCTGGCGATCATTGCGGGTGTTGGTCAGGTCTGGCGCCCAGGCGGGCGAGTCGGTCTGGGCGTGGAAGATCTCGGGCGCGACGTTGTCGTTGGCGAACATCTCGTCCTGTGCACGCACGCGGATGTCGCCGTCAATCGACACCGAGCGCAGCCAGCCCGGCAGGCGGCGGCCGTCGGTCCAGCCTTCTTCGCGTGCGGCGATCAGCACCTCGTTGCGCACCTCGTCCTTGATCCTGGCGCGCGTGCTGTCGCTCAGGTAAGGCACGCGCACCACCGAGCGCGGCGCGCCCCAGCCGGTCTCGGCCGGCAGCGGTGCCGGGCTACCGGCGGCCACCGCATCGCCAGCAGCCTTGGCCCTGCGCAGCAGCTCATCGGCCTTGGCGCGGGTCAGCAGGCCTTGTTCGACCAGCGCGTCGATCAGCGCCAGCGTGGTGGCTTTCAACTCGCCCAGTGCGGCAGCTTCGCTGGTGGTGGGCGCCGTGTCGGCATGGGCCTGCGGCAGCGCAGCCAGCAAGGCCAGGGCCAGCGGCGCGAGGCGGAAGGAGATTCGGGTCATGGGGTTCTCGAAAGACATGGGTTGTTCTCACGCACCGGCGCGCACGGTCAGGCGAAAGCGCATCGGTTGGGCCACAGCCGGCGGCACCGGCAGGCGCAGCGCTTCGGCGCTGGCGTCCAGCGCGGTCTTCAGCGCGGGGGTGCCGCCGTCGGCTTCCCAGCGGGCGATGTGGCCATCGGGGTTGATCCACAGCGCGAAGTTCGCGCTGAGCTCGCCGGCCTCAGGTGCCAGCCGGCGCTCCATCTCGGCCAGCAACAGTTGGCGCACGGTGTTGGCATACAGCCGCTCGGCCGCACGGTCGGCCACACCGGGCGAGGACGCGCCGCCGCTGCTGGTGGGGCCGGCGCGGTATTCGTTGTTGACGGCACCGGCCGCGAACGCGCTGGGCCCGTTGCCAGCCGCGCCCTCCATCTTCAGCGGCTCGTTGGCCGGCTGCGGCGGCTTGGGCGCCTGCTCGGGTTGGGCCTGCGGCCGCGGCTGCGGTTTGGGCTCTTCCTTCTTCTGCTCCTTCGGTGGCGGCGGAGGGGGTGGCGGCGTGTCCGGCAGCAGCGCAATGCGCGCCACCTGGCGCTTCGGGCCAGCCGTGCTGCCGCTGGCGAAATGGACCAGGGTCCAGATCACCAGCGCGGTGCCGGCGCACAGCAGCAAGCCCAGTGCGAGCCGGCGCAGCAGCGGCTGCGAGACGCGGCCGGTTTCCTGCTGGCTGCTCAGGCCCAGGCGCTGGCGGCGGGCGATCAGGGCGGTGGTGTGGTGCATGTCAGGTCCCGCTCATGTGCCGATCCGCGACGTGACCAGCGCCATGTCCACCGCCAGCCGGTTGCACAGGTCAATCACTTTGACCACCGGCTCGTAGCTGGCCTGGCCGTCGCCCTTGATGGCCACGGTGATCTTCGGGTCCGCGGCCTTGGCTGCGGCGAGGCGTTGCTCGATCTCCTGCGCCGTGAGCGCCGCGCCATTGAGCAGCAGCGCGCCCTCGGCCGTGATCTGCACCACCAGCAGTTCGTGGTGCTCGCTGCTGGGCGTGTTCGACGGCTTGGGCAGCGTGATGGACAGGCCTTGCACCGAGGCGGTCGTCATCAGGATGAAGACCACCAGCAGCACATAGGCCAGGTCCAGCATCGGCGTGACGTTGATCGTGTCGTAGGGCTTGGTGTCGTTCTGGACTTGCATGGCGTGCGCTCCCGTTTGTTCACTGCGCTTCGCGCTGCGTCACCAGGCCAAGCTCGGTGATGTCCAGCTTCTTGGCCACTTCCAGCACCTCGGTCACCTTCTGGTACTGGGTGCGCGCATCGGCCTTGAGCACCACCGGCAAGGAGGGGTTGGCCGCCTTCATCGCCGAGAGGCGCTGAGACAGTTCCTCCAGCGTGACCGGGTACGCGTCCAGGTAGACCGCGCCTTCCTTGGTGATGGTCACCGCGCGCGTCTGCGGCTTGGCCAGCTGGTTGGCCGCCAGCGTGCGCGGCGAGTTGACCTTCACGCCTTGCACAGAGGCGGTCGTCAGGATGATGAAGGTGACCAGCAGCACATAGGCCAGGTCCAGCATCGGCGTGATGTTGATGTCGTCGTACGGCTCATTGCCGCTCTTCACGTCAGCTGACATGGCCTGTTAGTCGCTTATTGCGGACCATGCAGCTCGGCTGCGCGGGTCACGAACTCGTCGACAAAAATTTGCATGTCGGCCGAGATGGTCTTGATGCGCGAGGCCAGCCAGTTGTAGCCAAACAGCGCGGGGATCGCGACGCCCAGGCCGGCAACGGTGGCCAGCAGCGCGGCGGCAATGCCGGGGGCAATCGCGTTGACGTTGACGTCGCCGGCCGCGGCAATGGCGGCGAAGGTGATCATCACGCCGACCACGGTGCCGAGCAGGCCAAGGAACGGGCCGCCGGAGATGGCAATCGTCAGCAGCACCATGCGGGCGTTCAGCACGTGGTTCTCGCGCACCTGCACCGCGTCCATCGTCGCCTTGATCGAGTTCAGCGAGGCGCCGGTCAGCGTCTGCATGCCACGCTCGCGGCGCTTGGCGATCTCGGCCTCGCCGGTGGCATAGAGCCGGTACAGCGTGGAGTGCACGAACTCGCCCGCAGTCTTCAGGCCCTGGCCGGTGAAGTCGGCACGGAAGCGTTCCAGGAAACGCTCGTTGTCGCGGCCCACGCGCTGGACCAGCATGGCCTTGGTGACCATCACCGCAGCGGCGATGAAGAACATCACGATCAGCACGCCAATCACCGCCCAGGCGTCACCGGTTAGGTTCTTCAACAGGATGCCGAAGTAGCCGCCACCGCCGGACTCGCCACCGCCGTCGGCGCTTTCCTTCTGGCTCTTGATGAAGCTGCCGTCCATGCCTTGCGCCGCGGCGGCCAGTCTGACCCAGCCGGCGTCGCGTGCGGCCGGCAGGATCTGCAGTTCGTCCACCAGGCCCTTGTAGCCCTCGCCCAGCACCATGGCTGGCGTGGCTGCTGCGGGCAGCAAGGCATCGGCCTGGCCCACCGGCTTGCCGTTGATGTAGAGCTGGGCCTTGCCCTGCCCCACCGTGAGCACCACGTGCGACCAGGCCGAGCCGGGCAGCGCCGCGCCGCCCAGGCGCTCGTCGCCGATGCGGGCTTCGAGCTGGTCCAGCACGCGCATCAGCTTGACGGGGCCCAGCGCCAGCAGCGTCGAGGATTCGGTCGGCGCGTCGGGCTTGAGCCACAGCGCAATCGTCAGCCCGCCTTCGGGTGACAGCACCAGCCGCGCATTGGGGCCGAAGCTCAGCGGCGTGCCGGCCAGGCGCACCGCACCGCCGAGCAGGCCGTTGGGCTCGCGTTGCATCACGGTTGTGCTGACCGCGCTGCTGGTGGCGTCATGCGCAGGGCCGTCGGCCGGCTCGCTGAAGTGCAGCACCGCGGCATGGTCGGCCGCGAACAGGCCAGGCTTGGCTTCGGCCGTGGCCTTGTCGTTGCCGGCGTAGACGTGCAGCAGGTTCTTGTCGCTGCCCTGCGCCACGCTGGGCATGCGCACCCACAACACAGCCAGTTCGTTGATCGCGTCGAAACGCTCGATCTCGAACGGCAGTGGCGTCTTGTCGTCGGCGCCGACGACGCGCAGGTCCGCGCCGTCCGGCAGCGCCAGCGCGAAGTCGAAGTTGCCCGAGTGCAGGCGCACCGGCACCAGCACATCGGCCTGCGCATTGGGCAGCGCCAGGCCCTTGGCCGTCGTGTCCAGCTCGACGCGGGTGCGGGTGGTCCAGGCGTCGTTCCACCAGGCGTGGGCCGGCGTGGCGAGGACCGTGGACAGGGCCAGGGCAGTCAGCAGTTGGCGAATCATGGGTGGGTTTCTTTTCTTCGGATCGGAATGGAATCAGCCCTGGCCAAAGCCAAGGAACTCGAGCAGCAACTGGCGGCGCGCACGGCGCTTGCGGCGCCGCTCCTCTTCGTCGTCGCCGGCTGCCTTGGCGGCGCTGGCGCTGGCCTCGTTGACCTGGGCCAGGCCGGCGGTGAGGCCCACGTTGGGCGCGGCCGGCGGCGCACCGACGACCGAGCCACCGACGATGTCGTCCGCGCCGCGCACCACGTCCGCACCCAGCGTCACCGTGCCCAGCGCGCGGATGCCGGCCTCGCCAGCATCAATTGCGCCGGCCGGCGCGTACAAGTCCAGCGCGCTGTTAGCGTCCAGCACGGCAATGCCGCTGCCGCTGAACGAGCCGCTGGTGTCGACCACGATGCGGCCGTTGCCGTCCAGCCGGAACACCGGCGGCGGTGCGCCGACGACCGTCTTCGCGCCACGCCCGGCGTCCACGTCGCCTGTGGACGACCACAGCAGGATGTCGCCCTGGGCCAGCGTGAAGATGCGGGACTGGTTGACCAGGATGTCGCCATGCGCAATGCCATCGATGTCGCCACCGGCGACGGTGACGATGCCCAGCTCGCTGGCCGGCTTCTGGCTGCCGCCGCTCTCGCCGGCATTCACCGCGCCACCGGGCGCCAGCAGCGTGATGCCGGAGCCCTGCAGCGTGCGCGCCTGGGTGGCAGGCAGGCGGATCTCGCCGCCCGGCCGGCCGTTGCCTTCCAGCGGGAACAGCGCGTTGATGGCCGCGTAGCCGCGGTCGTAGGCGGCCTCCTTGTCGTCGGCCAGGCGCGCGGCGACCGCGGCGCGGCCCTGGGTGCGCACCTCGTCGACCAGCACCGCGTTCAGGCGCAGCAGCTGGCGCTCCTGCGGCAAGGCCTCGAAGGCGACCAGCGCGGCATCCAGCGACAGGGCCTGGCCAGTCTGCGCCTGCATGAAGTCGACCAGCGCCTTGGCGCCGGCCGGCGTGTCGGCCTTCGCGACCGCGGCGATGAAGGGCTGGCGCCGCGCGGCGTCGGCCCGGCCCAGCGCCTCGGCCAGCAGCGCGGCCGGTGCGGCCGCCTGCTTGACGGCCGACAGCGTGCCCAAGGCGGCGAGCGCCTGCGCGTCGCTGTCGCTGGCATGGCCCGGCAGGCTGCGCACGTAGCGCACCACTGCGGCCTGGTAGCCGGCGTCGCCCAGCAAGGCCTTCACCTGCGCGAGCTGTGCCTGGGTGCCCTGCGCCGCAAACGCCTTCGCGGCCTCGCTGCCCAGCGCGGGCACCTGGCCGTCGGCTGCGCTCAACAAGGCATAGACGTCGCCTGCGCGGGCCGCAAGCGCAGCGGCGCCCAGCACGCCAAAGCCGCGGCGGGCCGCGTCGGCGTAGTCGGCACCGTCGGCGCGCAGGCCGGCCACCAGCGTCAGGTGGGCGCTGCCTTCGGACAGGCGCGTGCTGTTGTCCACATTGCCCACTGCCTGCAGGCCGGCGGCGCTGCCGAGGTCGATGTCGCGACCCGCCGTCAGCACCAGGTCGCCGGGGCCGGCCACGCGGATGGAGGCCAGACCGAGCTGGATGTCGCGCCCGGCCTGCAGCAGGCTCAGCTCGCTGGCGGGCGCGTTGATGGCTGGCGTGTTGCCGTCCAGCCGCACAGCCTGCTGCTGGACCTCCAGGCCGGCGTTGACATTGCTGCCTGTGAGCAGGATGTCGCGTTCTGCCATCAACCGCACCGGGCGGGCCGAGCGCAGCGAGCTCTGCACCTCCAGGTCGCCACCCGCGGCGATCATGCGCACCGGCGTGCGGTCCGTGCGGTCCAGGCCGTTGCCGTCGCCGCGCGCGAGGTCGCCATAGCCCAGTGCGAGCCAGGCGCTGCCAGGCAGGCCCTGACCGTTCAGGCTCTGCGCGTCGATGCCGCTGTCATCCTGGTACGACACGCCTTGCGTCCAGCTGGCATTGACCTGCAGGCTGGTCGCCAGCGTGAGCTGCTGGCCGGCCAGCAGGTCCAGCCGTGCGGCAGCCGCTTCGGCTTGCTGGATGACCGGAGCGGCCAGGTAGCCGCCAACCTGCAGCGAACCGGATGGCGCGGCCATCAGCACCTGCGTTGGCAGCAGGTTGACGGTCTGCGCGTCGCCGGCGGTGTTGAGCGGTGTGTCGGGTTCGGCATCGGCCCGGTAGCGCAGGTCACCGCCTGCGGCGCGCAAGCTCAGCGAGGCCTGGCCATCCAGTCCGCTGATCCAGCGGCCATCGACGGCATGGCTGCTGACATCCGAGCCCAGCGTCAGGTCGCGCCGCGCACTGATGTCCATCGTGGTGTTCTCGTGCGCCAGCTGCAGCCCGGCAGTGATCGCACCGCGCTCGGTCAGCGCCTGGTTCTCCTGCCAGGCCACGTCGCGGCCGGCCTGCACCGTGAGCTCCCGGCCGCCGGCCTGGATCAGGCCACCGACCACGTCGCGCCCGGCCTGCACATGCACGCTGCCACCGCCGTAGCTGTGCGCGCCGTCGGCATCAATGAAGCCTGTCGTCGGCGCAGCCAGCATCAGCTCACGCACATCCGTACCGGCGCTCACGTCGATGCAGCCACCGCCAAACGACGCCAGGCCGTGCTGGAAGCCGGCTTCGTAGGTGTCCGGCTCGGAAGTCCAGTAGACCAGCGGGCCGCGCTCGGTGATGCGCGTCCAGCCGTTGGCATGGGCCGACTGCAAGGTGTTGGTGTAGTACTGCTGGTACGGATCCGCGGTCACCGAGCGCGAGCGCACCGACTGGCCGGCGCTGACGCGCAGGTCGCCCGCGTCCACGCGGAACAGGTCGGCCTGGCCTAGCGTCTTGCTCGCGGCCAGCGCCGCCGCATCGGTGCTGCCCACGCCCCAGCTGTAGAGCCGGGTCTGGCCCTGGGTCAGGTCAATGTCGCGGGCGGCGGCCAGCGTGATGTCGCCGGTGGTCGTGCGCACCGTGGTGACCGCCGGCGTGCCGCTTTGCATGCGGCCGATGCTCAGGTCGGCATTGCTGCCGCGCTGCACCGCGTTGACCGCTGCCGCGTTCAGGTCTGCGCCGGCGACGAAGCGCAGGCTGCCGCCGGCGCTGCTGAGCCCGCTCCAGTGGAAGCCGGCGGCGATGGACGAGCCGACGCTCAGGCTGCCTGCTGCGCGCAGCGTGATGCTGCTGTCGCCCACATGGCTGGCCTCGCCGTCGTTCTGCTGCACGGTCGCGCGTTCGGTGGGCGTGGCCCAGGTGCCGCCCTGCATGGCCACCGACAGGTCGCCTTCGCTGCGGATCTCGGCGCCGGCATGGATGCGCAGGGCAGCCAGCAGGTCGGCATTGCCACCCGCGAGACGGTTCGCAAGCAGCTCGGCCTTGCCGCCGTTGGCGCCGATGAAGTTCTGGCCTTCGGTGGCCAGCGTGCTGGCCAGCAGGGTGCCGGCGGCCGGTGCCGCGTAGTCGGTGACGGTATCGATGCCGTCGTAGACCTTGACGGCTTCGACGTCGATGCGACCGGCGCCGGTGATGCTGGCGGCCAACGGCGCGATGGCCACGCCGGCGCCGTCGGGGTTGTCGGCGGTGATGCCTTGCCGCGCTGCACGCAGCAGCAGCCGGCCCGCATCGCCGTTGACGCCACCGGCCACGTCGATGCGGCTGCCGGCCTGCAGTTGCAGCGCGCCGGCGCTCGCATTCAGTTCGACCCGGCCGCCGTCGCCGCTGCCGTCCACGGCCTGCGCCGAGGCCAGCAGCGCCGAGCCGGACGCAAGCGTCAGGGCATCGCGTGACGCCAGTGCGATGCGACCACCGTCGGCGCCGCGGGCGTCCAGCGTGCCGCGCACGGTCAGCGCGCCGCCATCGGTGCTGAGCTCGATCTCGCGTGCGGCCAGCTGCGTCTGCGCGCCGATCAGCAGGTCACCACTGCGCTGGTGCACCCGGATGGCGCCGGCAAAGCTTGCCGGGTCACTTTCGCCCATGCGCTGGGCCAGTGCGGCCAGGTCCACCGCCGCGCCGCTGTCGACCGACAGCTCTGCGCCGGTCTGGCCCTGGCTGCTGCCAACCAGCTGGCCAGCCAGCAGCTGCACCGCGCCCTGCGGTGCGGCCAGACTGAGCCGGCCGCCTTCGGCATTGCCGGCAGCCGAGACGTTGATCACGCCGCCCTGCATCATCACGTCGCCGGCCTGCGCGCTCAGGTTCACCTGGCCGCCGCCGAGGTCCACGCTGGCCTCGCCCACCGCCACCGTGCGGCCGGACACGTCAATGCGGCTGCCGGCGCCCAGCACCACGCCATCGCGCGCGCTCAGGCTCACGTCGCCGGACGGCAGCACGATGCGGCCGTCCTGCTGGATCTGCGCGGCTTCGAGGTGGAAGGCCGCGCCCAGTGCGGAAGGCGGGGCCACGCTGTCTGCAGTGGCCGTCAGCCAGGCCTTGCCACCGGCTTGCAGCGTGGCGTCGGCACCGGCGGTTTCGGCGACCACGCCGCGCGATTGCAGCGTGAGGTCACCGGCGCTGGCCAGTGCGGCGTCGCGCCCGGCAATGGCGACGGCGTTGTCGGCCTGCAGCGTCAGCGAAGCCGCACCCTGGGCGACCATGCGGCCGCTGGCCAGGCGAATGTCGCCGCTGCCGCCGGCCGCCGCGCTGGCATGCAGCGTGACCTGGCCGTCGCCGGCCTGCGCCGCGCCTCCGGTCAAACCGGCGCTGTTCGTGAGCGTGATCTCGCCGGCGGTGATGCGTGCACCGGCGCCGGTGGCTTCGATGGCACGCAGCGTCGGCGTGTCCAGCACCAGGCGGTCCAGCGTGGGCGTGCCGTCCGCCGCTTCGCCAAGCACTGCGCCGTCCTTGAGGTTGATGAAGCGGTAGGCGTGCAGCGTGAGCTGGTTGGCCTGGCTGGCCTGGGCCAGCAGCGCGGGCGTGAGCGACAGCACGCCAGGCCCGCCGGCCGGGCCGCCGATGGTCAGCGTCGGCGCGCCCAGCGTCAGCTCGCTGGCCAGCAACTGGGCCGAGCCGGCGATCTTGGCGTCCTGGGTCGCGTCCAGCAGCAGGCTGCCACTGCTGGCCTGCAGCTGCACCTGGCCGCCGACGCTCAAGGCGCCGGCCTGCAGCGTGGTGCCCTGGCGGCTCAGCGTGGCGCCGGGCGCGCTGGCCAGGCGTAGCGCGGCACCGTCGCCCTGCAGGCTGTAGGTGGCGGGTGCGTCGGCCGCAGCGCTGGCAGGTGCTGCGCGCAGGACCGAGCCGGCAGCGATGTCGACCTTGTCGGTCGCGGCGATCACCAGGTCCGGCACGCTCAGCACCTCGCCGTTGGTGGCGACGGTGACGTGTTGCGCGTTGACGTTCAGCGGCACGCTGCCGTCTTCCGCGGCACTGCCGCTGCGTGCGCCCAGCACCAGCGTCTGCGCGCCGAGCTGGTTCAGCGTGGCAACACCGAGCTGCAGTGCACCGTCGCCAGCGCCGCCTTCGACGGCGCCCACGGCGATCTCGGCCGCGCTGAATTCGGCCCTGCCGCCGCGCCCTGCGGCCTGGCCGGTGCCGGCCTTGGCGCCGGCCATCGCCACCTGGCCCTGCAGCGTCGCGTTGACGGTGGACAGCGCCAGCGTGCCAGCGTCCATCGGGCGCTCCAGCGTGGCCGTGCCGGCAGTCGCCGCACGGTCCGTGAAGGTGGTGTTGGCGGATGCGCTGCGGACCTCGCTGCGCGTGCTGGCAATCTCCCGGGTGGTGATGCGCCAGGTGCTGGTCTGCTGGTCCGCCGCGCCGGTGCCGGCGGTGGACAGCCGGGCGCCGACCCAGACTGAACCGTCGGTCTGGGTGACGGCGGTGTTCAGCGCCAGCGGCGTGCTGGCCTTGACTGGCTCGACCAGGAAGGCGCCGGGCTGCAGCGCGTAGCGCGCCGGCAGCAAGGTGTAGGTGCCCGCCGGCACCGGGCCGCCGGTGCCGATCTCGATCTGCCGGCCCTGGGCTGCGGCGCCGGCCAGCGTGCTGTCGTACAGCGCTGCGCCGTGCACCGTGGGCACCAGCGCGTAGGCGCCGTTGCCGCCGGCGAACACGTCGGTCGAGCCGCCACGGCCGGGCACGAAGGTGTAGGCCGCGAGGTCGCCGCCGCCGGACAGGTCCAGCTGCGCACCGGCGGCCACGGCCACGTCGGGCGAGGCGATGTCGATGCGCTTGGTGGGCGCCGCCGCGAGTACGCTGCCGTCCGGTGCCAGCCAGCGGTCTTCGCTGCCGGTGCCGTAGGGCAGCAGCAGGCCGGCGGCCGAGACCGAGGTGCTGCTGCCGGCCTCGAAGCGCACGGCTTCGCTGGCTGTCAGCAGGATCTGGCCCTGCGGCGCGCGCACCACGCCGCCCTGGGTGATGGTCGCCGCCGTGATGCCCAGCGTGCCGCCGGCCGACAGCGGCGCGGCGATCTTGGTGGCGTCCGCGCCGTTGCCGGCGATGCTCACGTCATGGTCCACCGCGCTGATGCGGAAGTCCACGCCGGTGCCGGGATAGAGCTGGCGCGCGCGCAGCGACAGGTCGCCAGCGGTGACCAGGCTGCCCTTGAGCGCGCTGCTGTTCAGGCCCTGCAGCATCAGGTCGCCCTCGGCCGCCAGCGCCAGCTTGGCCAGGTCTTGCGTGACCCAGTTGCCCGAGACCAGCAGGCCATCGCGCGAGTGGATGCCCAGCGTGGCATCGCCAGCGCGGGCCTGCATCACCGGCATGGCGGTGCCGTTGGCCCCGCTCACGCCCCCTTGAAGCTGCACCTGGCCGGCATTCAGCTGCACCGCCTGGCCGGGCTGCACGCCCAGCGAGCGCGAGGCAAGTGTCAGCGTGCCGGTGAGATCCAGGTTGGCGCCACCGAGGAAGCGCAAGCTGTCGCGTGCGCTCAGGCCCAGGTTGGCCACACCGGAGGCGCGGATGGCGGCGGTGGAGATCGAAGCCGTGTCATTCAGACCATCGATGGCGGCGGTGTCGCCCAGCGTCACGCCGGCGGTCTTCTCGGTCGGGCCTGTGGCAATGCGCAGTTCGTGCCGGACGTTCTCGGCATTGCCGGGCTGCTGCGTGGCGGCTGCATTCAGCGTCACGTTCAGCGTGCCGCCGCTGGCCTTTGCACCCCCCGCGTGCAGGTCGATGCTGCCTTCGGTGACCAGCGCGCGGCCGGCCTCTATGCTCAGCGTGCCACCGTTGCTGTCGACCTGCTGGCGCGCCCAGCGCACGCCGCCTTCGCCCAGGCTGCTGCGGTCCAGCTCGGCACTGGCGCCATGGGCGGCCAGCGTCGCGCCCTGCTGGATCACCAGCACCGGAGAAGTGGCCGGCACATCGCTGCCGACCTTCAGCGCGATGCTGCCGCCGTCCAGCACCTGGCCCTGGCGCAGGCCGTTGGTGGTCGGGCTCGGCAGCGTGGTGCCGGAGACATCGACGCTGCTGTGCGAGCCCAGCCACAGCATCGTGTCGCTGGGCGCGCCTGCAACTTCTTCCTTGGTGGCCGAGACCGCCAGCGCCACCTTGCCGCCGGCGGTGTGCAAGGCACCGTCCATCAGCAGCTGGTTGCGCGCGCTCAGGGACAGCGTGGACAAGGCAGTCGACTCGATCACCGCGCCCTGGTTGACGACCAGCCGGCCGTCGGTGCTGTCGGTGCCGCTGGCACGCAGGCTCAGGTTCACCGCGGCCGGCGCCACGCCGGGCAGCGGGCCGGCGGTGGCCAGGCTGCGCCAGTCGCTGCCGCTCGCCGCCAGCACGGCCAGGCGCGGGTCGAGCTGCCATTCGTCGCGGTGCAGCGTGACATGGCTGCCGGCCGCCACCCGCAGTTCGTGCCTGCCGTCCAGCACGAAGCTGCCGAAGCCGCCTTGCTGCAGCAGCGAAGCGTTCACGAGCTGGGTGCCGGCCGCTGGGGCGACGGCCGAGCTGCCGAGCTGCAAGCTCGGCGCGGTGAGGCTCAGCGTGCCGCCGGTGGCCAGTGACTGGCCCAGCAACTGGCCGCCCAACTGCAGGCCCGGCGCTTCGGGCAGGTCGAGCGCGGTATAGGCCAGCGCGATGCTGCCGGCATTGCCGCCACGCAGCGTGCCGTCGGTGCCGACCACGGCGCCGCCGGACACGTCCACCACACTGCCCCGGCCCAGCTGCACACCGGTGTTGCCCGAGGCCGAGAAGCTGCCGCCGGTGCTGGCGGAGGTCGCCTTCGGCCCGTCGATCAGCGTGTTGATGAAGCGGCCTTGCAGCTGCACCGTGGTGCCGTTCGCCAGTGTTGCCTGACCCTGCTTGCTGTTCAGCTCGACCTTGCCGCCAGCGCTGCGCACCTGGCCGCCGAGCTGCACGTCGCCACGGCTGGACAGCAGCCGCAACGTGGCCTGGTCGCCCAGGTCCAGCGCGGCGTTGGTCGACTGGCCGAGCACCGAGACATTGCCGTTGGCGGCAATCGCCACCTGGCCGAAGCCGGCGTCCAGCAGCGTGTCGCGCGACATGCCCGAGGCGGCAGGCAATGCTGCGGCCATCGCGTCGGTCCACAGGCCCTCATCCACCTGCGGACCCTGGGTGCTGAGGTTGAAGAAGTCCAGCACCGCGTCGCCGTTGTACTTGTCGCTGCTGAAATCCTGCTGCCGCTGGACCACTGCGCCGATGTTCAGGCTGCCGCGCACGGCCTGCGCGTCCAGCCCCTGCTGCTGGCGCGTGCCCTGCATCACGTGCGCGTCCATCGCGCCCTGCGCGACCACGCGGGGCGCGACGATGGCGACGCTGCCGGCGGCGCGGCCTTCGGTGTAGCCGTCTTCGTGGTGGGTCGGCGTCAGGCTGCCGTAGTTGACCTTCACGCCCCAGCGGTCGTAGCCGGCGGCGCTGCCCTTCTGCAGGTTCAGCGCGCTGTTGTAGACCAGGTCGGCCGGGGCGCTGTTGAGGTCGTAGAGCTGGCCTGTGCTGCTGATCAGCTGGGTCTCGCGCACCTCGGCCGCCGTGTAGGCCACCTGGCCGCCGGACACGTCGATGCGCGAGCCGGCGCGGATCAGCACGCCGCTGCCGGCCGTCAGCCGCACCTTGCCGCCGGCCGAGAGCCGCTCGCCAATCGTCTGCTGGATGCCGTCGCGGTAGCCTTCCAGGCTGCCGAGCAGGGCAGAGTCCTGGCGCACGTCCACGGTGACCTTGCTGCGGTAGAGCAGGCCGTCCTTCTGGATGGGCGCGTCCTTCAGGTCGTTGCTGCCCAGCAGGCCGGTGGTGACGAAGAATTGCGAGACGCTGGCGACCGTGTCGGTGGTGCCGGAGACGTCGATCAGCGCGTCCTCGGCCAGCACGATGCGCGAAGCCTCGTCCACGCCCTTGTCGGCCGCGTAGCCGCGCGTGGCGGTGGGCTCGTAGTTGGGCACCTTCTCGGCCCGCACGTCCACCGTGGCGCCGGGCGCGATGATCTTCGCGCCGGTGTCCAGCAGCACGCTGGCGCCGGCCAGGTCGATGCGCGGTGCGACGAAGGTGGCGTTGCCGTCGCTGGTCAACGGCTTGTTGCCGTTCTGCTCGGCCGCGTTGTCAGGGGCAATCGTCGTCTGGCTGCCGGCACCCAGCACCAGCGCGCCGGCCTGGGTCGCGTCCACGCTGCTGGTGCCGGCCTTGGCGTTGCCCTGGGCGCGCAGGATGATGCTGCCGTTTTCGGTGACGCTGGTGGTCGCGCTGATGCGGCCCATCTGGTTCACCGTCATGCCCACCAGCGTGGTGTTGCCGCGCGCCGTGCTGATCAGGCCGCTCGTGGTGTTGACGACGCTGCCCTGGCGGTCTTCCGCGTCCTTCGGGCCCGCGCCCACCTCGACCAGCAGGCCGCGCAGCGCGGGCACGTCCGGGTTGGTCTCGGAGGCATACAGCGGCCGGCTGTCGGGCCGCTGCAGGTAGATGGCGCCGCCGCCGGCCAGCAGGGTCTGGCCGCCGGGCGTGCTGATGCTGCCGGCGTTTTCCACCCGCTTGGCGAACAGGAAGACCCGGCCGCCGTTGTCGGTGGTGATGGTCGCGCCCTCGTCCACGCGCACGAAGTTCTTGCTGTCGACGAAGTTGGCGGCCTCGCCGTCGTACTTGAAGGTGGGCGAGAGGGTGTTGTAGAGCAGGCTGTTGGTCAGGCCGGACTTGAACTCGTCATCCGTGAGGTTCAGCGCCGAGGCGATCAGCGAGCCGGTGTTGACCTGCGCGCCCTTGCCGAACAGGATGCCGTTGGCATTGATCAGGTAGATCTCGCCGCCCTTGGTGGCCGTGAGCTTGCCGAAGATCTGCGACGGCGCAGTGCCACCCATCACGCGGTTCAGCGCGCTGTAGCCTTTGTCCGCCATGTCGAAAGTGACGCTGCTGTTGGCGCCGATGTCGAAGCTCTGCCACTGGTAGATGGCGCGCTGGCTGGTCTGGCTGATGCTCTGGTTCACGCCGCCACTGGCATTGGGCGTGTTGACCGGCGCGGCACCGCCGCTGCCGTAGACCCGCCAGCTGGCCGAGGGCACCGGCACCGCCGCGACCGGTGGGGCGGCCGGCCTGGCCTGGGCCGCGACCCACAGCGGCCAGCAGGTGGCCAGCGCGGCCATCAGCGGGGTCAGCGAAGACGGGAAGCGGAGCGCGCGGGGGGAAGCCATGCCGGAAGCCATTGGTGAGGTCTCTCAGAAGCGCGCGGCCAGGCGCGCATGCAGGTGCAGGTCGTACTTCGCGGCGTTGGTGCTGGCGCGCAGCGGCCAGGCGAAATCCAGCCCGCCTTCGGTCGAGCCGCTGGTGTCGCCGCCGGACCAGCGCAGCCCGAAGCCGGCGCCGCTGAGCGACTGCCGGGTGAGCTGGCCGACCGGGGCGTCGGTCGTGAAGACACGGCCGGCGTCGATGAAGATCAGCGGCGTGATCTCGCGCCAGCCAGGGATGTCACTCGGCGCCAGGTTGGCCACGCGCCATTCCATCGAGCCGAGCAGCGCGTGGTCGCCGGTGGCCTCGCTTTCGTCGTAGCCGCGCACGCTGTCGGCGCCGCCCAGCGAATACTGCTCAGGCCCGACCAGCGCATGCGAAGCCGCCTGGCCGCCCAGGCGCCACGACAAGGCGCCGCTGCCCAGGCGCTGCTGCGCACGCAGGTCCAGCCGGCCGATCAGGAAGCTGCCGTCGCCGCCCTTGCGCTTGCAGGCGAACTGGTCGTCCTGGCCGGTGCCGCTGTCGGCCGCCGGGCAGTCCACCTGGCGCTCCAGCAGACCACGCGCCGCGGCGGTGACGCTGGCGTTCCACTGCATGCGCCAGTCGCCGTCGCTCATCTGGTCGCTGTAGGCGAGCTGGAACGGCAGGTAGTGCAGCGGCGTGGCGATCTCGCCGGCACCGAACACGGTGCGCTCGCGCAGCAGCTTCAGGTCGGCGCCCCAGCTCAGCGTGGCGGTGCGTTCGCCGCCGTGATGCGAGAAGACGGTGGCGCGGCGCAGGCCCAGCGTCGTGCCGCGACCCAGCACCTGGCTGCCGCCCAGCGTTTCCACGTCGCTGTTCGACAAGGTCAGCGAGAAGTTCCAGCTCTCGGTCTCGCTGTCGGGAACCGTGTAGTTGGCCACCAGCACCTTGGACTGTTGCGGTGCCAACGGCGCGGTGATGAAGTTCAGCTGCAGCGCATGGTCGCGCTGGAACAGGTTCTCGTAGCGCAGCGTGGCCTGCAGACGGATCGGCTCGGTGCCGGCCGAATGCTGGTTGTGCACTTCGACCGAGCCGGAGAACGGCAGCTTGTCGTCGACCTGCAGTTCCACGTCCACAGTGCCGGGCAGGCGGCCGGGCTTGAGCACCGGCTGCACCCGCCTGTCCTCGCTGCGGTTGACCTCCGCCAGCTGGGTCTGCACGCGATTGAAGTCCGGCACGCCGCCAGGCTTCAGTTCGGTCACCTTGCTGCGGATGTAGCCCTGGTCGTGGTACTTCGAGCCGACGACATAGAGCGCGCCGACACGGCCTTCGATGACGACCAGCCGCACCACGCCGCCGTCCACCCGCTGCTCGGGCACGTCGACCAGCACCGTCAGGTAACCCGCCCTCTGGTAGACCGCCTCCAGCGCGGTGCGCGCCGCGTCCACGCCCTTCATGCCCTGGCCGGGGCCGAGGAAGGGCTCGACGGTGGCCGCTATGAGCGCATCGGGCAGCACGGTGTTGCCTTCGACCTGCAGCTCCAGCAGATCGAAGCCTGCAGGCTGCGCCTGGGCGAGAACCGGCAGAGCGGCCAGCACCAGCGCAAGCGCGGGCGCGAGCAGACGAGCGCAAAGGACAGAAGCAGCGGCGAGATGATTCACGCTTCGCATGTTCGGTGGATGGGGTGACGCAGCGGGCCTGGCGGCATGGCCCGAACGGCCCATGCCAACCCGGCCCGCGAGGCGGATTTGTGACGGAGGCAGCGCCGGCTGCAGCAGAAGAAAAAACGGGTGGGGCCGCGCGATGTGGCACCCACCCTGCATGCGGCCCGGAGCGAGCTCCGGGCCGGCCCGGCGCGAAGCCGGGAAGCGTTGTCGTGACTTACTTGACGATGCGCATCGGCGAGCACGAAGCCGCGATGTTGCGGTCCATGCGCGAAGCGAACTTCAGCGTGACCGGGTCGGTCTGGTCTTCGTAGGCGCCGGTGTAGCTGGCCGGAGCGGCCATCACGCCTTGCTGGGTATCCACGTCTGCAACGTTCAGCTGCGCAGCCTTGCCGCCGTTGGCGCGCAGGGCCGTCAGGAAGGCCTTGACGTCCGCGTCGGTCAGCGTGGTCTTGCTCCACTGCATCGTGGCGTTGTAGACGAACTTGTAGTTGCCGACCTTGGCCGAGTCACGGGCCGGCGAAACGCCGTCCAGCTTGACGAAGCGGTAGCCCTTGTCGGTGCTGGTGCCCGTCGGGGTCGGGGTGTTTTCGCGGCTCAGCATGCCGATGGCGTAGGCGGTGCCAGGCAGGCCTTCGACGGTGGTGCCCAGGCAGGTCTCGACGGCGCCGGAGCCCGAACCGAGGTTCCAGGCCAGCGTGCCGGTTTCGGCCAGCGCGGGCGAAGCGACGACGGTGGAGTTGTCGGTGCCGACGGTCTGGCCGACCGGTGCATAGGTCGCCGTGCCGGTGCCGCAGCCGGCGTTCAGCAGTTCGACGTTGAAGCTGGCCTGGGTGCCCGAGCCGATGTTGCGGCGGCAGACGTTGACCTGCTTGCCCAGCACGGCGGCGTCGACGCTGGCCGGCACGACGATGTTCCAGCCGCGCTTGTCGGCGGTGCTGCCGGTCAGTTGACCCGACATGGCCGAAGCGACGAAGGTGCGCGACAGCGTGGGCATCTTGTTCGGGGCTTCGTCGATCACGCCACCGGCGGCGATCAGGCCCTGGGCTTCCTGCAGCGCGCGGTACAGCTTCTTGTTGACCACCACACCCATGATGGTCTGGTTGAAGGCCTTGGAGTCCAGCGTCGTGGTGTCGACCTTGACTTGCGGCGCGGGCAGGTTGACCGGCTTCTGGAACAGCGCCGGCTCGACGTCGGAGACGCCGGCATCGGCCAGGCGCGAGACGGTGTTGTTGCAGGCGAAGCTGGGGACCAGGATGTCGGTGGCCGGCGAAGCGTTGCCGGTGGCGGTGCAGGTGCCGTTGACGGCCATCAGGTCCTGCGGGGTGGCGGTGGCGATCGGGTTCACGCCCTGGAACGAACCACCTGCGTCACGCTTGACGAACAGCACCGGGGTGCCGACCACCCAGTTGCCAACCTTCTTCTTCAGGTTGCAGGAATAGGCGCGGTAGTTGCTGCCGGAAGGCGCGGCACCGGTGCCGTTGAAGAACACGTCGAACGTCGACGGGTTGCACTGCGCCTGGAACCAGGCACCGACGAACAGGCGCTGGGCCGAGCCGCCGGCCATGTAGACCTCTTTCAAGGTGCCGGCGGTGCGGGCTGCGTCGATTTGGGCGGGGCTCAGGGCGTGGGCGCTGCCAACAGCAGCCATCGCGGCCAGGGCGATCAGGCGAGTTTTCATGTGTGACTCCATCAAGGGAATTTGGTTGTCGGGCAGTTGCGCTTCATACAACGTGCAACAGGCCTGACTATCTCCAGCGGGAGTGACACCGCGAGGGGCACGCAGGCCGATTGCGATGCGGCATTCGGACCATGCGCAACCGGCCAGCTGTCATTCAAGGGGGAATGGGCTGGCAACCCCCTAATGCAGCGCGGCATGCCCGTAAATCGCCTCTGGGCTGACCCTGTGTGCGCGGGCGCACGCTGTCACGATGCTCGGGCGCCCGTCAGATCTGCACGCGCGTGCCCAACTCCACAACGCAGCCGTGCGGCAGCTTGAAAAATTCCGCAACGCTGCCAGCGTTGCGCGACATCGTTGCGAACAAGGATTCGCGCCAATGCGCCATGCCTGACCCAGGTGTCGGCACGACGATCTCACGGCTCAGGAAATAGGAGGTTGCCCCCTGATCGATGGTCAGCCCCTGACTCGCGCACTGTTCGAGCGCGGTCGGGATGTCGGGCTCGTCCATGAAGCCGTAACTCATTTCCACGCGCCAAAAGCCCTTGACCAAGTGAGTCACCCGTACACGCTCGCCAATCGGCACACGAGGTACCTCCTCGAACTTCACGGTCAGGATCAGGTTCTGCTCATGAAGGACCTGGTAGTGCTTCATGTTGTGCATCAGGGCTTGCGGCACTGTGCCGGGATTGGCAACGGCGTACACGGCGGTGCGCTCGATGCGGTGTGCTTCCTTGTCCTCGGCCAGAGACGTGATGAAAGGAATCAGGTCAGGATCGTCCCTTCGGATGTGTTCGATCAGCAACTCGCGTCCGCGTTTCCAGGTCGACATGATCGCGAATATCGCGGCCCCCATCACCAGCGGGAACCAGCCGCCTTGCAGCAGCTTGAGGGAGCACGACACCACGAGGACTGCGTCAATCAGAAGGAACAGCCCGGTGGCCGCAAGCGCCAGCGCAAGCGAGTGGTTCCAGGCGTAGCGGACCACGAAAAAGGTGAGCATCGTGGTGATGAACATCGTGATCGTCACGGCGATGCCATAGGCCGAAGCCAGTGCGGACGAACTGCCAAAGCCCACCGTCGCCAGCAGCACCGCGACCATCACGACCCAATTCACCATCGGTACGTAGATCTGCCCGGCTTCCTTCTCGGAGGTGTTGAGGATGTGCATGCGCGGCAGCAGCCCGAGCTGGATGGCCTGCTTCGTCATGGAGTAGGCCCCCGAAATCACCGCCTGCGATGCGATCACCGAGGCGGCGGTCGCCAGCAGCACCGCCGGGATCAGCAGGGACGACGGGAACAAGCGGTAGAACGGGCTTTCCAGCGCGCCAGGGTCGCTCATCAGCAGCGCCCCCTGCCCCATGTAGTTGAGCGCCAACGATGGCAGCACCAGGGTCGTCCAGGCAATTCGAATGGGCCGCGCGCCAAAGTGCCCCATGTCGGCATACAGCGCCTCTGCACCGGTGAGCGCCAGCACGATGGAGCCCATGATGACGAACAGGTGCCAGCCGCGCGCTTGCAGGAAAGCAAAGGCTTCCAGCGGATTCAGGGCTTCCAGGATGCCGGGTTGCCGGGCAATCTGCAGGGCGCCCATGACGCCCAGCACCAGGAACCAGACCGTGATGATCGGCCCGAACAGCTTGCCCACAGCTTCAGTGCCAAAACGCTGTGCCATGAAGAGGCCGATGATCACGATCAGCGAGATGGGCAGCACATACGGCTTGAAGGCGGGCGTGATCGCTTCGAGTCCCTCGACGGCCCCGAGCACCGAGATCGCCGGTGTGATGACACTGTCCCCGTAAAACAGCGCGGCCCCCAGGACACCGGTCAGCAGCAGCGCGGTCCGGCGTGTCGGCGTGCTGGTGGCGGCCAACGCAGTCAGGGCCATGATGCCGCCTTCGCCGCGGTTGTCGGCCCGCAAGATCAGGATGACGTACTTGAGCGTGACGACCAGCATCAGCGCCCAGAAGATCACCGAGACCGCCCCGATGATGTTGGTCGCGTCCAGCGGCACGTTGTTGGCGGGGTTGAACACCTCCTTCATCGTGTAGAGCGGGCTGGTGCCAATGTCGCCGTAGACGACGCCCAATGCGCCCAGCGTCAGTGCGCCCAAGCCATGCCGGTCGTTGGTTCTTGTCATGGCCGGGACCGTACCACGACGCGCGCCCGCCAATGCTTGCCATCGCTGAGCCGCCACGCCGCTGCGCTTGGCACTCTCGGATCCATCAACACCTCAGTTTGGTTGCGGGCGCATTGGGCACTTCACAGGTCACGGTCCGCAGCCGTCAGAAGAATGAACGGCAGAGTGTCACCATCCCGTCAAGCCACCGGCCTAGCCTGAGTCCGCCACCAACAGAGGACAGTCCATGCGATCAGCCGAAACGCTTTTACGGCGAGCTTGAAGCGTTGACCCTGGAGATCGCTTCCGAGGCTCCCGCGCTGCAGTCGCATTGGCCGACCCGGATCGGGCGCGCCAGCTTCGAATCCGGTGCGCGCAACCTGGCGGCCTATCTCTGCCTGAGGAAACGCGATCCTCGTCCGCAGCAAAGAGACTTGATGCTGTTGGGACTGTCATCCCTGGGCCGAGATGACCGACGCGGCCATGGGTGCCAGGGCCGAATGCGTGATGCTGAACAAGGGTCCGCACTTGCTGGAAGCGGTGGACATCCTGCGCGACCTGTTCGGCCGGATGGACGCGCAAATGCACAAGAAGACGCCGCAGTTGCGGCGGTTGAAGAGTTGGTGAGATTCGAGTGACGACAAGCGCCATCCGATAAGCCCCTTTGGGACTGATGATCCAGCCAGACTTGCCCGAGGCCTCGGCGCGTCCTACCATCGGCCAGCGCACACCCATGACCGGGTGATGACGCGAGGCAAGTTCATTGCCCCTTCAGAAAGCCGCGTCAACGTGGCCACTGCTTGCTTGAATGTGACGAGTGGCCAGGACGAAGCGTGGTCCCGGGCCATCACGGCAACTGCGACGACCCGGCGCTTGGCGCCGCCCCCTGCGCACGACTTTTGAAGGAGCCACCCGTGTACATGCCCAATGATCTCAGAGGCGACCTTGTGCTCGCCCGCACCCAGAACGGCCAGAAGGTGGCTGTGGAGGATTCTTCCACCCTGGAAACCGATGACCGCCGCCTGCTGCTGCTGGTCAATGGCTTCACGCCGTTGAGCCACCTGGAGGAACGCCTGCCCATCGGCAATGAACTCAAGGCGGCAGTGCGCAAGCTGCTGGACCGTGGATTGGTTTCGCAAGTGCAGGCTGCTGAGCCCGCCGCTTGGTCCCCAGCATCCGTGAGACCGCATTGAGCGTTGTCCCCTTGATGTGGGGACAAGCCGTGGACAAGTACGGCGGCCTCCGGCCAAGTCCGCGCCCGGCTTGGCTTCCGGACAGATTGCTGCACCATGAGGCACGCATGACGGCCGGCGTCCAGTCACGCTGAGTCACGCTGCTGTCGTTACGTTCGCTAACACTGCAGGCTTTAACGGAAGCTCGGGCGATTGGCTTTGCGCAATGGCCGGGCTTGCGCTGCATGAACCCCGATGCCATTCCCTGCAAGACCGAGCTCGCGCGCGAGTTGCTTCGCCAGCGCAATGCGCTGCCAAGGAGCCAGCGGCTGTTCCTGATCATGATCGACGGCCGACAGCCGCTGCGGCACTTCGCGCAAGCTGCCGCGCAGTTGGGCATCGGTGCTTCGGCTTTGAACAACCTCGTCAGCGACGGGCTACTGCAGTGGGGCGCCAACCAGCCGGCGCCGGGCCAGAAAGCCGCGGCACCGCTTCCCGCCGAACCCGAGCCACCCACGGCAAGCCCGCAGCGTGCACCCGCGCCCATGCCCTCGCTGGCGGCGGCCAAGATGTACGCCATGGATTTGGCGGCATTGATGCTGCCCGGGCAGGACGGCGCCATCCGGCAGGCCTCGCGCGCCGTGATTGGCCCAGGCGAGTTGCGAATCTGGCTGGGCGAGACCGCCCGCTTGATCGCCGAGCAGGCAGGCCCTCAACGGGCTGCGTTGTTCCTGGAGAAAGTCGGCGCGATGCTGCCGGATGACGCGAGGCTCAGCTGAGCGCCGAGGCATCTTGCTGGCGTATCGAACAGGCAGTCACCTTCGAAAGTCGCCGGCGGCCCTTCGTCGTGGCAGCCGTGTGACCCGTTTGGCTCAAGCGATGAGCCTGCGCGCCATGGCCTCGGCCACCGCATGCGCGCGGTTGCGTGCGCCCAGCTTGCGCTGGATGCTGCGCAGGTGGTTCTTCACCGTCAGCGGACTGATGCCCAGCAGTTCGCCGATCTGCGCATTGGCGTGTGAATCCCGCACGGCCGAGAGCACCTGCAACTCGCGCGCAGACAGCGCCGAGCCCTCGCCCACTGGCTGCCGGCGCGAGGCCAGCTGCGCCCCGCCCTCGGCGCGCATCCAGGCAAAGTGCAGGTAGGGCACCCAGAGCTCCAGCGCCGTCAGCGCGTCGGCCATGCAGGCCTCGCTGGCGGGCTGCTGGCTGACAAAGGCAAACAACAGCTCCGGCCCGCCACGCGACAGGCCCGTGTGCAGCGCATGCACGCGCAGGCTGCGAAAACCGGCCTCGCCCAGGCCTGCAAACAGCGGCTGGGCGGTATCGCCTTCGCGCCGGTTGCCCGGTGCCTCCAGCTGCGCCAGCGGGATCTGCAGCGCGCGTTCGTCACCGCGCTCCCACAGCTCGAGCAGGCGGCGCCACACTGGCGCGTCGGGGTCTGCCAACGAAAGTTTCAGTGCTTCGGGCAGCGGCACGCAGTTCAGCATGCGGGTCCGCCGCATGCCGCGGCCGCCGTCCATGCGGCACAAGGCCAGCTCGTGCGGCACGAAGCGATGAATGTGCAGCCGCAGCCAGACAAAGAACTGCTGCGGCGAGCCAATCGCATGCGCCGCTTCCATACCGCGCAGGAATGCATCGCCAAATTCCACTTGGCTGGACAGCGGTGGTCGCAATGAATTCATGGGCGACCGGTCGCCTGGACGCGCCGTTCGCAAGTTAGGTACTGCATTTGATGTCTCCTCCCGGAACGGGCGCGAGCTTAGGCCGCCAGCATGACCTTTACATGACGTTTACGCTTCTACAAACGCCAGCCTTATGCGCCTGCTGACGTGAAACCGTCATCGGCCGCAACGAAGATGCCCAGGCCTGCAAGATCCGGCCCCTTCGGCCCCAGCCCGTGACACCGCCCTCGCCCATCCCCCTGCAACCCTGGCACCGACAAGCCGGCACCGACTGGTACCGGCTGCAAGGCATCGACAGGTCCATGCTGGGTGCCCAGCAGCTTTACCTCGCCGGCAGCGAAGGCCTGATGCTGGCCGCCTCGCAAGCCGCGCTGGAACTGCGGGCCGACGACTGGCTGGGCAGCGGCACCCTGCGCAACAGCTTTTATGTCGAGCCCTGGGCCCAGCTCTCCACTGCGCGCGAACTGGCCCTGGTGCTGGACGCGCAGGGCAGCTTCCGGGTGCGCGTGATGCGCGCTTCGCGCGGGCAAACCCCGGTGGTGCTGCGCGAGCTGCATGTGGACAGCGCCTCGCGCAGCTGCCATGCACTGCCGCTGGGCTCGCTGTCGGCGCTGCCGGAAAACAGCCGCCTGTTCTGGCATGTGGACGCCATCGACGGCGCGCGCATCCACCAGGCCGCCTGGTGCACCCGCGCCCGGCCACGCGAGCGCCTGCGCCTGGCGGTGCTGCTGCGCACCTGGGGCCGCACGCACGAGCTGCAGGCCCAGTTGGAGCGGCTGGCGCAAGGTGCGCAGGAAGATCCCTTCCATGCCGAACTGCTGGGCCAGATGCAGTTCTGGGTGCTGGACACCAGTGCCGATGCCGGTGAACTCTGGCCTGCCACGCCCACCGCCGCACTGGGCCTGAACCTGCGGGTGCTCACCGGCCCGAACCTGGGCGGCGGCGGCAATGCCAGCCACCTGATCCACCAGTTGCTGCAGCACTGCGACGCCACGCCAAAAGAGGCACCTCAGGAAGTGCTGATCCTGGACGACGACCTGGTGCTGTCGATGGAGTCGCTGGCGCGGCACTTCATGGCCTGCGCCTACCGGGCAGTCGAACACGTGGCCAGCCTGCCGGTGCTGATGAAGAGCAAGCCCACGCAGGTCTGGGAAGACGGCGGTTTCTGGGGCCGGCTGAACTTCCACGCCCGCGGCGATTTCGGCCGCAAGCGCAACCTGTTCCCGCACCTGCTCAAGCATGGCCTGTCGCTTGAGAACTTCGCCCACCTGGACGAATTCGGCCCGCTGAACCACTGCGAATACACCACCTTCATCTTCTTCGCGCTGCCGCTGGCCACGCTGCGCCGCATCGGCCTGCCGGCGGCGTTTTTCCTGCGTGGCGACGACATCGAATTTTCGCTGCGCGCGCAGGCCGCCGGCGTGCCGGTGATCACCAACCCCAACCTCGCCGCCTGGCACGAGCCCGGCCATTCCTATGGCCAGGAGTACATGGCCATCCTGCATGCGGTGCTGATCAACCTGACGCATTCCGACGGTGGTGCAGCCGAGCTGGCGCGTTGGTTCGAGCAGCGCATGGTGGAGCACGGCTCGATCGACGACCTGGCCGGCATGCAGCTCTACCTGCGCGTGCTGGAAACCCTGCTGGACCGCGAAAGCCTGGTGCTGACGCCGCAGTTCGAGCAGCACTACCTGCGGGCCCTGCCGGCCTGCCTGGCCGCCCGCATGAGCCCGCTGCCGGAGGCCGACCGCCAGCGGCTCGAACGCGATGCGGGCGACAGCGGCGTGCTGCTGCGGCCATTTGTCTACCCCGGCTACCAGCCCGATGCCGCGCGCCACCGCGCGGTGGTGCTGGTCAATGGCGGCGCCGGCAGCTACCGCGAGCTGCCGCCGGTCACGCCTGCCGAGCGCCTGGCGCTGATGACGCGCTACCTGGCAGCACTCAGCCGCTGGGTGCAGGAATTCGATGCCTTGCAGCCGTTCTGGCAGCAGCGCCTGGCCGCTTCGGGCCGGGCCGAGTTCTGGTGCGAGGTGGCGCAGCAGCATGCCGCCGCCACGCAGCTGCTGGCCGAGACCAGCGCCCGCCGGCCAGCACCCGGCACCGGCCGCTGCGGCAACACACCGCTGGAAGCCTTGCCGGTGGCCAGCCGCAGCCATGAACCGGCGCTGCCGCAGGCGGTGCCGGTGCGCGAGCTGCGCCAGCGCATGGAGCGTGAGCTCGCCAACCTGACCCGCCTGCGCCGCCAGGCCGCAGGCAGCGAAGCCGAGGCCTCTTCCAGCGGGAGCCTGCGCGGCCTGGCCGGCTGGTGGCACGATTTGCGGCGCCCGACCGCCTCGCGCGGCAACCGCCGCCGAAGTGCCCACACGGAAGCGCCGCTGCCGGCCGATTTCGATCCCGCGCAATACCTCGCGCTGAACGCCGATGTGGCCCGCACCGGCATGGACCCTGGCCAGCACTACGCCCGCTTCGGCCGCGGCGAAGGCCGGCGCTACCGGCTGTGAGCCAGGCCACCCGCCCTCGCCTGGTGCTTCACATCGGCACCCACAAGACCGGCACCACCAGCCTGCAGCATGGCCTGGCCACCGCGCGCGAACGGCTGCTGCAGGACCACGGCCTGTTCTATCCGGACACCAGCCGACCGCCGCTGCCAGCACAGCCCAAGCACTGCTCGGTGTTCCGCGCCGCGATCTCGGACGACGCGCAGCTGCAGGACCGCGAGCGCAGCACGCTGATGCGGGAGTGGCAGGCCGCGGCAGCGCTGGGCGCGCACACGATGCTGATCAGCGAGGAGGGCCTGTCCGAACCGGTGCCACGCATCCCGGCGTTTTTCGCGCCGCTGGCGGACAGTTTCGACATCGAGGTGCTGTGCTACCTGCGCCGGCAGGACTTGTTTGCCGAATCGCTGTTCAACCAGTTCACGCGGGAAGTGCTGCGCCGCGAGGCCAGGCCGATGCTGGGCTTCGTTCGCGCCGAGGCCACGCGGGCGCGACTGGACTACCACGCCATGCTCTCGCGCTGGGCTGCGCTGCCGGCCCGGGTGCGGGTGTCGGACTTCGACGGCCCCGCCGTGCGCGAGATCGGGCTGCTGGCCTCGTTCGAACAATGCCTGGGCCTGCCGGCGCTGGACCTGCCCGGGGAGCAGGCCAATGTCTCGCCCGACATGCGGCTGGCGCTGCTGCTCAACCGCATGAACCGCATGCAGCTGGACTACGCGCTGCCGCCGCTGATGCGCGCCGCCGAGGCCCTGGCACGCGACGGCTTGCCGGCCAGGAGGCACCTGCTGGGCCGCCACGAGCGCCAGCAGCTGCTGGCCGATTTCGCAGGCTGCAACCAGCGCCTGGCCGAGGACTTCGGCGTGCGCTTCGGCGATTCGCTGCCTGCTGGCGAAGGCGAAGAAGCCACCGAGGACCTGGAACTGCCCTTCCTGCTGCGCCTGCTGGAACAGCTCTCGCAGCGGGCAGCGCACAAGCCGGGTGCGGCGGCATAGACCTTCGCGCCAGAGGCGGTCACGGCGTGGTCATGAACGGGGCCGGCCAAGTCAGCGAAAATACCGGGTTTTCCCGCGCCGCCGTCACTGCTGTACCCCATGAGCCTGTTCCTTCCTGCCGCCGCCCAGCGCGTCGCCTCCCCCCGCCACAGGCGTGGACTTCTGCCGCTGCTGTCGGCGTGCCTGGTCGGCCTGACCGGACTGTGCGGTGTCCAACCGGCCCGGGCGGAAGCCATCACAGGCGCCGGCTCGTCGGCCGCAGCACCGGTCTACCGCATCTGGGGCGCCGAGTACGCCAGGGAAAAGGGCGACACGCTGAGCTACGAGCCAGTCGGCTCGGGCGCGGGCATGGCCCGCATTGCCAAGCGCGACGTGGACTTCGGCGCCTCGGACGTGATGACCAGCGCCGAGGACCTGAAGAAAAACGACCTGGTGATGTTCCCCACGGTGATCACCGGCGTGGTGCCGGTGGTCAACCTGCCGCGCATCGGGCCAAACGCGCTGAAGCTGGACGGCCCGCTGCTGGCCCGCATCTTCCTCGGCCAGGTCACGCAGTGGGATGCGCCGGAGCTGAAGGCGCTGAACCCGGAGCTGAAGCTGCCTTCGTTGGCGATCAGGCTGGTAGTGCGGGCCGATGGCTCGGGCACGACCTGGCACTTCGCCGACTACATGGCCCGCGTCAGCCCGGAATGGAAGCAGCGCCGCGGCGTGGCCAACCATTTCGACTGGCCGGCAGGCGCACTGGCGGTCAAGGGCAGCAGCGCCGTCTCCGAGACGCTGCGCGCGACCTCCGGCGCAATTGCTTACATCGACTACAACTATGTACTGGACGATGGCCTGGCCGGCGTGATGCTGAAAAACGCCGAAGGGCAGTTCGTCGCCCCTGGCGTCGAGGGCTTTCGCGAAGCGGTGACCCACAGCACCTGGTACAGCAACGGCGACTTCTCGGCGCCGATCAACAACATGCGCGGCCAGCGCACCTGGCCCATCACGATGGGCACCTACATTGCCGTGCCGCGCGTGGCCCAGCAGACCGAGCGGGCGGAACGCGCCCTGCAGTTCGTCACCTGGGCTTACCTGCACGGCGACGCGCTGGCCCGCCAGGCCAAGTTCGTGCCGCTGCCCGACAAGGTGCAGGCCAGCGCCTACCGCGAAATTTCCAAGGTGACAGGCGCCAAGGGCGAAATGCTGGGCGTGAAGTTGATTGGCCGGCTGCTCAACTGATTTTCCCTGCGGCAGGCCTGGCAAAGGGAACAGGCCCGCCCTGGCCGATTGGCCGGGACAGGCACTTTGGGGGCCACAGCCTGGGGAGACTGGCCCTATGATGATTGCCACAAGACCTGAGCGCCCCTGCCCTCCCCTTGGAGCGAGACAACACCCGCCAACCGGGTGCGTTCCATTGCCCGCGAACATCGCCGGCACGCCATGTGCTGCGGTTCGCGCAACGAAACCCGCCGCGTATCCACGAAGGAGTTTCCATGCACTTCCAGGCTGAATTGAACGGTGAAGCGGTCTTCGCCCGCACGCCCGAAGGCCAGCAACAGGTGATCGACAGCCACCTCGAACTGGCCGAGCCGCTGCGCCGCCTGCTGCTGCTGGTCAATGGCTACACGCCGCTGGCCCACCTGGCCGACCTGCTGGACGCCGAGGCTGCCGCCAAATGGCCAACCGCCCAGAGCAGCGTGCCCGACAGCGTGCAGGCGCTGCTGCAAAAGGGGCTGATCACCCAGGTCGACCCGGCCACGCAGGACCCCGTCTCGACGATCTCGCCAGCCTTCATGCCTTGAGCGCGCAGACCCATCGCAACCTGGGCCAGCCCTGAGAGGCTGAGACCTGGCGCTGCCGATGGTCACGGCCAGCGGCAGCAGCATCCGGGTCCGCACGCAGGGCCAGATCGAGCAAGAGGAAGGCCGGCCGGCGCGCCTGAGCGCCTCCGTTCTTGATGCGCATCAACGCGCCCGGGGTTCCGGTGTTCATGATGGGACGCTGCGCTGTTCCATTCGCGCCCAACCGGAGGCCCTCGCCATGAAGCACATCCTCGTCCACCTCGACGCATCGACCCGCTCGGCCGACCGGCTCACGCTGGCCCAGGGGCTGGCGCGTGAACACCAGGCGGCGCTGACTGCGCTGTACGCCGTGGTGCCCACGCTGCTGGCCCTGCCGTTTGCCGGCGCAGCGGGCGCCGAATCGGCCTATGCCGTGTTCGAACAGCTGGACCGGGAACAGCGCGGCCGTGCGCGCGCACTGTTCGAGCGCCAGTTGCCTGCGGGCACCATGGCCTGGGCCGAGACCGGCAACGAGCTTTTCGAATCCACCGTGCTGCAGCATGCGCTGCTGGCCGATCTGCTGGTGCTCGGCCAGGTCGACCCGCAGGACGGCATGGCCGGCGCCGTGCCGCCCGGCTTCATCGCCACGCTGCTGACCGACAGCGGCAAGCCGGCGCTGATCCTGCCGCACACCGGCCGCTTCCAGCCCATCGGGCGCGAGGTGCTGCTGGCATGGAAGCCCACGCGCGAGGCCGCCCGCGCGGCGACCGCGGCCCTGCCCTGGCTGCGCCAGGCCAAGTCCATCCACCTGGCCTGCGACACCGCGACACGCGACGCCGACCGGGTCGGCAGTGCAGCCGTCGAACGCTGGCTGCGGCTGAACGGCGTGACCGCCCCGATGGCCGTGCACGGCCTGCCCGAGCAGCAGGTGGGAGAAGCCTTGCTGTCGCTGGCAGCCGATGCCTCGGCCGACCTGCTGGTCATGGGCTGCTACGGCCACAACCGCCTGCGCGAATGGGTGCTGGGCGGCGCCACCCGCACCGTGCTGGACTCGATGACCCTGCCGGTTTTGATGGCCCACTGATGGAGAACACAATGAACCAGGCAACAGACAACCCGTCGACAGACGCTTCCCTCGGGACGCTGCGCGAACTGCTGAGCTTCCGCCGCAGCGAACTGCAGTCGGCCGTGCAGGCGGCCGATCTGGCGCGGCAACAACAGCGGGAGCAGGCGGCACCGGATGTCATGGACCAAAAGGACCTGGGCGAGGTCGAGGTCGAAGCCCACCTGGTGCAGGCGCATGAGGACCGCGACCGTTTCGAGCTGCGCCAGGTCGACCAGGCCTTGCAGCGCATGTCCGAAGGCCGCTTCGGCAACTGCGTCGACTGCGGCGAACCCATCGGCATGCCGCGGCTGCTGGTGCAACCTGCCGCCCAGCGCTGCACGCGCTGCGAAACCGCGCATGAAGCACGTGCCCATGGCGGCTGAGCGGGCCGCTGCCTGCCCGGCCCGTCATCGGCACTATCATCGCGGCCCATGAGCACACTTCAAGAACTTCTGGCCCAAAAAGCCGCGCTGGACAAGCAGATCACTGAAATGCAGACCGGCGCCCGCGCCGATGCAATCGGCAAGATCAAGTCGCTGATGGCCGAATACGGCCTGACGGTGGACGACATCGCTGCCGCCGGCCGCAAGCCCGCTGGCGCCAAGGTGCCGAGCGAAGGCCGCGCCAAGGTCGCTGCGAAGTACCGCGACGCCGCCACCGGCCAGGAATGGTCCGGCCGCGGGCTCAAGCCGCGCTGGTTGACGGCCGCGATCAACAGCGGCAAGTCGCTGGAAGACTTCGCGGTCTGAACCTCCCGGTCCCTCAACTTCCTTGCGTCCTGCGAGCCGCCCGGCCATGCCGCGGCTCGCCTCACTGCCTGATCTCAGGCCAGGCCTGCTTCAGGCCTTTGACGACAACACGCCCGCATAGGTGAGCGAGCTGCTCGCCGCGGACAGCGAGAACGTGGCCGGTGTCGCATCCTGCTGCGCCAGCAGCGAGCTGTACATCGACATCACATTGCCGGAGGCACCGGCATAGCGCGCAGCCTGCGAAATCGCGGCGCTCTGCCGGATGGTGGCGGACAGCGCGCTGGCCTCGGTGGACAGCGCGCTCAGGCGCGACGAGAAGCCCGGCTTGCTGGCATCGGCCTTGAGGAAGGCTGCCACGGCAGCCTTGTCCTTGTCGCTGCCTTCCACCGTCAGCCCGCCCTTGGCGTCCACCGAAAACGCAACCGGGCCGCTCAACGTGACGCCAGCCTTGGCCATCGCGGCCCGCATGTCGGTGGCCAGCGCGGTCTGCTTCTGGTCAAGCTTTTGTTGCGCGCTGGTGGACTTGAAGCTTTTCGAGGCGGCGGCAAGCGACGCGGCCGCAGCCGCCTTGGCAGCCACCGTGGCGGGCGTTGCCGCAGCGTTGGCGCTGTCGGTGCTGCTGCCCGTCGTGCCGGCAGCACCGCTCGCCTTCGCAAGCAAGGCATTGATGTAAGCGGACATGCCTGCGCCACCCCCGATGCTGCTGAAGTTCATGGAGAAGAATCCTGTCGCTGGAGGCCTGGCCTCGGAACCCCGGATGCTGCCGCCGGCATGCGTCGGCAATGCCTGGAAAAGCCCAGGCAGCAATGCGCTTTTCGGCGCAGCAGGTTCCTCGCCGTGGCGCTCGGCCTGCGCATGTGGCGCATGCCTGGACCATCACAGTCGTTCGATGATGGTCACGTTCGCGAGGCCGCCGCCTTCGCACATGGTCTGCAGGCCGTAGCGCGCGCCGCGGCGCTGCAGCGCATGCACCAGCGTTGTCATCAGCTTGGTGCCCGAGGCGCCCAGCGGGTGGCCCAGCGCAATCGCCCCACCGTGCACGTTGAGCCGTGCCGGGTCGGCCTCCAGTGCCTTCAGCCAGGCCAGCGGCACCGAGGCAAAGGCCTCGTTGACCTCGAACAGGTCAATCTCGTGGATGCCCAGGCCGGCGCGCTGCAACGCCCGCTGCGTGGCCGGCAGCGGGGCTTCCAGCATGATCACCGGGTCATGCCCCATCACGCTCATGTAGTGGATGCGTGCCAGCGGCTTCACACCCAGCGCCTTCAGTCCACGCTCGTTGACCACCAGCACACCCGAGGCGCCATCGCAGATCTGCGAGGCGCTGGCCGCGGTCAACAGCCCGCCGTCAGGCTGGATGGTCTTGACTTCCGCGAAGCCCTCGCGCGTCACGCTGAAGCGGATGCCTTCGTCCACGCGATGCAGCTCACCCAGGTCGCCCTGCTCCGCATTGCGCGCCGCCACGGCCACCACCTCGGCGTCGAACGCGCCGCCCTGGCTGGCAGCAATCGCACGCAGGTGACTCTGGTACGCGTAGTCGTCCAGCGCCTCGCGCGACAGGCCGTATTTCTGCGCGATGCGCTCGGCGCCGCTGAACTGGCTGAATTCCACGCCGGGGTAGCGGCGCTGCATGGCCTCGCTGACATAGGTGCCCAGCCCGTTCCTGGCCGGCAGCGTCATCGGCAAACCCATGGGCACGCGGCTCATGCTCTCGACGCCAGCGGCGATCACCGCGTCCATGCTGCCGGACATCACCGCCTGCGCCGCGAAGTGCAGCGCCTGCTGCGACGAACCGCACTGCCGGTCCACCGTGGTGCCGGGCACAGCCTCGGGCAGCGAAGACGACAGGATCGCATTGCGTGCCACGTTGGCAGCCTGCTGGCCGGCCTGGCCCACGCAACCCATGATCACGTCGTCGATGGCGGCCGGGGCGATGCCCGAACGCGCGACCAGCGCGTCCAGCACCTGGGCTGCCAGGTCCGCCGGGTGCCAGCCAGACAGGCGGCCGTTGCGCCTGCCGCCCGCCGTTCGCGCCGCTGCGACGATGAATGCTTCTGCTGCCACGGGATGTCTCCTTGCGTTGTTCGTTGTCGAGGACTCATGCGAATGGCGCCATCGAGGCGCACGCAATCGCCATTGAAGTAGCCGTTGCTGATCATGGTCTCGGCCAGCTGAGCGTACTCTGCCTGCCGGCCCAGGCGCTTAGGGAAAGGCACCGAGCCCGCACTGCCTTGGGCAGCCAACCCCGAGTGGCAGCAACTGCTGGAGAAACCGCGCAATGTCGGTGAACGCGCGGCCCGGTGGGCGCAGGGTCAGCGTTCGAGCAGCATGCCTTGCAGGGCCTCGAAGGCTGCCGAGACATAGCCGCGACGATGCAGCAGCAAGGTGTCGACCTGCGCCAGCGGCTGGGTGCGCAGGCCGGGAGGCTTGCGCTGCAATTCCAGCACCGAACGCGGCGCCACGCCGACGCTGGTGCCCGCCGCCACGCAGGCGAAGATGGCGTGGTACGAGCCCAGCTCCAGCACCCGCATGCCCGGTTTGCCGGCCAGCCATTGCTGCGCCATCCGCCGGTAGGTGCAACCCGGCTCCAGCGCTGCAAGGCTGCTGACCTGCAGTTGCCCGGCGCAGTCGACCTCGGGATGCTCGGCCGGCAGCAACAGCAGCAGTTCCTCCTGGAACACCGCACGGGCCTCCAGGCTGTCATCCAGCGCCACGCCAAGCACCGCCGTGTCGGCGACGAGGGCGCAGTCCAGCTGGTGGCCCAGCAGCTGCTCGATCAGGCTGGCCGAAGGCGCCATCTGCAGCTCGAGCGCCACCTCCGGCCAACGCTTGTGATATCGCGCCAGCAAGCCCGGCAGGCGGCTCGCCGCCGTGCTTTCCATGGTTCCGACGCGCAGGCGGCCTTTCGGGTTTTGCGGCTGCAGCGCCGCCTTGGCCTCGGCGGCAAGGGCCAGCAGGCGCTGGGCATAGGTCTGGAACAGCTGGCCTTCGGGGGTTAGCGTCATGCGCTTGCCTTCGCGCAAGAACAAGGCGGTGCCCAGCTGCTCTTCCAGCTGCCGCAGCCGTGTCGTGACGTTCGACTGCGCGCGCTGAAGACGGTCAGCCGCCCGCGTGACGCTCAGCTCGTCGGCCACGACGCAAAAGATGTCCAGCGAAGAAAGATCCATGAAATGTTCTCAAAATAAGATTGATAGCAAGATATCAATCTCTCAATTGGTATTATCACCGACGGCGACACCGCCGCCTACTCAATCCCGGAGTCCCCATCATGAGCGCCTGGCCCGACACCCGCCTTCTCGATCTGTTCGGCATCGATCTGCCCATCCTGCAAGCGCCGATGGCCGGCCCCTCGCTGCACGAGATGGTGATTGCCGTGACCCAGGCGGGCGGCCTGGGCGCCTTGCCTTGCGCGCTGCTGAGCGAGGCGCAGGCGCGCAACGAGCTCGCGCTGATCCGTGCGCAGACCACCGGCCCGTTCAACATCAACTTCTTCTGCCACCAGGCACCGCAGCCGGATGCTGCGCGCGAGGCCGCCTGGCGGGCCCACCTGCGCCCGTTCTACCTGGAACTGGGCCTAGACCCCGAGGCGCCGGTCCCGGTCTCCAATCGCAACCCCTTCGACGCGGCGATGTGCGCGCTGGTCGAAGAATGCCGGCCGGCGGTCGTGAGCTTTCACTTCGGGCTGCCCGCGCCGGATCTGCTCGCGCGCGTCAAGGCCACCGGGGCCAAGGTGATCTCCTCCGCGACGACGGTGGCGGAAGCGCGCTGGCTGGAGGCGCATGGGGTGGACGCCATCATTGCCCAGGGCTTCGAGGCCGGCGGCCATCGCGGCGTCTTCCTGCACGACGAAGTGCACAGCCAGCTGGGCACATTCGCGCTCGTGCCGCAGGTGGTCGACGCGGTCAAGCTGCCGGTGATCGCCACCGGCGGCATCACCGATGCACGCGGCGTCGCGGCAGCCTTCATGCTGGGCGCCGCCGCCGTGCAGGTCGGCACGGCCTACCTCTACACCCCGGAAGCCAAGCTGCCGGCCGCGCACCGGGCGGCCTTGCACAGCCCGCAAGTCGAGACCACCGCGCTGACCAATCTCTTCACCGGCCGGCCGGCACGCGGCATTGTCAACCGCCTGATGCGTGAGCTGGGTCCGCTGTCGCCGCTGGCACCAGCCTTCCCTTTGGCCGGTGGCGCGCTGGCGCCGCTGCGTGCCGCCGCGGAGGCAAAGGGCTCGGGCGATTTCATGTCCTTGTGGTCAGGCCAGGCCGCTGCGCTCGGGCGCGAGATGGGTGCCAGCGAACTCACCCAGCGCCTGGCCAACGAGGCCCTGGCACTGCTCAAGCGCTAGTCCACCCGCATGCAAGCCTCGAGGTCGAAAGATGAACCTGTCCCAGCCGATCATTGTTGATCTGGTCCACGAGAGCCCGGTGGTTCGACACGGCCTGGCCGCCATGATCCGCATGTCCACCCAGCTGAAACTGGGGCGGGAAGCGGCGACCGCCGACGAACTGCTGACGGCCATCTCCGACGCCCGCCCCGGGGTGATCCTGGCAAGTCAGCCGGCGGGCGCCGAGGTGCTGCGTCGCAAGCGTGCGGACCGGGACCTCCCACTGATCCTGGTGGCGGTCGCGTTCGCGGCCATGTCGGCGATCCTGACCAAGCTCTCGGCCAGGAGCCGGACCGAAGCCGTCTTCATCGCCAACCGAACCGGCATGCTTCACAAAGCCGCATCTTCAGGCGGGCGGGACGGCCCGATGAGCACAAAGCCTGTCGACGTCTGGGACGGCGCCGAAAGGCGCGTTCGCGGCGCGTGATCTTCGCCCCGTCAAGCCCGCATTCCGTCGCCGCGCGCGTCTATCGAGACTCGGTCAACGGAATGATCCGCCTGGCGGAATTGGCCGGCTTGGCCTTCTCCAGCGCGTACTCCCGCGCCTCCAGCGTCGGCCCGAGGAAGGTCTTCAGGCTCTGCCCCTCGCGCACTCGAACGGTCTTGAACATGAATTCAAAAACTTCGCGCAGCCAAGTTCGGCGCCCCATCTCCGAGTACCAGCGCATGGATTGCCGGAAGACAGCATCGGGGTGACCCAAGAGTCGGTACAACGCCTTGGGGCGAAGCTGCAGGATCAGCTCGATGGACTTGAACCAGAGGAACAGGCGCCACGGCGGCATGTGGCGAGTGGCCAGCACCTGGTGCTTGTAGTCCCAGCGGCGGGTGTCGGTCTGGATGACCTGGCGGTGCTCGGCGGTCTTGTAGAACGGCGTCCAGCGGTGCGGCGTCAGGTACAGCAGCTGGATCTGGTCCGGGTCGTAGCGCAACAGGTGGCGCAGGGAACGCCAGAGGTCCACGTCACGTTCCTCCTCGAACCCGACGACGTAGGTCGCCATCGAGATGATGCCGTGCTGGCGCATCAGTTGGATCGCTTGCCGGTCCTCATGCACGCTGGCGCCCTTGCGGATTTGCGTGAGCGTGGCTTCGCTGTAGGCCTCGATGCCCAGCAGGAAGCGAATGACCCCGGCCTGCCGGTACAGGTGCAGGATATCGGCATCCCGGACGATGTCGCCTGCCCGCGTGGAGCCGACCAGCAGCACCGGCACGTTCTCGGCAATCAAGGCCTCCAGGAAAGTGCGCCACATCCGACGCGAACCCGTAGGCAGTTCATCGGCGAAGTTGATCAGCTCCACGCCGTGCTCGCGATGCAGCCTGCCGATCTCCCTGGCCAGCTTCACCGGGTCCCGGTGGCGCCACTGCGTCCAGTACCCGCGCTGCCCGCAGTAGTTGCACAGGTACGGGCAGCCGCGTGAGAACTGCAGGACGACTGCGCGCTTGCCACCCCAGTAAGAGTAGCTGCTGTGGTCAATCAGCTCCCAGCCAATGCGATGTTCGTCCAGGTTGCGGATCATGTAGGCCGCCGGGGTTTCAACCACCTTCGCCGAGTCCTGCGGGTCGCGAAAGGCAATGCCACGCACCGCGTGCAGGTCGCCCTGCGCCTTCAGCGTCCGCATCAGGTCAACGACGGTTTGCTCGCCCTCTCCGCGCACGATGATGTCGATGCATGGGCTGTCCCTCAGGATCTCGTCCCAGTGATAGGTGGGATGCACGCCGCCATAGACGATGATGAGGTCGGACAGCCGCTGCTTGAGGGCACCGCACAGCGCGACCACGGTGGCGTGTGCGGAGCTGGAGCCCGAATGACCCAGCATCACCACATCCGGCTCTCGGTTGGCCGCTTCTTCGACGATGCGATTCAGCGGCATGTCCGACAGGTCCGCATCGATCAGTGCCACCGCGAAACCGGCGTCAATCAACGGCCCGCCGATGCAGAGCAGCCCCAGCGGTGGCAAATGGTCGTCCGGAATCCGGCTGCCAATGGCCGTGTGCGGCGGGTTGATCAAGACGACCTTCATCGATTCCTCCTGCGCGCCGTCCCCGGTACATGATCGCCCTGGGGTGTCGGTTGCTGTGCGCTGGAGTGTGCGGACCTTCGGTGAGGTCAGTGTGAAGTCCTGCAGGCAGGTCAAGGCATGCCGGTGCCCGCATGCAGCGCGCTGGCCGGCCGCGCAGCCAGCCATGCCCAGTCGGCCGAGGCGGCCTGGCGAGGCGTCATCGAGGCCTCAATGTGCCACTGCCTGCGCTTGGGCCATTGGCATTGGGCGACCGAGGTGGAAGCCCTGGCCTCGCGTGATGCCCAGGCGCTTGAGTGTCTCGAGTTCGGCTGGCGTTTCGATGCCTTCGGCAACGATGCTGCAACCCGTTTCAAAGGCAAATCCGTGCAGCGCGGCCGCCAGCGCGCGTCGCGAAGGATCGGCGTCGATCGAACGGGTGATGCTGGTGTCGAGCTTCACGATCTGGGGTTGGAGATTGAGGATGTGCCTGAAGCTCGCGTAGCCGGCGCCAGCATCGTCAATGGCAATGCGCAAACCGGCCTTCTGCAGCGGCCTCATCACGGCCACGATGTCCTCGTAGCGCTCGACGGCATGGTGCTCGGTGACCTCCAGGACGACGCGGTGCAGCGGCAAATCCTGCAGCGCATCAGCGATCCGGCCCTTGACGATCATCTCGGGCGACGCATTCACAGCCACATAAACCTCGGCAGGCAGAACCTTGAGCGCAGTCAGGGCCATGCGGATGGCCTTCGATTCCAACTCCAGCTCCCGCCCCACCCAGGCAGCCTCGGCAAACCAGACATCGGGCGTGCGATAGGGCTCAGAGGAAAAGCGGGCAAGCGATTCGAAACCGACGACCCGATCGTCGATGACGTCGTAGATCGGTTGGTAGACCATCCCGAGCCCGCCCGATTCAAAAACCCTGTCGATCTGCCGCTCGATCGTCTGGATCGCCTTGTGCTTCGACAAGTCTGCATCGACCTGCTCTGCGACCATTTCGGCAAAGACTCGCATCATGCCCAGATCGCGATCATTCAAGGTTTCATTGGCCGCATGACTGAAGCAGCAGAACGTGCCGTACACACGCCCGTCGTGAAGCCGGATGGGCACGCTCATGTGGGCGCCCACCGGCAACGCGCGTGTCGCCGGCAAGCTGAGCGCCTCGGCGTTCATGCAGGCATCGGTCATGAGCTCCGGCAGCCTGCCATCGACGACACGTTGGCAGTAGCTGTCTTCCACGGGGTCGGAATTGCCCGGCTGGACAAACCCGTCCGGGTTTCGCGCATCGACATGGCGAAAGAAGCGGCGCCCCCCGACGATTTCGGAGACGAAAGCGACCTCCATGCCCAAATGCGTCCGGATGGCATTCAGGATGCGGGCCACGGCGGGTCCTGCGTCATCGTCCGACATCGATGGCCCGCAGGCCGATCCGGCAACCGCGGCGGCAAGTAGTTTGTTCAACTGCAGCTCCCTAAAACAGCAGTCATGCCGCGCACTTCAGGACAAGCATCATGTCTGGTTTGGCGGCGCCGCACCGATGTTCTCACAGCAGCTGGCCCGCCTGTGAAGAATGGACTTGAGGTATTTCCTCTCGACAGATCGAAGAAAACAGGACTCAGGATTTGCCTGCGCCTGATGGACTGCGGCCATACCGCACGAGGCATTTGTGAGGCGGTCGCGAAATGGGTACAGGACATGGCGAATTCGCCCCGGCAAGCACACCAGCGCTCGCCCTCATCGGCCGAAGAACCTCCAGTGCCCTTCCGAGACAATTTCCACGCAGCCGTCCACCACCTTGAGGGCAGTCTGGTCATCGATGGCGTATGACGGGCAGCCGAGGCTGGCCGCCCACTTTTCCGCGCATGCCATGGTGTTGTCCGGGAAGCTCGGGTAGTCCAGGTGAGGAAAGATCGAGAAGTCGACCATCCCGAGCGCAATGTCGTCACCGGTGATGGAGGGCTTGGTCGAGACGAAGTCCACCCCGACCCGCGGCGTCATCACCATGCTTCCCGCGCTCAGGCCCACCCAGACCATCTCTGGCAGCAAGGGGAGAAGGTCCGCAAGCCCGGACTGCCGCATCCAGTGACAGAGGTACATCGGGTCGCCGCCATTGACCAGCAACACGTCCGCCTGCCGCACCCACGATTCCCAGCGTGCCTTGTCGATGCTGGGCAGCGCCGTGAGTTCCAGCAGCCCGATGGACCGCCACCCAAGTTCACACATCGGCGTGTCCAGCTCCTTGCCAGCCACGAAATGCCAGGCCATGTCAGGCGTGACACGCGGATGCCCGTATCCCGCTGTCGGGATGCAAAGGGCGCGGCAGTCGGCGATCGGTTTGCCCAGCAGTTCGAGCAGCGCGCCGTGAATGCTCGGGTTCTTGATGCCTGCGGAAGTCAGGAGTAGTTTCATGGTGCCCTTTCCAAAGCCTGGCCGACCGGGCCAGTCAGGGGAACGACGATCCGGCACACCGGGGATCGACAGCGCGTTCCACGCCGCGCCTGTCGATTCCGGCCGTCGTCGATCGTCGTGCGGGTGGAGTCTCCACAGGTGTGAAGACTTCAACCCTCAGACAAGCCACAGGAAAACCCTATGACCAAGATGATCATCGTCAGCCTGCCGGTTGCCAACCTCCAGGCATCGGTCGCCTTCTACAAGGCCCTGGGATTCGAGCCGAACCCGCAATGGACAGACGACACCGGCGCCAGCATGGTCTGGAGCGAGACCATCCAGGTGATGCTGCTCACCCACGCCAAATGGCGGACCTTCACCGAGCGGCCGTTCCCACCAGCCGGCACCGCCTCGACGATGCTCACGCTCAGCCTGGACAGCCGGGAGGCCGTCGATGCGATGAACAGCGCCGCAGCCGCCCACGGCGGGCAGGCCGACGTGAACCCGGTTCAGGACTGGGGCTTCATGTACGGCCGCGACCTGGCCGACCCGGACGGGCACCTGTGGGGGGCGATGTGGATGGATGTTTCGGCAATGCCGGCGGCTGCGAAGCAAGGCTGAGGATCGATGCGCAACGCCTCTACCAGCCGATCTACCAGCTGATTCGCCAGTCGTCGGACGAAGGCGCACAGGCCTTCGTTTTCACCATCGGCCAGCGGCAATTTCGTTCGACCGCTGGCCGGCAAGGTGAGGCTCACCCACCCTTGCCTCATCGACGATGAGCTCGACCGCGCCCGCGGCAGTTGCGGCAGTCGCGGCGGGTCTCCACTCTGCAAGCGGTCGAACGTCGCAACGATTTTTTGTACTTGACAGTACGTTATGTTGGGATAAACTTTAGTGGACTAAAGGGTACAGTAAAACATGGTACCGGGCACCAGACAGCATCGGTTCACCACAGCCCACTGAAAGAAAGAACATGTCAAGTTCCAAAGTCGTTTTCGTCACCGGCGTCTCATCCGGCATCGGGCGCGCTACTGCAGAACAGTTCGCAAGGCTGGGCTGCAAGGTGTTTGGCTCAGTTCGAGACATCAGGAAGGCACAGGCCATCCCTGAAGTCGAGTTCGTGGAAATGGATGTGCGTGACGACGCCTCCGTGAAGCAAGCCATCGACGTCATCGTCGGCAAGTCCAAGCGGATCGACGTGCTTGTCAACAATGCTGGCGGGACCTTGCTCGGATCGGTTGAAGAGACGTCGATCGCCGAGGCACAGGCGCTGTTCGACACCAACGTGTTCGGCACCCTGCGCACGACGCAGGCCGTGCTGCCGCACATGCGGCAGCAGCGCTCCGGAAGGATCATCAACCTGAGTTCCGTGCTGGGCTTCCTGCCCGCTCCCTACATGGGGCTCTATTCCGCATCCAAGCACGCCATCGAGGGGATGTCGGAAACGCTGGATCACGAGGTTCGCAAGTTTGGAGTCCGTGTGGTGTTGGTCGAACCGTCCTACACCAAGACCAATCTGGACCTCAACGCGCCGCAGACGGCGAATCGAATCTCCGCCTACGATGGTGATCGGGACCTCGTGTCAAAGGCCATCGTGCGAAGCGTCCAGAAGGCTCCGGGGCCGGACAGCGTCGCCGCCACCATCGTCGACGCCGCGCTCGGCAACTGGAGGATGCGTCGCACACCCAAGGGCGAGGCATCGCTCCTGAGCAAGTTGCGCCGCTTCATGCCGGCCGGCCCCGTCGATGGAAGTCTTCGCAAGACATTCGGCCTGGGCTGACGCCCTTGGCCACAGGCGGCGGGCCCGCGGCTGCGAGCCACCAACCACTCGTGCTCGTCACGAGGTGGTGCGCTCATTGACCGATGCAGTGCCTCCAGCGCGAACCGAAGGCGCACCAACGCAAGGGTGTCCCGATGGATCTTCTTCAATCGATGCACGTCTTCAGATGCGTGGTGGACGAGGGCGGGTTTGCCGCAGCCGCTCGCAAGATGGATCTCGCGCCGGCGGTGGTCACCCGGCTGATCCAGGACTTGGAGCGCTCGCTCAGCGTCCGGCTGCTGCATCGCACGACCCGGAAAATCGCGCTCACGCAGGCGGGCAACGCCTACCTGTCCAGACTGCGCCTCATCCTCGCCGAGATCGACGAGGCGGGGGACCAGGCAAAGCAGCACTCGCGAGAGATATCGGGGAGCGTGCGCGTCGTGACGACCTCCCTGGTCGCGGTCAACCTGTTGGCGCCTTGCGTGGCCGAGTTCCAACGTGAGCATCCCGATGTCATGGTCGAAATTCACACATCCGATCGGCCCGCGCAGGAACTGCACCAGTTCGACCTCACGATCGTGAGGCAGGACGATCAGCTGGACCCCGATGTCGTCGTTCGCCCCGTGCTCGAAATGAACTATGTGCTGTGCGGTTCGTTGACATATCTGCAGGCCAGAGGCACCCCGCGGACGCCTGAAGACTTGTCAGGGCACTGTCTGGTGCGCTTGCGCGAGCCCGGCACCCGGCTGCCGACGATCAGGCTCGTGAATCCTGCGGAAGGTGGCCGCAGCTTCGAGGTCTTGTCAGCTTCGTCCGTGATTTCGAACGACGATGAGGTGGCGTATCAAGCGGCCTTGTCGGGCGCCGGTCTCACGGTGCTGCCCGATCTCGCCTTGACCGCCCGACTGCACGGTGGACAAATGCGCCGAGTGCTGGCCCCCTGGGTCAGCGCCGACGAGTTGAAGCTCGTGGCCACAATGCCCAGCCGGCAATTCATGCCTTTGCGCACCCGCATCTTCCTGGAATTCTTCGTCCAGCACGCCCGCAAAGTCGCCGCATCGCCTCCGATCTGAAATTGGCAGTTCAATCCTCAGCCGGGGGTTGCGTAAGCTGCCATGAAGACCCGCACAGCCTCGCGCAACAGCGCCTTGTTCTCGCGTGCGTCGGGCATCTCCAGCATCAGCAGGCCGCGAATATGGCCATCCCCCAGGAACATGGCCAGGAACAGATCGGCCGCCAAGCGTGGGTTTTTCACTGCCATTGTTCCGGCCTCGCTCGCGCGGCGCAGGTACGCGGCGAGCTCGTTGTTCAGTCGGTCCGCTCCCTGCCGGTAGAACGCTCGGCAGGCTTCGGGATACGCGCTGGCAGCGCCGTAGACCGAACGAAACTTGCCCAGGGCGTCCTCTTCGCGCGTCAGTGCCAGGAACTGTTCGCCGACAGCGAGCAGCGCCTTGCGCGGCTGCAGCGGATCCAGCGCTTCAACACCGGCAGAGCCACCCATCACACGGTCGGTGCGGTCCTGCACCACCGCCTCGAAAAGCCCTTCCTTCGATCCGAAGTGGCTGTAGATGGTCATCTTCGAAACACCCGCCTCCGCAGCGATGGCGTCCACGCTGGCGCGCTCCAGGCCATGGGCGAAGAAGTGGCTGCGGGCTGCTTCCATGATGCGTCGCAAGCGCTCGGGGTCGCGCGGTCGGCCGCGACGCGCGGGAGGCGGCGCGGGTTCGTCGTTTTGTGCCATTGAATGTGTTTGTGGACTTGACAGTCCATTATATGCCGCTAGACTTGCTGTACTAGTAAGTCCACTAAATGCAGGAAACACATGACGCCTCCATTGCATCGCAGCCGTGCCGTCCGCATGCGATCCAGCCGTTCCACGGTGGCCGCGTTGGCAGTGACGCTCCTTTCCGCCTGCTCGGCCCCGCAGCTTCGGGCCCCGTCCCCATCCGTGCCGCTGGCTCCCACCTTCATGAACGACCCGGCATCCGCCGCCGCCACGCCTATCGACGATGCCTGGTGGCGCAGCTTCGGCGACCCCACGCTGACCAGGCTCGTCAGGGACGCCTTGTCGACCAATCAGGACGTGGCCATGGCACTCCAGCGCGTCGCCCAGGCCCGCGGGGGCGCGGATGCCCAGGCCTCCCGCCTGTGGCCGACGGTGGGCGTGCAGGCTTCGGCATCGCGCAGCGAGAGCGGCCTGCCGGAAGCGGTCAAGCAAGGCCAGCCCGACACGCGCGCGCTGCGCGCCGGAATCGAAGTGGCCTGGGAGATCGACCTGGCCGGCGGCGTACGGGCTGCGCGCGACGCGGCGCAGGCCGATGCGCAAGCCGCCGCGGCCGGCCTGGTCGGAGCCCGCCTGCTCGTGGCCAGCGAAGTGGCCCGCCAATACTTCGTGCTGCGCAGCGCCCAGGAACAGTTGCGCATCGTGCAGGCCCTGGCCGATGCGCAGCGTCAGACCGCCGCGCGCGTGGAAAGCCGTCAGCGCGAAGGCCAGGCAAGCGCCTTCGACCTGGACCGCGCACGTGCCGAAGCGGACACACTGGCTGCCCAGGTGCCGGCGCTGCGGATGCTGGTCGGGACCACCCAGACCAAGCTGGCCGTCCTGCTCGGCCGCGACCCGTCGACCAGGGTTGTCGACGCCGACAACGGCTTCGCGTGGCCGGCCGCGCCCGCCATCTCGGCAGGCCAGCCCAGCGAGCTCTTGAGGCGCCGCCCCGACCTCGTCGCCGCCGAGGCGCGCGTCGGTGCCGAGGCCTTGCGTACCGCTGAAGCCCGCGCCCAGTGGTGGCCCAAACTGTTCCTGAATGCGTTGGTGGGTCGCGAAGACCTGCGGTTGAACGCGCTGGATCTCGCGCCGGTTCACTTCTCCAACGTCGCGCTGGCCTTTGCCATGCCGATCTTCAATGCCGGCCGCATCGACGCTGGCGTCCGCGTGCAGTCCGCGCGCGCCGATGAGGCCCTGCTGGCCTGGCAGAAGGCGGTGCTGGTGGCGGTCCAGGAAGTCGAGGACAGCCTGCTCATGCGCTCGCAGGAGTCCGAGCGAAACGCAGCCCTCGCCCTCACAGTCGAGCATCGCCGCCGTTCGCTGCAACGCGCCGAGTCGCTGCAGCGCGAGGGGCAGATCGACCTGCTGGTCTTGCTGGACGTGCAGCGCTCCGTGCTGGCCAGCGAATTGAACTTGTCGGACAGCCGCCTGCAGCAGGCGCTGGCCGACGTGCAGCTCTACAAGGCGCTCGGTGGTGGGCTTCCCATGATCCAAGCCGGTGCCGACATGACTTCTCTTGCCGCAAGGACGCCCCAATGAACGACGCATTCAACAGGATTTTTCCCGCCGTTTCGCTTTCGGGCCTCGCGGCTGCCTGCCTGCTGCTGACGGCCTGCAGCAAGCCGCCCGAGCCGGCCGCCATCGTGAAGCCGGTCTTCGTGACGACGGTGACGCCGGCCAACGCCACACAGAGTCGCAGCTTCACGTCGGTGATCCGTGCCCGGGTGGAGACGGACTTCGGCTTTCGGACTGCGGGCAAGGTGGTCGAGCGGATGGTGGAAGTCGGCGACAGCGTCAAGGCAGGCCAGGTGCTGGCCCGGCTGGATCCGGCCGACTACCAGCTGGCCGTGGAGGCGGCAGCCGACCAGGTGCAGGCCGCGTCCGTGGAGGCGCAGCAGGCCGCTTCCGACGAGGCGCGCTTGCGCCGGCTGCTGTCTGACGGATCGGTCGGCACCGCCGACCACGAGCGCCAGAAGGCACGCGCCGACGCCGCTGCAGCGCGCCTGGCCCAAGCGAATCGCCAGCTCGAGCTGGCGCGCAATCGGGAGGCCTACGCCACGCTGGTGGCGCCCTACGCGGGCGTCGTCACGACCCTGCGCTTCGAGCGCGGCCAGGTGGTCGCAGAAGGCCAGCCCGTGCTGTCACTGGCCCGCGACGGCGAACGCGAGATCGTCGCCGAACTGCCCGAGGATTGGGTCGGCCGGGCGCGAAGCCTGGTCGCCACGGCAGCGCCCTGGAGTGACGCGACAACGCCGGTCCGTCTGGTGCTGCGTGAGCTCTCGCCGCAGGCCAGTGTGCAGGGCCGGACCTACCGCGCGCGCTATTCGGCCGCGCCCGAATCGCGCGAAACCGTGGTTGCGCTGCCACTGGGCAGCACGATGCAGTTGACGCTGTCGGCACCGCAGGCGGGCCCCGCGACCATGGCGCTGCCAGTAAGTGCCTTGGTCAAGGGCAGCGGCTCGGCCGGCGTGTGGACCGTGAACGCCAAGGGTTCTGGCCTGGTGTTCACACCGGTCAAGGTGGTGGCCATCGACGACGCCACGGTTCAGGTCACGGGACTGGCCACGGGCAGCAAGGTCGTCAGCGTGGGCGCTCAGAAGCTCGACGCGGGCACCGCCGTGCGCGCCATTGAGCGCACCCCCGTCTCCGCCACGGCCACTGTTGCCAAGAGCAGTTCATGAAACGCTTCAATCTTTCCGAATGGGCCGTCACGCATCGGGCCATGGTGCTGTTCCTGATCGTCGCGACGCTCATCGTTGGCGGCCTGTCGTTCAGCCGCCTCGGGCGCCTGGAGGATCCGAACTTCGACGTGCCGCAGATGACGGCCATCGTCGTGTGGCCGGGCGCCACCGCGCAGGATGTGCAGGACCAGGTGCTCAACCGCATTGAGCGCAAGCTGCAGGAGCTGGACCAGTTCGACTACGTGCGCAGCTTCGCGCGCCAGGGCTACGGCGGCATCACGCTGTGGATGAAGGGCGGCAGCAGCAAGGAAGAGCTTAAAAACGCCTGGTACCAGGCGCGCAAGAAGATCGGTGACGTGCGCCAGGAGTTCCCCGAGGGCGTGCGTGGGCCGTTCTTCAACGACGAGTACAACGACCGCTACAGCGTGCTGTATGCATTGAGCGCACCCGACCTGTCGATGGCCGAACTGCTGACGCTCACCGAGGACGTCAAGCGCCGCCTCCAGAGCGTGCCCGGTGCCGCCAAGGTGGACGTGCTGGGCAAGCAGGCCGAGCGGGTGTATGTGGAGTTGTCGACCCGGCGCCTGGCCGCGCTCGGCATCGCGCCGACGGCGGTGTTCGACGCGCTGGCGCGCCAGAACCTGGTGACGCCCGCCGGTTCGGCCGACGCCACGCACGACCGTGTGCAGGTGCGCGTGGACGGCGAGCTGAAGAGCGCGGCGGACGTTGCCAAGGTGACGCTGGAAGTCGGCGGTCAGCTGCTGCGACTGGCCGACATCGCCACCGTGCACGCCGGCTATGAGGACCCGCCCAGCTTCAGCATCCGTCACAACGGCGTGCCGGTGCTGGCCATCGGCGTGACCATGCAGGCCAACGGCAACGTGCTGGACTTCGGCAAGGCGCTGGAGCAGCGGCTGGCCCAGATCCGGCAGGAGATCCCGGCCGGGGTCGAGATCCAGCAGTATGCCGACCAGCCGCGGGTGGTGGCGGAGTCGGTCTGGGAGTTCGAGCGCTCGTTCCTCGAGGCGCTGGCCATCGTGCTGGCCGTGTCTTTCCTGTTCCTGGGCTGGCGCACCGGCATCGTGGTCGCCGCGTCGGTGCCGCTGGTGCTCGCGCTGGTGGCGGGTGTGATGTACGCCGCCGGCTGGAACCTCGACCGCATTTCGCTCGGCGCCTTGATCATCGCGCTGGGCCTGCTGGTCGACGACGCCATCATCGCCGTCGAGATGATGGTGGTGAAGCTGGAGGAAGGCTGGGATCGCATGCGCGCGGCCACCTATGCCTACACGTCCACCGCGTTTCCGATGCTGACCGGCACGCTGGTCACGGCCGCGGGCTTCATGCCGGTGGGCTTCGCCAAGTCGATTGCCGGCCAGTATGCGGGCGGCATCTTCTGGGTCGTTGGAACGGCGCTGATCCTGTCCTGGCTGGTGGCCGTGATCTTCACGCCTTACCTGGGCGTGCTGCTGTTGCCTAAGAACCTGGCGACCCAGCACCAACACGGCAAACACCACGACCCCTACGACCGACCCGTCTACCGCCGGCTGCGCGGCATCGTCGACTGGGCGGTGCATCGCCGGGCCTGGGTGCTCGCCATCACGGTGCTGGTCTTCGCCGTCGCTGGTGCCGGCATGTTGCTGGTGCAGCAGCAGTTCTTCCCCACCGCATCGCGGCCTGAACTGCTGGTGGACTTCCGCCTGCGCGAAGGCGCGTCGTTCGCTGCCACGTCCACCCAGGTGAAACGCCTCGAAGCACGCTTGGCGAAGGACCCGGACATCGAGTTCTTCACCGCCTACACCGGCGCCGGCACGCCGCGCTTCTACCTGTCGATCCAGCCGGAATTGCCGAACCCCGGCTTCGCCCAGTTCGTCATCAAGACCGCTGGCATCGAGCAGCGCGAACGCGTGCGCGCCCGCCTGATGGAGTTGTTCGCCAAGGACGAGGCCTTCCCGGACATCAATGCGCGCGTCACGCGCCTGGAGTTTGGCCCGCCGGTGGGCTTTCCAGTGCAGTTCCGCGTCACCGGTCCCGACAAGGCGCAGGTCCGCGAGATCGCCTACCAGGTGCGTGATGCAGTGCGCAAGAGCCCCCTGGTGCGCGACACGCAACTCGACTGGAATGAGCAGGTGCGTTCGGTGCAGGTCCATGTCGACCAGGACAAGGCGCGGCTGCTCGGCCTGTCCAGCGCCGATGTCCAGAGCCTGGTGCAGACCACCCTCGACGGTGCGCCGGTGACGCAGATCCGCCGCGGCGAAGAGCTCATCGACGTGGTCGTGCGCGCCTCGCCCGAGGAGCGCAAGCGCATCGGCCAGCTCGGTGACCTGCAGGTCGCCACGCGCGACGGCGTCGCCGTGCCGCTGTCCCAGCTGGCCCGCATCGAGCCGAGCTTCGAGGAGCCGGTGCTGTGGCGGCGCAACCGCGACATGGCGCTCACGGTGCGCAGCGACGTCATCGATGGTGTGCAGGGCCCGGACGCCACCGCGAAGATCCGGCCGTCGCTCAAGCCGATCATCGACAGCCTGCCGGCGGGTTACCGCATCGAGGAAGGCGGCGCGATCGAGGAGAGCGACAAGGCCAACGTGGCGTTGTTCGCGGTGTTCCCGGCGATGTTCGCGGTGATGCTGACCCTGTTGATGATCCAGTTGCAGAGCTTCTCGCGGCTGTTCATGGTGTTCATGACGGCACCGCTGGCGCTGGTGGGCGTGGTGCCGGCACTCCTGCTGTTCAACGCGCCGTTCGGCTTCGTCGCGCTGCTCGGGGTGATCGCGCTCAGCGGCATGATCATGCGCAACTCGATCATCCTGGTCGACCAGATCGACCAGGACATCGCACGCGGCATCGCGCCCTGGGCCGCCATCGTCGAGGCCACGGTGCGGCGCTCGCGTCCGGTGGTGCTGACGGCCGCAGCGGCGGTGCTGGCGATGATCCCGCTCACGCACAGCGTGTTCTGGGGGCCGATGGCCATCGCGATCATGGGCGGCCTCGTGACGGCCACGGCGCTGACCCTGGTCTTCGTGCCGGCGCTGTATGCCGCGTGGTTCCGCATCCGGCGCGACGGCCCGGCGCAGACACCGGCTGCGGCACCGCTCGCAGACACGGCCGCACCCGCTGGCCATTGACGCACCCGTCAAATATTGGGGAAACAAGCTTGTCTGCAACCACCAATTCCCGTTCCGGAATCAGAATCCCGGGGACCACCGAACACTTTCTGGACCCGCTCGGGCCACAAGCCCGAAGCCATGGTCGACTGCGTTACCTCGCGGGCGGAACCGGGGCGCCGTTGGTCTTGCTTCACACCGTGCGCACGCAGGCCGAGCACTTCCGCAACCTCATCCCGCTGGTCCAGGATCGGTACACGGTGTACGCACTCGATCTGCCCGGCATGGGTTACTCGCAGATCGTGCCGGGTGCTTCCTACGACGAGCCCGCGATGCGCGATGCAGTGAAGCGCTTCATCACCCAACTCGACCTGCGCGACGTGACGCTGCTTGGCGAGTCGATGGGCGCCACGCTCGCCCTGACAGCCGCTGCAGATCTTCGCGAGAGAGTGCGGCGTGTCGTGGCGATCAATGCCTATGACTATGCGGGGGGAATCGCGCGGTCCAGCCTCCTGGCGCGGTTCATCGTGACCGGCGTGCTTGCCCCGGGCATTGGCCCGACCATCGCCGGTGTCGAACCCAAGGCGATCATGCGCGCCGTGCTGCGTGGAGGTCTCGGCGACACGACCGCCCTGACCGACGACTACGTCGATGAACTGCTGAAGGTCGGACGCGGCCCAGGCTACCCGGTCGTTGCCCGTGCGGTGTACGGGAACCTGCCCAGCCTCATCGCGGCGCGGTCCCGATATCCCGAGGTCGGCGTACCGGTCCATCTCATCTATGGAGAAAGGGATTGGTCACGCCCGTCGGACCGACAGGCCAACAGGCGACTCCTTCCCACTGCTGAATTCATCCAGGTGCCGTACGCCGGTCACTTCATCGTCCTGGAAAGGCCCGACGTGCCCGCCAAGGTGCTGAACGACGCGATACGGCTCGCGGGCGTTCCAGAGACTGCGGCATGACCTCGCTCGATGCAACGTCCCCAGCCCAAATCCGGGACGCAAAGGATCAGACAGATGCGCCACTCGCGACGTCGCACTGAAAGCCGGGGCTTCAATGATCAATCGCACTGCCTTCCCGATCCGGCGGCACAAGCAGGCGCGGCCTCAGGAGCTTCTGGATGCCGCCCTCAGCCTGTTCATCGAAAAGGGGTTTGCGGCGGCTCGTATCGACGAGATCGCCGCGCGCGCCGGTGTCTGCAAGGGCACGCTCTATCTCTACTTCGACAGCAAGGAAGATTTGCTCAAGGCATTGATCGCGCAGCGCTTCTCTTCCCGAGTCGCCATCTCGTTGCACGAGACGACCGATGTTCGCGCCAGCCCTGACATGCTTCGAGAGCTCATTGCCACGTGGCAGTCCGAGTTCGTCGCAGGAGAGGCCGGCGGGATCGTCAACCTGCTGTTCACGGAAGCCCGCAACTTTCCCGTTCTGGCCAATTTCTGGATGCGCGAGGTGATCACACCGACGCGCCTGCTCGTGTCCAGGATCGTCAAACACGGCATCGAGCGCGCCGAGTTCCGTGCCGTGGATCCAGACATCGTGGTGGATGCACTGGTGCTGCCCTTGATCGCGGCATGCCTGCACCGCCATGCGATCGCGCCCTATTCAACACTGGATGCCGTGCCGTGCGGTCACGCCGACTTCAACGGCTACTTCGAGTTCGTTCTCGAAGGTCTGATGGATCGGCCTGCAGACAGCTCGCAGTCACCCAACCGGATCACTGCATGAGGATGAAAGCTCGTCGGTCCATCGGTTGGGTCGTCAGCGCTTCACGAACCGATAGGCGAAACGATCCGTCTCGCCCTTGATCGAAGGATCGAACACCTTGATCGAGTGCGGATCGTCACTTCTTGCGAGCAGGGCGCTTTCCGCGTCCAGTACAAAGCCGGCCGCCTCCACCTCCTCGCGAACGAATGCAGGCTCAATCCGATGCAGTGACTGCGCATCGCCCGTGCCCAGCCCGGCGGTGGCGGCGTGGTCCACGATGACGTAGTACCCGCCGGGCTTCAGCCGCTCGTGGACAGCTCGATTGAAGTGGGCCGCCGTCGCGCCCTTGGCCTGCATCAGCGCGGTGTGGAGATCGTGATAGAACAGGTGCATCCAAAGAACATCCGCCTGCTGCGTGACCTCCGGCATCGCCACGAGGTCCGCCGAGACCGCTTCGGTGTTCTCTCGGCCCGGCTCCATCGCAAGCGTTCGCATGCGGCCGACTGGATCGTTCTTGAAATGGGCGACTTCGGCCGGCACGAAGCTGAAGACCCGTCCTTCGGCTCCGACGATGTCGGAGAAGAGACGGGTCCAGGCGCCGTCGCCTGGGTAAACGTCGATGACGGTGGATCCCGCATCAACTCGTGCGAACCGGATCAACTCGGACAGCTTGGATGGGTCGTACATCGGAATCTCCTTTGCGGTTGGCATTTGACGAGCGCGTGGCGTGCGAGGGGGCGGTCCACGGCGGGTCCACCGTTGACCCGCACCCTCGTACTAGACCTGCGCCATGCCTCCATCGACGGCGAGATCCACGCCGGTAATGTAAGAACTCTCATCAGAGGCGAGGAACGCAACTGCAGCCGCGATTTCCTCGGGGAAGCCTCTGCGGCCCATCGGGATCTGCGTGGTGAACTGTGCGACCGCCTGCTCGGCCTGCTCAGCGGTAAGGCCAGTCGTCGTCGCCAAGGCCGGGGTATCGATTGCGCCGGGACTCACACAATTCACGCGGATGCGGCGGTCCTTCAATTCCAAAGTCCAACCGCGCGAGAAGTTGCGCACAGCCGCCTTGCTCGCAGCGTAAGCAGTAAATCCTGGAAGCCCGAGCACGTTCGAGACCGACGAGTTCAGGATGATCGAACCGTCGTCTTTGAAGAGGGGAAGGGCCTTCTGCACCGTAAAGAACAGCCCCTTCACGTTCACGTCAAAGGTCTGGTCAAAATGCGATTCAGTCGCGACCGCGAGCGGCGCGATTGTCCCCGCGCCCGCGTTCGCGAAGAGGACGTCGATGTGACCGTGCTTTTCTTTCACGACGGCATAGAGCCGGTCCAGATCTTCCAGGCGCGACACGTCGCCCACGACCGTCGTGACGTTTCTCTTGATGGAGGCAGCGGCTTCCACCAGCTCTTTCTCTCGTCGCCCAGTGATCACAACGTGTGCACCTTCTTCCACGAAGCGCTTGGCGGTGGCCAAGCCAATCCCGCTGCTGCCGCCCGTGATGACTGCAACCTTGCCTTCTAGTTTCTTCACGATCTTTTCCTTTCGTTTGTGGTGTGACGCAGCGCCCTGTTCCGATGGGTACAAAGGCGCTGTACCATTTGGATCACCGATCCAGATCCAAATTCACGTATCCGAACCAGTGATCCAAATATACGGATCAGTGATCCACTTGTCAAGAAGCCTATGCGAGCCGACGCCCAGAAGAATCGAACCCATCTCCTTGTGGTCGCACGAGAGGTCGTCGCCGAGCAGGGTGTCAACGCGTCCATGCGCGACATAGCGCGCCGGGCCGAGGTCGGATTGGCCACGCTGCTTCGTCATTTCCCGACGCGCGAAGCCTTGTTCGAAGCGCTGCTGTGCACACACCTGGACGCGTTGGTACAGACGGCAGGCGGACTCGAGAAGTCGGATGCACCCGGTGAGGCGCTCGTTTCATGGTTCCGAGAATGGATGGCGTTCGCGCAGAGCTATCGAGGCGTTGTCGCCATGATGGCAACCGCCCACGCGAACCCGGAGTCCGCTCTCTATGCCGCGTGTGCAGCGGTGCACTCAGCCAGCGCGCGCCTGCTGCTTCGCGCACAGGCCGGCGGCCAGGCGCGCACCGACATGAATGGGGACGACTTGTTCGGCCTGATGTCGGCGCTCGGTTGGCTTGTCGACCTGCCGGCGTTCGCGCCACGGGCCGATCATCTGTCCCACATCGTCGCCAGCGCCATCCTGCCGAATCTGCCGAATCTGCCGAGTCACGGTGTCGCGAAGCGAAGTGCCAAGCCAGAGCGATGAGGCTTCGCGATACCGGCCCCAAGGACGCCGCGCGTGCGCGACACCATCGCAATGCTGCCCGCCGGGCAGCATTGCAAAGCACCTGCCGAGGTCCGCGCAATGTCCGCGCCGTCAGCCGCCAGGTGTTCCGTCTCGCACCGCCTTGTCCAGCACCTCTCGCACCTTCACCGCCAGGTCGTCCAGCGAAAACGGCTTGGTGAGCAGGTTCACGCCAGCGTCCAGGCGGCCGTGGTGCACGATGGCGTTGCGGGAGTAGCCGGTCGTGAACAGCACCTTGATGCCGGGCTGCAGCACCTTGGCCCGCGCGGCGACATCTGCACCGGTCAGGCCGCCGGGCAAGACCACGTCGGTGAACAGCAGGTCCACGCCCTGCTTCTCCAGCACCGCCAGTGCCGCGGCACCGTGGGCTGCTTCGATGACCCGGTAGCCCAGTTCCTGCAGCGCGGAAACCGAGAAGGCCCGAACGTCGGCATCGTCTTCCAGCACCAGGATGCGCTCGCCTTCGGCGCCCGGCACCGGCAAGGCTTCGTCATGCTCGGTCGGCTGGGCCAGCTGGTGGTAGCGCGGCAGGTACAGCTTGACCGTCGTGCCGATGCCGAGCTCCGAGTACAGCTGCACATGGCCATGCGACTGCTTGACGAAGCCATAGACCTGGCTCAGCCCCAGCCCGGTACCCTTGCCCTCGGGCTTGGTGGTGAAGAAAGGTTCGAAGACGCGTGACATGGTCTGCGCGTCCATGCCCGCACCGGTGTCGGTCACGCTGATCACCACGTACTGGCCCGGGGTCACTTCCGCATGCCGCGCCGCATAGGCCTCGTCCAGGTGGCCGTTGGCGGTTTCGATGGTCAGCTTGCCGCCGGAGGGCATCGCGTCGCGGGCGTTGACCGCCAGGTTCAGCAGCGTGCTCTCGAGCTCGTTCGGATCGACCTCGGTGGTCCACAGGCCGCCGGCGCCGACCACTTCCAGCTCGACCGTTTCGCCCAGCGCGTGGCGCAGCAGCTCAGACATGCCCTGCACCACCACGTTGGCAATGAGGGGCTTCGGGTCCAGCGGCTGCCGGCGGGCAAATGCGAGCAGCCGCTGGGTCAACGAGCTGGCGCGTTTGGCACCGGACATGGCCTGCGCCGCAGCCCGGCGCAGGCGTGCCATTTCCTCTGGCAGGCCACGCGAGAGCAAGTCCAGGTTGCCGACGATCACCTGCAGCAGGTTGTTGAAGTCGTGCGCGATGCCACCGGTGAGCTGGCCCACGGCCTCCATCTTCTGCGCTTGCCGCAAAGCCTCGGCGTGCTGCAGCAGTTCGGCCGTGCGGCGCTGCACCTGCGCCTCCAGGCCGAGGTTGAGTTCGCGCAGCGCCGCCTCGACACGGCTGCGCTCGGCGATTTCCAGCTGCGCCTTTTCGAACAGGCGCATGTTGTCGATGGCCACCGCAGCCTCGCCCGCCAGGCCCTCGAGGTTGCGCTCGGAATCTTCCGTGAACACGCCCACGCGCGAGTGGCCGAAGAACAGCCCGCCGATGACCTCGCCCGAGCGGGAGATGACCGGCACTGCCAGGTAGCTGCGCACAGGCAGGTGCCCGGCCGGCATGCCGGCGTTCGGCGCGTTGCGGCCGTAGCGGGCGTCGCGCGTGATGTCGTCGGAACGCACGATGTCCTCGCCACTGAAGGTCGGTGCAAACACCGCCGTGTTGCGTGGCATCGGGAACTGCGCGAACTTCTCCCTGGGCACGCCGGAGAGGCTGTAAAGCATGTAGCTCTCGCCGGCCGCGTTGACCAGGTTGTAGAAGAAGGCACCGAACTCCGCGCCGGTGAGCGCCACGCCGGCATCGGTGACTGCCTGCACGACCTTGTCCAGCTCGGTTTCACGGGCCAGCGTGCTGCCGGTCTGGTTCAGGATCTCCAACGCACGCGTGCGCTCCTGCAGAGCCAAGGCAAGCTGCTGCGCATCGGTGCGGTCGCGCAGGATCTTCACGAACCCCGAGCTGCCTTCGCCGCTGGCCATGCGCCGCGTTTCGCCGATGGCCCAGAAGCGCCCGCCCCCCTTGCGCAAACGCCAGCCCTCCGAGCCGCCGGTCCCCTGCAGCTTGGCCTGGCCAATCTCGGCCAGCAGGGCCGCCGGACCTCCCGCTTCTTCGGGAAAGATGACACCGAGCGAGCGGCCGAGCATTTCGCCCTCGGTCCACCCCAGCAACCGCTCGGCACCCAGGTTCCAGCCGGTGACCAGGCCGTGTTCATCGAGCGTGATGATGGCGGTGTCAAGCGCGCTGTTGAGCACATCCTGGTATCGCCTGAGCGTGGCCACCAGGTCCTCAGGGCTGCGCAGCAGCGTGGGGTCGAAGCTCGAGGACAGCGCAGCGGTAGGGCCAGAGGTCGACATGGGCGAGGTCCGGAAAGCAGCGCCGCAGCCTGCAGCGCCGAGGGTCTTGGAAGGTGATGGTAATGCCCTGCAAAGCGCTCCGGCCCGCTGGACATCCCGCGCACTGCATTCAGCCTGCCCTCCTCGCCTTCTGTCCTCGCCGTCTGATCTGCTTGCGGGTGGGTCTGTGCACGCATGGTGCTGCCTTGGAATAGGTTGAAGGAATCTGCCCGCTGGCGCCGTCCTGGCGGATGCGCAGCAGCGGCGCCACGGCTCGGACGTAGGTTGACTCCCACAGCCGCAAGGCCGCCTGCCCGATGGCGGCCGGGGCGGACCCTTCCTACATTCGTCCTTGAGGCGCCAAAGACGGTGCCGCATCATCACAACGCCGGTGCGCTCGATTCGCGCCGGCCCATGGAAGCAGGAAGCTGTCTTGAAAATTCAAATCGGGTTCGACATCACGCTGGCCGTCAATTCGCCCAACGCCATCCTCTTGATGCTCAATGTGCATCCCGATCGCAAGCATGACGTGCTCAGCGGCGACGCCATCGTCGTCGAACCGGGCCTGGCCATCGAGAACTACACCGACGCTTTCGGCAATCACTGCGGCCGCATCAACGTGCCACCGAACGTGAACAGCGTCCGATTGCGGAACACGGCTGTCGTGCTGGACCCTGGCCGGCCCGACCCGGTGTGTCTGGACGCCATCCAGCATGCGCCGCAGGACCTGCCCCACGAGACCTTGCAATACCTGTTGCCCAGCCGCTACTGCGAGGTCGACAGCGCCTTGATGGACTTCGCCTGGTCGCGCTTTGGCAGCACGCCACTGGGCTGGGCACGCGTGCAGGCCATCGTGGACTTCGTGCACGGCCACCTTCAATTCGACTATGGCCGGGCCCGTGCCAATCGCAGCGCCCTGGAAGGGTTCAATGAGCGCACCGGCGTGTGCCGCGACTTCGCCCACCTGGCAGTGACGCTGTGCCGCGCCATGAACATCCCTGCGCGCTACACGACCGGCTACCTGGGGGACATTGGCATCCCGCCGGTGCGCTCCCCAATGGACTTCAGTGCCTGGTTCGAGGTGTACCTGGGCGACCGCTGGCACACCTTCGACGCCCGCCACAACACGCCCCGGATCGGCCGCATCGTCATCGGCCGCGGGCGCGATGCGGGCGACGTCCCGATCACCATGACCTTTGGACAACACCAGTTGACGCACTTCTCGGTGGTCACCGAGGAGCTGACTTGAGCCAACCGGCGACTGCGCCGCGCGGCCAGAAGCCCCTTCGGCGCTCCATCTTCTGGTCACGGTAGGGACGGAGATCGCCCACGCTGTCGCCGGCATGCCGGACGATGATCACCTCCCCTTTGGCATGGCCGCCCCGCCCGCGGTGCGCCCACAGGTCGAAGACGCAGTGCAGGCAGATGTTCGCCAGTGGCAGCGAGATCACGGCCCTTGCGGGGGTGCCTACCTGCCCTGCATCAGCTTTGCTTGCCCACTGTTAGGGCCTACTGCTTGCGCACGGCTCCCATGTAGACATGGTCGAAACTGAGGAAGCCACAACCGCCGGATTCGTTGTCGAATATCTGCACCTGCGCCTGCTTGCCGGCCTGGACCGACAGGTCCAGCGTCACCCAGTTCCCATCGTCCCTGATCGAGGACTGGTTACAGGAATTCGGTGTGTAGGTCGCGAGAACCTCGCCGGCAGCGTCCAGCACCTTCAGGCCAACGGTGCCGTCGGGATTGCCGCCAGACATCAGGAAATTCAGGAAGGGGCGCGCGGCATCTACGGTGAACAGCGGAGACGTCAGCGTGCCGGTGGAGGCATCGCAGCCCTTGTTGTTGCCGTTCATTTCGCAGGTGCTGACGGCTCCCACGCCGACCCGTGCGCCGCCGGATGTCCCCTTCCAGACATCGGCGTTGGCCGGGTTGACGAAATCACCGGTGGCGGTCCAGACCTGCGCGGTGGCCATGGCATCGTCGAAGTCGCCGATCGGCTGCGCGAAGGCGTCGGCCGTCACCGTGACATTGAAGCCCAGCCTGGCCGTCATCGCTGCACTGAGCACGACCGTGCCGCCGTCCTTGCCTTGGCCCGAGGGATTCCATGCGGTGGGCGACTGGTACCAATGGTCGGTGCTGACGAAGCCACAGCCGCCTGCCTCCTCGTCGAAGAGCTGGGCCTTGATGAAGGCGCCATTCAGGGCCGAGATGTCGATGTGGGTCCAGTCATCGTCGTTCTAGATGAAGGACGGTCCGCAGCTGTTCGGGCTGTAGCTCAGCAGCACATTGCCCAGTGTGTCCATGACGCGCAGGCCGACGTTCTTGCCCGCACCGCCGCCATGCATCAGGAAGTTCAGGTACGGGTCCGTCACCTTGAAGGCCGGCGAGGTCAGCGTGCCGGTCGGCGAGTCGCAGGGCGAGCCCGGGCCGCCGATCTCGCAGGTGCTGATGGCCGTGTCGCCGACGCGCGCGGCGTTGGCGTCCGTGCCGGTCGTGCCCTGCCAACTCGTCGCTGTCGGGTTGGCAAACACCCCGGTGCCGGCCCACCCGCGCTTGGCCACCATGTCCACCGGGTTCTCGAAGCTGGCGAAGGGCACCATCTTCTGGAACGCCACCGGATCTTCGACGCTGACCTTGACCGGCGTGAGCGGCTTGCTCAGCACGCCGGCATTGACACCGCGCGGCTCGTCGGTCTGGTAGAAGTGGTCGAAGGCGACGAAGCCGCAGCCGCTGGACGCGTTGTCGAAGATCACCAACTGCACCGTCTCGCCGATCAGGCCGCTGGTGTCGAAGTTGACGTAGTGCTGGTCGCCCTTGAGCACAGGATCCCCGCAACTGTTCGGGTTGTAGGTTCCCAGAACGACCGGGGCGCTGGCACCGGGCGGCGTGTAAAGCACCTGCGCGCCGACGTCGGGCCCGCCGTTGCCACCCGACATCAGGAAGGTGATCGAATCCTTCTTGATGAGCACGTTGTTGATCGTGATGCTGCCAGTCGGCGCATCGCATCCCGCGCCGCCGATCTCGCAGGTGCTGACCGAGGCATCGCCGATGCGCGCAGCGATCGGCGCCATGCCCGGGTTCGAATACTCGAGATTGTTCCAGTTCGTCGTCGTGGCGAAGGCACCCGTCAGCGTGTACTTGGCCGTGTCCTGCTGCATCTGTGCCGGGTACTCGAAGCTGGAGATGACGTTCTCGGTGACGAAAGTGGTGTCGTCGGTGGTGACATGTGCCGAGGTGTTGGCCACGTGGCATGTCGGGCAGGCGGTCACCTTGATGGACAGGTTCAGCTTCGACGGCGTTGAGTAGCTGTCGTCAGCGACGACGGTGACCTGGTAAGTGTTGTCCCTGTCCGCATCGGCGGGATTCTGAAAGTCGGGCGGAATCGCGAAGCGGATGGAGCCATCGCCGTTGATCGCGAACAATGCCGCATCGGCGCCGGAGAGCGTGAGTTCGAAGGCGTTGTTGTCCGGGCTGCTGACCGTCAACTTCGCCACGGCCGTGGTGAATTCGGGCACGCTCAACGCACCCGGATCGGAGATGACCGGCGAGTGCGGCTGAGGCAGTGACTCGGCGCTGCCGCCGTTGCCACCACCGCAGGCGCTGAGCAGGACAAGTGCGGGCAGGCTCAGCATGCAAAGCAGTTTTTTCATCATGGTTCTCCCACTCAGAAGAAGTAGGTGTACATGGCGCGCAGCGTGCGACCGAACAGCGGTCGGCTCACGCCGCGGTTGGTCGCTCCGTTGGGGCCCTTCAGGTCCACGAAGACCGGATCGCCCTCGGTGAACGAGAGGCGGTTGGTGATGTTCGAGACGTGGAACTGGATCGAACTCTTCTGGCTGAAGTCCCAGATGAAGCCGCCATCGAGGTGGTAGTACGCAGGGTAGAGCGTGACGTTGACGTCCTGCGATTCCGAGTAGCGGCTCCCGAAGTAGGTGTACTTGGCATAGGGCTTCAGCGGCAGGCCGGTGTAAGGCTTCAAGTCCCAGCTCGCCTGCAAGTTCGCCATGACCGCGGCAAGGCGGCGCGGGCGGCGGCCGTCCTCGCCGATCTGCTCGAAGGTGTAGCCGGTGACCACGTCGTTGACGCGCAGCTCCTTGACGGTCCGGTAGTTCGCGTCCACGACCTTCGGGTCCTGCACGAGGCCGTTGAAGCGCAGCTCCAAACCCTTGACCTCTGACGGCCGCCACGCAGCTTCCAGCTCCAGGCCGACGTTCTCGATGCCGCGGCGGTAGAACTCGCGCACCAGCGGGCAGCTGTTGATGTCCACTGTCACCCCGGCCGGCGTGCAGCTTGGCGACGTGAAATCGCGGAAGTCCACGTACTGGTCGCGTGGGCTGAACTTGTTGTAGAACAGCGCCAGCTGGGTGTCCCAGGTCTTGGCGTAGTAACGGAGGCCGCCTTCGTACTGCATGATGCGCTCGACCTTGCTGCCGGGCTGGCTTGGGTCGAACTGCAGCTGGTTCAGCTGCTCCAGGCTCGGCAGCCGAAAGGAGCGCGAGACCAGGCCGTAGACGGCCAGGTTGGGCTGCACCGAGTAGTTGCTGCCCAGCGACCAGCCGGTGGCGCTGAGCTTGGAGTCAAGCCTCTGGTCGGCACCTGGCAGCAGGATCTCGTTGTCGGCCAGTGTGTCGGCGGTGCTGCCGGGCAGGACGCCGGCCGGTGTCAGGTCGCGTGTCTGGTCGCGCACGTTGTAGATCACGTTGGCGCGCTGCGTCTGGTGGCGCACGCCTGCGTCGATCTTCAGCCGGCCGTCACCCGTTTCCCAATGATCAAGGAAATACAGCGCTTCGCCCTTGACCTTGGCATCTGCCAAATAGCCATTGAAGCCCAGGCGCATCACGCCATTGGAAGTGACCGAGGGGCCGACAGGATTGCCCGCGGCATCGATGGCGCGCAGGTCTACCAACTGCGGATGCGCCTCCATCGTCGAGACCAGCAGCGACTGCTGAAAGTTCTGCCTGTTCGCATAGTTGGTGGCATATGCACCGAGGGTCAGCTGATGCTCGCCCAGCCACTGCACCGACTTGCCCAGCTTCAAGTCGAACGAGGTGCTGCGGGCCTCGGTCCTCGCGATGAAGGGAATCAGGTAGTTCAGATAGGCGCTGTCGGCGATGCGTGCGCCGCCGTCCACGCCATAAGCTGCCACGCCGACGGCGGTCGGGTAGAAGCTGCCGAAACGCAGCACGTCGTTGTTGAAGCGGGCATTGTTGAAGCGGGCGGCCGTGGTCGTGTCGTTGCCGGTGAACATGCCGTTGAAGCCGCTGCTGCCGTTCGAGTGCCGCAGGCCGGCGTCCAGCGTCCAGCCCGACTCGAACTCGTGGATGCCCTTCAGCGTGGTGATGTTGAAGTCGGGGTGGATGCCGTCGGCGGTGTCGATCTGGCGCTCACCATACTCGCCGAGCATCCTGAAGCGGCGGTTCGACGAGGACGCCACCGTGCCATGCGCGAAATCGATGCCCAGCGGCCAGACCTGGTCCATGCGGATCTTGACAGGATCGGCCGGCGTACCCGGCGCGCTGATGGCCGGCACCTGGAAGGGCACGTTCTGGTAGAAGGCGGTGCGGTCGTTGATCTTCAGCGCGTGAAGCTGCACTTCGCTTCGACCGTCATCGGTCTGATAAACGAGATTGCCCCTCACCTGACCGCCTTTGTCAGCGGTGTAGCCGGTGTTGCGCAGGCCGTCGGAGGTGCGGTAGAAGCCGCCCACGGCGAAGGTCAGGTTCTTGCTGATCGGGCCGGAGACGAAGAGGTCATTGCGGACGAAGTTGTAGTCGGCCACTTCCAGCTTGTAGCCGCCCTCGAACTGCTGGCTGCCAGTGCGGGTGATGTGGTTGACAGTGGCGCCCAGGCCGTTGGAGTACAGGATGCCGCCAGTCCCTCCCTTGACCACTTCCACACGCTTGGTCATCAGGTCGTCGCGCACGGCGACGTCGTTGTTCATGAAGGGCACCTCTGGCTCTTCGAACCAGGGCAGGCCGTCGATCAGCTGCGGTGCGTAACGGTAGCCACCAGTGACCGGCAGGCCGCGCACGGTGATGTTGTTGCTGGCTTCACCGGCGGTGCTGCCCTCGGCGAAGATGCCCGGCACGTTCTGCAGCAGGTCGGCGGTGCTGATCGGCGCCAGGCGCCGGATCTCCTCGGCCGACAGCGTGTTGATCGTGTTGGTCGAGTCCTTTTTCAGCGTCTGGCGCCCGCTGCTGGCAGTGCCGGTGATGACCACCTCCTGCGGCTTTTCGGCGCTCTCGGTGGCTTCGGGGGCCGGGGCCTGCTGGGCGAAGGCGGCCTGCGCTGCCAAGGCCACGGGCAACAGACGCCAGGCGATGGCGGCTCGTGGGTATTTCATCGTTCGTCTCCTGTGGATCCCCTTGCCGGGGTATTTCTCGAGGTCGGTGGTGGTGGGGCGATCAGGGTGGCGGCCGCAGCGGCCAGAGCTGAACCTGCGCGGTCATGGGTCTGTCTGAGGACAGGCGCAGGCCTGTGCTGGCGGGCAGGGTCGGGTAGCTGCGCAGGGAATAGGCTGCGGCGTCATTGACGAACACATCGACGACCGAGCCATCCACGAACACGCGCAGGCGGCGCATGACCCCGAACGCGGCGCGGTCGTAGTGGCCTTGCAAGCGCAGCGGGCCTTCGTTCTCGGCGGACAGGCTGGCGTGCGTCTTGTCGACGGACACGCTGCCCTGCTCGGGGTCGAAGCGCAGGCGGGTGAATTCGCCCCCGTCCGGCGAGGCCATCAGGTCCATGGTGACCGGGGCGGTGCCGCTCAGGTCGAGTTGCAGCTCGTAGGCCTGCATCCCGCTGGCCAGTCGCTGCGGGTGCTCGTCCAGCGCCAGCGCGCTGTCGGTGCGCAGCGGGTCGTCACGCAAGGCGCGCAGCTCCGGCGCTGGCGCCTGGCCCAGCGTGCGCCGATCGGGTCCCAGCGTCCACACCCGCGGCAAGCTGAAGACATGGGCCCAGCCGGCACGCAACTGCGCCGCCGGCGTGCGCCGCTCGTCCACGATGCCGATCGCGCGCAGGCTGCCATCCGCGGCGCGGCCCACCGTCGGTGCCAGGTGACCGGGCAGCAGGTCCAGGGGCTTAGGGCTGCGGTCGAAAGGCGTGAACAGGTCGCCGGACCATGTGCCGGTCCAGTAGACGGCGCGGGTGGCGGGCTCCCCGTACTTGCTCACCTTGCCGCCGATTGGATTGGCCAGCAGCAGCCACACGCCGTCGCCCAGCGGCACGAAGACCGGCATCTCCCAGATCTCGGAGCCGTTGTCGAGTTGGCGCCACGCGACGTCGGTGAAGCGAAGGGGCTTCCATTGAGGGCGCGCCTGCGAACGGTCCAGCACATAGTGCTGCAGTCCGCCGCCGCTCTCCAGCGCAGCACCGACGAGCATGTGCCAGGTGCTGCCCTCCTTCCACAGGAAAGGATCGCGAAAGTCGCGCAGGCCCTGGCTGTTCAGGACTGGGCCGAGCTTGCGCCAGTGGCGCAGTTGCGGATCCTCGCTGACGGCCATCGCCACGCCGGGGTTGGCGGCCGACAGCCGGTCGCCATGGTTGACGCTGGTGTAGAAGGCAAAGGCTTTGCCTCCGTCCTCGATCACGTGCCCGGACCAGATGCCCTTCATGTCAAAGCCGCTGTCTTCCGTTTGCAGCTCGGGCCACAGCGCGTCGGGCAGGTGTTTCCAGCTCACCAGGTCGGTACTTGTCATGTGGCCCCAGTGCATCAAGGTCTTGTAGGGACCGTTGGGTGTGCGCTGGTAGAACAGGTGCCAGGCGTTCCCGACGCGGATCAGGCCGTGCGGCTCGTTGGTCCAGTTGGCCGGCGGCATCGGATGCACGCGCGGGCGCTGCGTGTCGCCAGCGAAGCGTGTGGCCGGCACTACAAGCGAGGCTTCGGCATCGGGCGCGACGGCCGGAACCGGCAGGCGCCTGATCTGCTCGACGCTCAGTGCCGAGGGATAGACAGCCAACTCGTCATAGGCGGCATTCAGGCGGTTGACGATGAAATCCAGGATGCGCGCCTCGATGGCCGGTGCCGCAAGCGTCAGCGGCACGGCCGACAGAAGCAGGCGCATGCCGGGTTGGCCGCTGGCGGTGCCGAGCAGCGCGCCGTCCTGGTAGAGGCGAACGAGACCGGCTTGCGGATCCACGCTGACGATCACCTGCACCCAGCGGCGCAGCGGGAAGCGCTGTGGCGCCAGCAGCTCCAGCATGCCCGCCGAGGTGGCGATGCGGAAGCCCCAGCGGCCAAAAGCGTCGACATGCAGGTCGAAGCCTTTGCCGTCCTGCGACTGCTGGGCGATCGAGGAGGGAGACAGCTCGTCGACCGGCACTTCCCGATCGGAAGGGAAGCTCTCCAGCGCCAGCCAAAGCGACAGCGTGAAGCCGGCGTGGGCGTCCAGAGGCAGCGCGGCCTGGGTGTAGCTGGAAAAGCCATCGGTGCGCCAGGCACTGCCGATCACGCCCGGCACCACGTCCGGCGCGCGGAACTGCGTGTGGATCGTCGCGCCCACGGGCAGCTCGCCCTGTGCCAGCCGGTCGAAGTTCAGCGCGAGCAGTGGCGCCGGCATCGGCTGCGCCGATGCAAGCCGCGCACCGAGGCAGATGAAGGCCATGCCCAGCCGCATCCATCGATAGACATCTGGATCGCGCGGGGCACGGCTGCCGGCCCCATGCGCCGCGCCCGGCCTGCGGTCGCCGGAGGCCTTGACCGATGTGCAAAAGAAAAAGTCCGGCATAATGTCTATCGATAGCCATTTTATTGGAAAGACAGGCGCCGAACACCTGAGAGAGGGCTTCGGCGCCAAAATGTCTATCGATGGTATTTGCGGGAAAGAGAAGCCGTTCCTGGTGTTTCCCCGAGGTTCCGGGCCGGCATTCAACGCCTCGGGTAAACACGCAGTGCATCGCGTTCCCTGGAAACTACCATCGATAGACAAAATGCCGCTGAACAGAGACGAAAGACGAGCTGGCCCCGATGAATGACGCTTCGACCATCTACCAGGTCGCCGACCAGGCCGGCGTTTCGGTGCGTACCGTATCGCGCTACCTGAACGACCCGAACTGCATCTCTCAGAAGACCTCCGCCAAGATCGTCGCGGCGATGCGCGAGCTGCAGTTCCGCCCTTCCGTCGCGGCCCGCGCGCTGAAGGGCGTGAAGCCCAACCTGATCGGCATCGTGTCCGACCGCATCACCACAAGCCCCGACTCATTCGAGCTGATCAAGGGCCTGCAGCTGGCCGCAAAGGCGCTGGGCAAGCGCCTGTTGATCGCCGAATGCGGCGGCGTGGACGCCGACGTGCCGGAACTGATCGATGGACTGATCGAGCACCGAGTGGACGCGCTGATTTTCGCCACCCATTTCCACCGCGCGCTTGATGCGGCCCAGCTGAGGCGCGCCGAAGGCACGCGCCTGGTCTTGCTCAACTGCTACCTGCCGGGCGGCGAGGTCCCCAGCGTCGTGCCGGACGACGAGCAGGGCGCGCGCGACGGCCTGGCCCATCTCTACACCCACGGTCACCGCCGCATCGTCGTGTTCGAGCTCTTTCCGGACATGCGCGCCACGCAGCTGCGCCACCGCGGCTTCCTGAAGGCCGCGAAGGCGGCGGGCCAGCCCGAACCGGTCTTCGTGCAGGGCTCGCAAGGCGCATCGATCGAGGATGAGTTCGCCGCGATCGATTCGCTGGTCGGCCAGGTGCTGCGCGAGCACAGGCCCACCGCGATGCTGGCCGGCAACGACAAGATGGCCGCCCGCATCATCCAATGCCTGCACAAACGCCAGATCGCCGTGCCGGGCCAGGTCTCGGTGCTGGGCTTCGACGACCATCCGATGCTGGTCCATGCCACCGACCCGCCGCTGACCAGCGTGCGCCTGCCCTATCTGCAGATGGGCCGCCGCGCCGCGCAGATGGCTTGCGACGAAAGCGCCTCAGGCGCCATTCGCGAGCGCTGCGAGGTTCAGGTGCGCGCCTCCGTGGCCGCGCCCCCGGGCAGGAAGCCCAAATGAGGCCGGCCATCCTGCTGCTGGCGGCCACGCTGGCCGCCGGGGCGGCCCTTGCCGAACCGGTCGAGATCCAGGTCTGGCGCCACCAGACCGGCGATGCCGACATGCGGGCCAGCGCCGCCGCCGAGGCCCGCTTCAATCGCCAGCAGTCGCGATGGCGCGTCGTCGTCGAGACGCTGCCCCAAGGCTCCTACCAGCAGTCGGTCATCGCGGCGGCAATGACGAAGAAGCTGCCCTGCGTGCTCGACCTCGACCAACCGGCGGTACCCAATTTCGCCTGGGCCGGCCATGTCCAGACGCTGGAAGGCGCGCTGCGGCCGGCCGGCGTAGAGGCGCTGATCCCCGGCGCGCGCTCGACGTTGAAGGGCAAGCTCTACGCCGTGGGCCAGTTCGACGCGGCGCTGGCCCTGTTCGCCCGCAGGAGCGTGCTGGCCACGCACGGCATTCGCCTGGCGACGATGGCGCAGCCCTACACGGCCACCGAGTTCCGCGACATCCTGCGCAAGCTGAAGAACGAAGGCTTCCGCTATCCGCTGGACCTGAATGCGCAGTGGACCGGTGAATGGGTCAGCTACGGCTTTTCGCCCTGGCTGCAGAGCGCCGGCGCCGACCTGATCGATCGCAAGAACTTCACGCGGGTGGACGGCGTGCTCAACGGCGATGCTGCGCTGGGCGTCGTCGACTACTACGGCTCGCTGTTCACCGAACGGCTGGTGGCGCGCAAGCCGGTCGACGACCAGTCCTTCCCCAGCGGGCGCGCCGCCTTCCACTACACGGGCTCCTGGTCCGCCAAGGACTACCTCGCTCGCATCGGCGACGACCTGGTTGCGCTGCCGCCGCCGGCCTTCGGCGCCCAGCCGCGCATCGGCGCAGGTTCCTGGCAGTGGGCGGTGTCGAGCAGTTGCCCGCATCCTGAAGGCGCACGGCAGTTCATCGAATTCCTGATCTCCGCGCCCGAGATCGCTGCCTTCTCGCAGGCCACCGGCCTGATGCCCACCAGCGAGGCGGCAGCCGACCAGACCGCGCTCTACCGCCCCGGCGCCTTTGGCCGCAGCTTGTTCGAGTACGCCCGCGCCTATGCCTTGCTGCGGCCCGAGACACCGGCCTATCCGATGCTGTCCAGCAGCTTCGAGCGGGCCCTGAAGGAGGTGCGCGAGGGCGGCGATTCCGCCGAGGCGCTGGACCGGGCGGTCGAGGCGATCCAGCAGGACCTCAAGCGCAATCGCAACTATGGCTTCTGACCCGAACTCCCGCCTCGCCCAGGCGCACTGGTCCGAGGTGGCCGTGCTCGCCGGCCCAGCCTTGCTGCTGTTCGCAGCCTTCGTGCTGCTGCCCTTTGCGCTGGCCGTGGGCTTCAGCTTCACCAATGTGAAGCTGCTGCAGACCGAGCGCATCGAATGGACCGGGCTGGACAACTACACGCGCATGTTCGCGCTCAAGGTGGTGGACGCACCGCCGGCCGCCAGCGAGACCGAACGCGAGTTGCCGCAGCGCCAGTGGCGGCGGATGAAACGAGAGGCACCCGCGGGCCTCGACGGCTATCAGTACCTCGGCGATGTGTCACTGGCCGGCCGCCATTACCTCGTCGGTGCGCGCGATCCGCAGTTCCTGCGCTCGATCGCCAACACCTTCCTGTTCGCGCTGATGGTCGTGCCGCTACAGACGGCACTGGCCTTCGCAATGGCACTTTGGGTCAACCACGGTTTCCGCGGCCGGGTGGTGCTGCGCACCGTTTTCTTCTCGCCGGTGGTGACCTCGATGGTCGTCGTCGCGGCGGTCTGGGGCCTGATCCTGCACACCGAGGCCGGCCTGGCCAACCAGCTGCTGCGCGTGATCTTCGGCGACAACGCGCCGCAGCCGGACTGGCTGGGCGACCCGCACCTGGCCATGCTGTCCATCGCCATCATGTCGGCCTGGCAAGGCGCGGGATTCCAGATGCTGATCTTCCTGGCGGGCCTGCAGGGCATCTCCATCGACCAGTACGAAGCAGCCGACGTGATGGGCGCCAGCCGTTGGCAGAAGTTCGTCTACATCACCTTGCCGGGCCTCAAACGCACGCTGGTCTTCGTCGCCCTGTCCACCACCATCATGGCCTTCGGCCTGTTCACCCAGGTGGACGTGCTGACCGGCGGCGGGCCGATGGATTCGACCAGCACGCTGATCTTCCATTCGATGCGCGTGGGCTTCCGCGAGCAGGACATTGCCTACGGCTCGGCGATGACGCTGTTCTTCTTCGTCTTCGTACTGCTGCTGTCGCTGGGGCAGAAGAAACTGTTGGAAAGGTCCAGCCGATGATGAACGGCAAACGCGCCGCCGGCCCGAGCGAGGTGGCGAAATCCTTGCTGCACATCGCGCTGATGCTGCTCGCCGGCCTGGTCTTTGCCTACCCACTGCTCTTCATGGTGGCGGCCAGCTTCAAGCCGGGCGAGGCGCTGTTCACCGACCTGGGCAAGCCGACCGCGCTGCTGCCCGACGCTCGCTGGTCGCTGAACAACTACCGAGCGGTGTTCGAGAAGGGTGCCGTCGGCGCCTACCTGCTGAACTCGGGGCTGATCGCCCTGGTCAGCGTGTCTGCCGGCATCTTCATCAACAGCGCAGCCGCTTTCGCGCTGGCCAAGCTGAAGTGGCGCGGCCAGGGCCTGGTGCTCACGCTTGTCATCGGCCTGCTGATCGTGCCCTTCGAGGTACTGGCGATCCCGATGCTGCTGATCGTCTCCAAGTTGCCCTGGTTCGACGCCAGCGGCCTGACCATTGGCTGGCTGGACACCTTGCACGTGCAGATCATTCCCTTCCTGGCCAATTCCTTCTGCGTCTTCCTGTTCTACCAGTTCTTCAAGGATGTGCCCGACGAGCTGGTGGAGGCCGGACGCATGGACGGCGCCGGCGCGCTGACCATCTACCTGCGCCTGGTGCTGCCGGTGTGCAAGCCGGTGATCGTGACGGCCGCGATCATCCTGTTCCTGGGCATGTGGAACCAGTACCTGTGGCCGGTGATGACGGTGCACACCGCCAGCGCCCGGCCCGTGATGGTGGGCCTGCAGCAGTTCTTCGGCCGCAGCACCCAGTGGGGCGAGGTGATGGCCTATGCCTGCCTGATCACGCTGCCAGTGATGGTCTTCTTCCTGCTGTTCCAGAAGCAGTTCATCCGCTCGGTCGTCGGCGCAGGCATCAAGGGCTGAAACCTGCCCGCACATCCTCGCACATCGCCACATTTGTCTATCGGTAGCCAGTGAAGTTCAATCGACATGCCGAACATCGTTTTCCAGCACGCAGACAAGCGCTACGACGAGCGCATGGAGCGCTACGTCTTCCGCGACTTGAACCTTCACATCCGTCGTGGCGAGTTCACCGTGCTCGTCGGTCCCTCGGGCTGCGGCAAGTCCACACTGCTGCGGATGATCGCGGGGCTGGAAGCCGTCAGCGGCGGCCGCCTGATGTTCGATGACCTGTGCGTCAACGACCTGCCGCCGGTCAAGCGCGGAGTGGCGATGGTGTTCCAGAACTACGCGCTCTACGCCCACATGACGGTCTACGACAACATCGGCTTCGGCCTGAAGATCGCCGGCCTGCGCCGGGCCGAGCGCCATGCGCTGATCCTCGATGCCGCCCGCCAGCTCCAGCTCGAGGAGCTGCTGCAGCGCAAGCCCACACAACTCAGCGGCGGCCAGCGCCAGCGCGTGGCCATCGGCCGCGCGATCGTGCGCAAGCCCACCGCCTACCTCTTCGACGAGCCGCTGTCCAACCTCGATGCCAACCTGCGCGGCCAGATGCGGGCGGAGATCGCCGAGCTGCACCGCCGCCAGGGTGTGACCACCGTCTACGTGACGCATGACCAGGTGGAGGCGATGACCTTGGCGGACCGCATCGTCGTGCTCAGCCGCCAGGGCCTGGAGCAGTTCGGCACGCCGGACGAGCTCTTCGACACGCCGGCCAATGTCTTCGTCGCCGGCTTCATGGGCACGCATCGGATGAACCTTGTCCCGGTGGACGCCGCCCACGCGCCTCAGTTGGCGCTGCTGACCGGCCGCTCGGTCGAGGCGCTGGCCGCCGCTGGCATTGCCACCATCGGCGCGCGGCCCGAGGACATCGAGCTCGTCGCGGGCGCGGCCGGCAGCGTGCAATTGGTCGAACGGCTGGGCGCCGAATCGCTGGTTCACCTGGTCGTCACCGGCGCGTCCACGCCGCTCACCGCGCTGACCACTGACCGCAGCCTCGCCTTCGGCCAGCCGCGCTCGCTGCGCGTCAACGCCGACAAGCTCCATCTCTTCGGCCCGCAAGGCCAACGACTTCCCTCGCCCTGACCGAGCTCGCACCACCGTGACCACACCGATGCCGACGACCGATGCCGACCAGCATGCCTGGCGGCCCCGCTACCACTTCTCGCCGAAGCGCCACTGGATGAACGACCCCAACGGGCTCGTCCACTTTGACGGCGAATACCACCTCTACTACCAGTACAACCCGCAGGGCGACGACTGGGGAAACATCAGCTGGGGCCATGCGGTGAGCACCGACCTCACGCACTGGCAGGAGTTGCCGGTGGCCATCCCCGCGACGGACAGGCTGATGGCCTTCTCGGGCTCCATCGTCGTGGACCATGCGAACCGTGGCGGCTTCGCGCCGGCCGGCGCCACCGTCCCGGCACTGGTGGCCTTCTTCACCGGCTTCGACCCGGGAACCAAGATCCAGTCCCAGCACCTGGCTTTCAGCCTCGACCGGGGCCGCACATTCACGCCCTATGCAGGCAACCCGGTGCTGGACATCGGTTCCACCGAGTTCCGCGACCCGAAGGTGTTCTGGCACGAGCCGACGCAGCGCTTTGTGATGCTGGTGGTGGTGGCGCTGGAACAGCAGGTCTGGTTTTACACCTCCCGCAACCTGGTGGAGTGGACCCGTGTCTCGACCTTCGGCCCCGCCGGCTCGGCCGACGGGAACATCTGGGAAGTACCCGAGCTGTTCGCGCTGAGCGTCGACGACGACCCCACTCGCAAGCGCTGGGTGCTGATCGTCTCGGTCAACCACGGCTCGCTGTGGGGCGGCAGCGGCGTGCAGTACTTCATCGGCGATTTCGACGGCACGCGGTTCGTCGCCGATGACGCGCAGCCACCGACGCTCTGGGCTGACCACGGCCGCGACTTCTACGCCCCGATCATGTTCGCCAACATGCCGGACGAGCGCGTGCTCTGGCTGGGATGGTGCAGCAACTGGGAATACGCCCGCGAACTGCCAACGCAGCCCTGGCGCGGCCAGCAGTCGGCGCCGCGTGAGCTGAGCCTGGTCACCACACCCCGGGGTTTGCGCCTGCGCCAGCGCATGGCGGCGGAGATGAAGGCGCTCGTCGGGCCAGAACCGCTGTTCACCGCGCGTGAGAACTCTGCGCACATGACAGCGGCATCGCTGGCCCAAGCCGGTATTCAGGGCAGGCAGCTGATGGTGCGTCTGCGCGCGCTTCGGGCCGGCCTGGACTCACCCATCGGACTGGAGCTGCTCAAGGGCGCAGGGGAATCCGTGAAGGTGGGATTTGACCCTGAACGCAACAGTTTCTTCATTAACCGGAGCTGCGCGGCGCCCCGCTTCAAGGGTCAGTCCGAGAGGCACGATGCACAGCGGCTGTCCAACGCCAACGAGATAGAGATCGAGGCATGGATCGACGGCAGCCTGATCGAAGTCCTGGCAGACGGCGGCAGCGTTGCGTTGACAGATCTTGTCTATGCGCGTCCAGACGCGTCATGCCTTGGCCTTTTCCATGGCGCCGCTGCCACGGTTAGCTTGCTCGAGGTGCATGCCATGCAGGCCACATTGTGTTCCCCGGACGGTCTCCAGGTCGAAGCGCGACATCTCTGACGCACGGCATCGAAGGTCAATCCGAGGTTTCGATCCGGACGAGAGGCGCAAAACAGGCTCAAGTGGCGCTCCAACTTGTCGAAATGTCCAAGAGACGCTGGTGCCCGCTCCATGTCAGCAAGATGCGGTGTGTTGATGCCGCGCCCACCTGGAGAAGACCCATGAAGATTCGACAGCGCCTGTGGACGCCCGCCGTCGGCTGGACAGACGGATCCCCGGCCGCCGGCGACCGCGATCAACTCGTGCTTGCCTTCGGTTCACCGGACGCTCTTCGCCAACAAGGGCTATTCGATCAGTTGCGGGCGTGGCACCCGAATGCCCTGATCGTTGGTTGCTCGACCGCCGGAGAGATCCTCGGTACGCGTGTGCACGATGACTGCCTCGTGGCGACGGCCGTGCAATTCGAACGCAGCGTGATCGACTGGGTACTTGTTCCGGTCGCCGAAGACACGGATGGCCGCGAAGCGGCAGAACAGATCGCGCTCAAGCTGGTGCGCCCGGGCCTGCGACACGTGATGACGTTTTGTGACGGCCTTGTGGTCAACGGCACGTCGTTCGCCAAGGCTTTGCGCGAGCGCCTGCCCGAGGGCATCTGCGCTACCGGAGGGCTGGCGGCCGACTCCGACAGGTTCATCGAGACCTTGGTCATGTGCAACGGCATCGGGCAGAGCCGGCACGTCGTTGGCATTGGCTTCTATGGCGATGACTTGCTCGTCGGATATGGCAGCGTCGGTGGCTGGGACAGCTTCGGCCCCCTTCGCACCGTGACTCGCTCGCGAGGCAACGTGCTTTTCGAGCTGGATGGCAAATCGGCACTAGAGCTCTACAAGAGCTACCTGGGCGAACACTCGTGCGGATTGCCCGCGACGGGTTTGCGCTTCCCCTTGCTGCTGGAAGACGGGCGCGGCGGTGCCGGGCTGGTACGCACCGTGCTGGGCATCGACGAAGCCTCCGGGAGCATGACCTTCGGGGGTGACATCCCCGAGGGGGCCAAGGCCCGTCTGATGAAGGCCAACTTCGATCGCCTGGTAGATGGCGCGTCCGGTGCCGCGTCCGAAGGGCTGCGGCGGCTGGGCCGCGACGATGCGCAATTGGCCGTCCTGATCAGTTGCGTCGGCCGAAAACTCGTGCTGCGCCAGCGCATCGAGGAAGAGATCGACGGCGTTCGCGAAGTGCTTGGCGATACGGCGCTTGCCGGCTTTTACTCCTACGGCGAACTCTGCCCGCAGGGGACGCTTGGTGGATGCGAGCTGCACAACCAGACGATGACGATCACGACTTTCTCAGAGGTATGAATCCCTCCCATCACAAGTTGCTTCGACGTCAGCTGCGGCGCGCATTCGGCGATACCTATGCGCTGCCCACCGGGCTGGAGCTGCTGCTGGGGGCGGTAAGCCAGGCGTACGAAGATGCGGACGGAGAGCGCATGCTCATCGAGCGGGCGCTCGAAATGATGTCTCTCGAACTCAACGAGCGCAATGAACAGCTGCGAGCCGACCTGCGCGAGCGCCAGCAGGCGCGTGACGAACTGCAACGCCGGACCGACGAACAGCAGGTGCTGATCAAGCGCCTGGAGGAGGCCCACCATCAATTGCTCCAGTCCGAGAAGATGGCTGCCATTGGCCAGCTCGCCGCCGGAGTGGCGCACGAAATCAACAATCCGATCGCCTTCATCACGTCCAACCTCGGCACCCTGCGCGATTATTCGAAGTCGCTGCTCGCCATCGTTGAGGCGTACGAGGCGCAGGAGCATGTGTTCAGTGCGGCCGCCTTGTCGGACCTGCACCGGATCAAGGACGTCAACGACTACGCATTTCTGAGCCAGGAGGTGCTGCAGCTGGTGGACGAATCCAAGGACGGCGCCCTCCGAGTGAAGCAGATCGTCCAGGATCTAAAGGACTTCTCGCATGTGGGCGAGCAAGGCTGGCAGTGGGCAGATCTCCACAAGGGGCTGGACAGCACCCTGAACATCGCCAACAACGAGATCAAGTACGTCGCCGAGGTCAAGCGCTGCTATGGCAACATTCCGCAGATCGAATGCCTGGCGTCGCAACTGAACCAGGTGTTCATGAATCTGTTGGTCAACGCCGCACACGCGCTTCAGGGAATGATGGGATGCATCGTTGTCACGACCGGGTGCGAAGGCGATGACCACGTCTTCATCGACATCTCGGACAACGGTTGCGGGATCCCGCCCGAGAATCTGAAGCAGATCTTCGATCCTTTCTTCACCACGAAGCCAGTCGGCAAGGGCACCGGTCTCGGGCTGTCGCTCTCGTACGGCATCGTCCGCAAGCATGGCGGCCGCATCGCAGTCACCAGCGAAGTCGGCGTCGGCACCAGCTTTCGCATCTCGCTGCCGGTGCGGCAGCTTGTCGGCAGCGCACCCGACGCCACACCCGCGTCATAGACGACCCCGGAGCCTGATTGCCGCCAAGGGGCGATCCGCAGATCACGGGTCGCCCGCGGCAGTCGAGGCGCTCAATGCGCGCCAGGCCCGCACGACGCGAAGATCGAAGCATGTCCCGCCTTGGCAGTGCGCTTCGACGAACTGCGACGTCACCTCAAGCGCGATGCGCATCGCTTCAAAGACCTGCCGGTGGAAGATCAGCATGCCGCAAGAAAAGTGCCTGCTCGGCCACCATCCCGTTGAGCTTCCGCTCATCTCGAACTGAAGTCCTGGGTGCTCGATCACGCGTCCGATGGCGTTGAACTCTGGGCCGCGCACGGATCCACGGAGCTGCGCTTCGCAATAGGCGAGTCCACCCACAAGACGGACGGTTCGCTTTCCCACCACCAGGAACCTCGGCAGCCCCTTGCTTCACCGGGTCGAGGTGCAGTCGACTGCGTATTCCGGTCAAGACCGCCTTTCGGTCCAACTCAACGTCGACACCCGTTCCGGCTCAAAGTCGTCAGCTGTTCCAACGCTGCTCCAGCAGCTGTCCGGGAAGCGCGACAGTGACAGGCAGGCCCTGACCCAAGATGTTGGCCGGCTCAAGGTTGAAGCGCGACACACCGCAACCGCGGATGGCGCGGCATCGCCATAGGGCGCAGGTGCGCCTCAGGGTAGCTGTTCGAACAGGACGTCCTGCGCACCTTTCCACAGCACCTGGTGCCCCAGCGCGCGGAGTTTGTCTCGACCTTCCACGATGGTCAGGAAGTGGTTGCCAGCCAGCGGGCCCATGCGGCTGGCGAAACTGCAGGGGCCGTAGGCGAGGATGATTTCCGTCTCGCTGTAGCCACCGGGGTAGAACAGGATGTCGCCCACCGAGGGGTGGCTGGTGTGGTTCTCGAAGCCGACTGGCTCGCCCTGGCTTGCCAGGCGGAAGTCACCCAGCGGCACCCAGCAGGCCTCGCCGCTCCAGCGCACGTGGATCAGCTGCTGCTGGTAGGGCAGCAGCTGCAGGAATGCCGCCACGGTGCGGGGGGCGTCAGGGTGGGTCTCGGCGATGAAGGTCTGGTCGCCGGCAGTGATGCGGATGCGTGTCATGGGGACTGCGAAATGCGGGGCGGGGGGGCTGGAGGCGCTCAGGCGCCCGGCTGGTTGATCCACTTGGAAACCTGGGTCGGCTGCCAAGCCTGCAAGGCGTCGAGCAGGCGGTCGGGCGCGTCGTCGATCAGCACCATGTCGCGGTGCTCGGGTTTCAGGAAGCCTGCGCTCACGGCGTGGGTCAGCATGGCTCGCATGGGGTCGTAGAAGCCGAGCACGTTGAGGGCACCACAGGCCTTGGTCTGGTCGCCGAGCTGGGTCAGCGTGGCAGCCTCGAACAGCTCCTCCAGCGTGCCCAGCCCGCCGGGCAGCGCGACGAAGGCATCGGCGAGTTCGGCCATGCGGGCCTTGCGCGCCCGCATGTGCTCGACGACTTCATGTGCTGTCAGGGCTGGGTGCAAGTGGCCACGCGCGTACAGCCGCCGGTTGATGATCCCAACGGCAGCCCCTCCAGCGGCCAGCGTGGCGTCTGCCAGCACGCCCATCAGGCCTTTGTTGGTGCCGCCGTAGATCAAGCGGATGCCGCGCCGGGCCAGGGCCTGGCCCAGCGCCGTGGCGGCGTCTGCATAGGCCGGCGAGCTGCCGAAGTTCGAGCCGCAGAACACCGCGACGCTGCGCAGCGGGGCAGCGCTCGCGGGACGATCCCCTGCGCTCATGCCGGCTCCTGCAGCGGTGTGGCGCTGGGTGACACCCCATCGGGTGTCTGCAGCACCGCGCTGAGGTAGTGCTCGGTGTTGCGGGGCCGCGGTGCCGGCATGCGCTGCACGCTCTTGACCGAGCGGCCCCAGCCCGCCGCTTCCGCGACCAGCCGGCCATCGCGCATCACGAAGCGGCCCCGCACCAGGGTGTGCAGCGGGTAGCCTTGCACCGCCCGGCCATGCCAGGGCGAGATCTTGCTGATCGACTGCAGGCGGTTCTGGGACAGCACGCCGGTGCGGTCCATGTCGACCACCGCGATGTCGGCGTGCGCGCCCGGCATGATCACGCCCTTGGTGCCATACAGCCCCCAGGCCCGCGCCGGGTTCACCGCGCTCCAGCGCACGTAGTCCATCAGGCTGGCCCGGGCGCGGTTCACCTCGGTCAGCATCAAGGGCATCTGGGTCTCGACGCCCGGAAAGCCGCAGTCGCAGGCCCAGATGTTGGCGCGCGTCTTTTCTTCTGGCGTGTGGGGCGCATGGTCGGTGGCGATCATGTCCAGCGTGCCGTCCATCAGCGCGTCCCACAGCGGTTGGTTGTGGCGGGCCTCGCGGATCGGCGGGTTCAGCCGCATGATGCCGCCCAGCTTGCGCATGTGATCGGTGTTGAGCAGCAGGTACTGCGGGCAGGTCTCGGCGGTCACGTCCACGCCGCGCCGCTTGGCGTCGTGCAACAGGAACAGCGAGTCGGCGGCGCTGTGGTGGGCGATGTGCACGCGCGCACCGGTCCATTCGGCCAGCGTCAGCACGCGGCCGATGGCTTCGACCTCGGCGACCGCCGGCCGGGCCGCCAGATGGGCCAGCGCGTCCTGGCGGCCGGCGGCCTGCATGCGCTGCTCGCGGCGCAGCAGGATGGACGAATTCTCCGCATGCACCACCGTGCGGATGCCCAGCGGCGCGAGCTTCTCGAAGCCCTCCAGCAGCGCGCCATCGGTGGGCGCCGGCAGGTTGCCGAAGGTGTTGCCCACAAAGGCCTTGAAGCTGGTCACGCCAGCCTCCAGCAGCGCCTCCAGCCGCTCGATGGTGTCGTCGCCCAGCAGGCCGTGGATGCCGTAGTCCACATACGACGATTCCGCCGCCTTCTGCTTCAGGCGCAAGGCCTCCAGCGTGCCGGTCGGCGGGTTGGTGTTGGGCATCTCGAAGACGGTGGTCACGCCGCCGCAGGCGGCCGCTGCCGAGCCGGTCTTCCAGGTTTCCTTGTGCGGGTAGCCCGGGTCGCGGAAGTGCACGTGGCTGTCGATGGCGCCAGGCAGCAGGAACAAGCCGTCGGCACGCATCTCCTGCGCGGCTGGCGGCATCAGGTCGTCATGGCCGACCGCCACGATGTGTTCGCCGGCAATGGCCACCGAGGCCTGGATGATCTGGTCCGCCGACACTACGCGGGCGCCGCGGATGACAAGGTCTGCGCTTTTCATGGGGAGATATCCTTAGAGAGAGGCCCAGCCGCCATCGACGGCCAGATCGGCACCGGTGATCTGGCGCGACACGTCGCTGGCCAGGAACAGGCAGGCGTTGGCCACGTCGTCGTCCAGCGTCACGCGGCGCAGCGCGTAATCGGCCGCATGGCGTTGCATCGCCTCTTCCAGCGTGATGCCCAGCTTCTCGGCCATGTTGGCGCAGACCTTCTCGCGAAAGCGCGGCCCATCCACCATGCCGGGTGCCACGCAGTTGACGTTGACGTTGTACGGGCCGGCTTCCAGCGCGAAGCTCTTGGTGATGCCGCGCAGGCCCCACTTGGAGGCCGAATACGCCATGCGGCCGGCGCGTCCGCGCATGCCGAAGGTGCCGCCCACGTTGACCACCTTGCCACCGGCCTGGTCGACCATGGCCGGCAGCACCGCACGCATGGTGTTGAAGCAGCCTTTCATGTTGAGGTCGACGATCTCGTCGAACTCCTCCGGGGTGGTCTCCCAGCCGGTCTTGCCGATGGGGCCGGAGCCACCGGCCACGTTCACCAGCACGTCGATGCGGCCGAACTCGGCCAGTGCAGTCCGGGCCAGGGCCTGGGTCTGCGCGCTGTCGGTCAGGTTGCAGGGCACGACGATGGCTGCCACACCGAGCGCGCGAGCCTCGGCGGCGACAGGCTCGATCGCGGCCACGTCGCGGCCGGCCAGCACCAGCCGGGCGCCTTCCTGTGCGAAGGCCAGCGTCACCGCGCGGCCCATGCCTTTGGCCGGGCCGGTGATCACGGTGACTTTGTCTTTGAGTTTCAGATCCATGGTGTTTCTCGTTCGGAAAAAGGAGGGGCACAGCCGCAGCGCGCATGCGCGCGCAGGGCGCCCTGCAGCCGGGTGATGGCCGCGTCGTCTGGGGGATGGCGCTGGCGGGCTGCGCGGGCCTCGGCCAGCAGCGCTGCCTCCAGCGCAGGCAGGCTGACGCTGCGGCAATGGGCTTCATGCACCACGGTGCGGCCGGCGACGAGCAGGTGCTGGATGTCGCGCTTGGTGGCGCGTGCCACCACCAGCGCCAGCAGGTCGGCGGGGTCCTCGCTGAGCCGGTCGCGCGTGAGGTGGCGCAGGTCCAGCACCAGGATGTCGGCCGGGGCGCCGGGCTTGAGTTCGGCATCGCCCGGCGCTTGTCCGGTGATGCTCGCCCGCCCATGCCCGCAGACGGCCTGGAACAGGTCGCCCAGGCTGAAGCGTTCGCAGCCATCCACGGTGCTCAGTTGGTGCCAGGCCAGCCGCATCTCGCGCAGCATGTCCTCGTCATCGTCCAGGCTCATGCCGTCCAGCCCCAGGCCGAAGCGCAGGCCCGCATCCAGGTAGCGGCGCCACGGCGGCATGCCCGAGCGCAGCCGCAGGTTCGACGAGACATTGGCACTGACCATCACGCCACGCTCGGCCAGCAGCGCGCAGTCGGCTGCGTCCAGCCACACCGCATGGGCCACGGTCAGGCGCGGCGACAGCAACCCGATGGCGTCCAGATGCTTCAGCAGGCCCCCAGGGTGGTGCGCATCGGCCCATGCCCGTTGCTGCCGTGTCTCGAACAGGTGCATGTGCACGCGCCGTCCGCTGTCGGCGCTGGCCTGTGCGATGCTGGCCAAGGCCTCGTCGTCCACCCACTGCGGGCCGACCGGCCCATACTGCACGCTGAAGCCCTCGTGGGAAAGTTCGGCAATCTCCTCAACCAGCGCCAGGTTCTCCTGCAGCGTGCGGCTGGGCTGGCGTTGGGCGATCAGCCGCGCGTGGTCCGCCGGTGGCAGGTGCGCCAGCAGCGGTGCCAACGGGCCGTAGACAACGTTGTTGCGGCCCGCGAAAGGCACAGCGAAAGCGATGCGCAAGCCCACGTCGCGGGCGGCGCGGGCCACCCCCTGAGCCTCCCGCAGCAAGGCCTTGCCGTCCTGCGTATTGTGGCAATGGTTGGCGGCGGCAATGCCGCCCTCGGCCATGCGGGCGAAGGCCACCACCGCGCGCAGGTACGGGTCCACGTGTGGCTCCCGGGCCAGCTCCGACAGCCAGGTTTCCAGCGCCTGGTCCTGGGCGCCGAAGGCCAGCGTGCGCAGGCCTCGGCCGTGATCGTGGGCGTCGCAAGGCGCAGGCAGGGCGATGCGGTGGCGGGCCGCTGCCGGCGGCGCGGGCAGCGGCTCGATGCGCGCGATTCGACCTTCCGCCAGGTGCAGCCGAGAAGGCCCCAGCGGCGGCTGCGCCCCTGGGCGTGCGTAGACCTGCGCAACGTCGATGTGGGTCGGCTCACGCATCGGGTTCACAGCGCAGCCCAGCCTCCGTCCACTGGCAGGTCCACGCCGGTGATCTGGCGCGAGACATCGGATGCAAGGAACAGGCAGGCATTGGCCACGTCCATGTCGGAGCTGATGCGGCGCAGCGCGTATTCCTGCGCGTGGCGCTCCTCGGCCTGGTCGGCGTTGATGCCGAACTGGGTCATCGCCTCCGGGATCCATTTGTTGCGGAAGCGCTCGTCATCGACCATGCCGGGCGCGACGAAGTTGACATTGATGTTGTGTGGACCAGCTTCGAGCGCGGCAGATTTGGTCACGCCGCGCAGCCCCCATTTCGAGGCCGAGTAGGCCATGCGGCCGGCCCTGCCGCGCATGCCGTAGGTGCCGCCGACGTTGATGATCTTGCCGTAGCGGCGCGCGATCATGCGGGGCAGCACTGCCCGCATGGTGTTGAAGCAGCCCAGCAGGTTGACCTGCATGGTGTGCTCGAATTCCTTGGGCGAAGTGTTCCAGGTGGCGTCGCCAATCGGCCCGGTGTCGCTGGCCACATTGATCAGCGCATCGATCTGGCCGAAATGCTGCACGGCCAGCTCGGCCATTCGATCAGTCTCCTGCGGGTTGGTGACATCGCAGCGCACCGGCAAGGCCTGGCCGCCCAGCCCTTCTGTCTTCATCGCGATCGCCTCGATGGCCTCCAAGTCACGGCTGGCCAACACCAATCGGCAGCCTTCCCTGGCAAACGCCAAGGTGATCGCAGGCCCCAGGCCTTTGGCAGGCCCGGTGACGATGACGACTCTTCCTTGCAAGCCCAAGTCCATGCAAATCCCCATTTGTTTTGATGCAGCACAGCTTTACCTGTGGCAGGCACTTCACTTGCTCAGCACGCGGCGGTATTGCGCGATGTCTTGAGTGATGAATGTGCGAGCTCACGTTAGTGGATCGCCATGCACTTGTGAGGTGCCAAATTCGCGTGGGTGTGTTGACTTTCGTGCCTGAGGAGTAGTGATGGCTCTTAGAAACATGCGCGTATGGCGCTATCTGGAAGAGGTGGCCCGCACCGGGTCGGTGAGGCAAGCTGCCGAGAAGCTGCACCTGACCCCTTCGGCCCTTTTGCGTCGAATCCAGGATGTCGAGTCCGACCTGGGGGCGGCGCTGTTCGAGCGCACTTCCTCCGGTGTGTTGCTGACGGCTGCGGGCGAGATCTTCATCGCCTGGATCAAGAACCAGAATGCCGACCTGCGCCGCGTCTATTCGCAGATCGAGGCGCTTGCAGGCCTGCGCCGCGGCGAGATCCGCATCGCCTGCAGCCAGGCGGTGGCACGCGACCTGCTGTTGACCGAGATGAAGGCCTTCCGCGCCGAGCATCCTCTGGTGAAGATGACGGTGAATGTCTGCGACCATGCCAATGCCATGCGCCTGATGCTGGCCTACGAGGCCGACCTGATCCTGGTCTTCCGGCCCTCGCATGCCGCCGAACTTCAGCCGCTGATGTCCATCGGGCAGGGCATGGTGGCAGTGATGGCCAGGGACCACCCCTTGGCCAGCAAGCCCAAGCTGCGGGTGCGCGACTGCCTGATGTATGACCTGGCGCTGCCCGACCCCAGCTACTCCGGTCGTGAGCTGATCGACCAGGTGCTGGCGCGCGGCTCGATGCAGCCCAACCCCGTGATCGAGTCGAACTCCTTCGACCTGCTGGCTGACGTGGTCAAGGGCAGCGAGATCATCAGCTTCCAGGTCGATGTGGGAGCCGGCCACTGGCGCAAGGACCCTGAGCTCGCGGTGCGTGCCATCGACGAGGTCGACGGCGCCTATGGCCCGCTGGTGCTGGGCCAGCTCAAGGGCCGCACCTTGCCGCTGCCGGCTGCGCGCTTTGGCGAACAGCTGGCGCGCCGGCTGGACGCGATGCGCTCGCTGCCCATGGACGAACGCGCCGCCAAGGCCGAGCGGACGGCGCGCGTGCGCGAGACCGAAGACGAAGCCGAATAGCAGGCCCGGATGGGGGGCGGGGTGTGGCCCAAAGCGCAGCCGCCAGGCGCGCAAATGGCGACACGGCTGGCGGCCCGGCTGCCTAGCATGGCCAGGTCTGTCACCTCATCGCCTGTGCCGTGTCGCCGTACTGCCTGCATTGCCGCCCTGCTGGCGGCCTGAGCCGCCGAAGCTTTGTCTCACTCGCCGCGGCCTCCGCCGTGGCCAGCGCCCAGCCCTGGCTGCTGCCCGTTGCGCAGGCCGCGCCGGTCGCGCCGGATGGGCTGGACGTGCCGCTGGCAGAAGGCGAATGGGGCGACACGGCCGTCACCCTGACCCAGGGCACCAACCTGGCGATCGCGCTGTCGCCCGACCGGCAGACCCTCGCAATGGACCTGCAAGGCCTGCTGTGGACGCTGCCGGTGGCCGGTGGCCAGGCTCGCCGCCTGACCGGCTACCTGCATGACGTGGCCCGGCCGCACTGGTCGCCCGATGGCCGGCGCATTGCCTTCCAGTCCTACCGCGACGGCAGCTTCCAGCTCTGGACGATTGCCCCGGACGGTGGCGACCTGCGCCAGCTCACGCACGGCGAGTTCGACTGCCGCGAGCCCTGCTGGTCGCCCGACGGCCGGGAGATCGCCTTCGCCAGCGACCGCAGCGGGCGCTATGCGCTGTATGCGCTCGACTGGGCCTCCGGCCGGGTCAGGCCCTTGGTGGATACCGAGGGCGAGGATGCCGAGCCCGCCTGGTCGCCCGATGGCCGGCGGGTGGCTTTTGCCAGCAGTGGCCGCATCCTGGTGGTCGAGGCCGCGCCGGCCGAGGAGACGCCCGCGCCGCTGCTGATCAGCGCCGGCCCCGGCGCCAGCGCGCCGGCCTGGTCGCCCGAGGGGCGCTTGAGCTGGCGGGTGGTCGAAGGCACGCCGCGCGACATCCGGGCCAGCCGCTTGATGGTGGACGGTCAGGCCGTGAGCGACGAGGCGGAAGATGTGTTCCCGCTGCCGGCCGTGTGGCGCAGCGCCACCGAACTGTTTTACACCAGCGAGGGTGAGATCCGCATGCGCCGGCTGGCCCCGGCTGAGGCCCCCGGCATCACCGGCCGGGTGCCTTTCAGCGCCGAGGTGCGGGTGACGGCGCACCGCGCGCCGCTGCGCCGCCGCGACCTGGACAGCCGCGCCCCGCGCAAGGTCAAGGGCATTTCGTTTCCGGCCCTGTCGCCGCAGGCGGATCGTGTCGCCTTCAGCGCCCTGGGCCAGCTCTGGCTGCTGACCGTGGGCCAGCCCCAGCCGCGCCAGCTCACCCAGGACGCCAGCACCAAGCTCGGGCCCACCTGGTCGCCTGACGGCCGCCACCTGGTCTATGCCTGCGACCGCAGCGGCATGCTGCAGCTCTGGCGCCAGGCGCTGGACAGCGGCGATGCGCGCCAGCTCACCCATGCGGACCGGCCGCTCAAGCAGATCGCCTGGTCGCCGGACGGCAAGACCCTGGTCTGTGCTTCTGAAGACGGCTGGCTCTGCCTGGTCGATCCCGACAGCGGTGCCTTGCGGCGCGTGGCCAGGCAGACCGTCTGGTCAGGGCGCCCGAGCTGGTCGCCCGATGGCCAGTACCTGGCGCTGGCCGCCATCCGGCCCTACAGCGCGCGCTACCGGGAGGGGCTGAACGCCATCCTCACCGTGCACCTGGCCAGCGGCCGCATGCGCTACCAGTCTCCCCGGCCGGGCGCATCGCTGGATGTGCGCAACGTCAACGGCCCGCTGTGGACGCCCGATGGCCGCCACTTCATCTATACCCTGGGCGGCACCCTGTGGCGCTCGCCGATCTCGGCCGACGGCACGCTGCAGGGCGAGCCCGAGCCGCTGGGTGACGACAGCGCCGATGCGCTCAGCCTGAGCGCCGATGGCAGCGCCTTGCTCTACCTCTCGAATGCCCGCTTGCGCCTGCGCACGCTGGCCGGCCCGATGGCAGGGCAGGTGCGCGAGCTGCCCTGGGGCCTGCAGTGGCGGCTGGCCCGGCCGGAGGGCATCACCGTGGTCCACGCCGGCCGGCTGTGGGACGGGGTGGCCGACACCTTGCGCGAGAACGTGGACATCGTGATCCACGGCCACCGCATTGCGGCCATCGAGCCGCATCGCGCGCGGCGGCCCGGCGTGCGCTGGGTGGATGCCAGCGGGCTCACCGTGATGCCGGGCCTGATCGACATGCACACCCACCGCGAGATGGGCAACCAGCTGGGCACGCGCGATCCGCGCATCTTCCTGGCCTATGGCATCACCACCACCCGCGGCCTGAGCGACAACGCCTACCTGGCGCTGGAGAACAAGGAATCTGTGGACGCCGGCCTGCGCGTCGGGCCGCGCCATTTCGGCACCGGCGAGGCGCTGGAAGGCGCACGGGTGTTCATGGACGGCATGCACCCGCTGCGCGATCAGGCTCAGTTGCTGCGCCAGTTCGAGCGGGCCCGCGCGCTCGACTACGACCTGCTCAAGTGCTACGTGCGCCTGCCGCTGGACCTGCAGGCCCGTGCCACGCAGATGGCCCGCCAGCTGGGCATTCCCATCACCTCGCACTACCTGTTCCCGGCGGTGGCCTTCGGCGCCCAGGGCCATGAGCACATGGGTGGCACCAGCCGCTTCGGCTACTCCCGCACCGGCAGCATGCTGGGCGTGGGCTACCAGGACGTGGTCGCCATTGCCGGGGCCGCCCGCAGCTTTCGCACCCCCACGATTTTCGGCACCGAGGGCCTGCTCGGCGATGCACCGGAGGAGGTGCTGGAAGACCCCCGGGTGCAACGCATGTTCCCGCCCGCCGAGCGCGCGCCGCTGGAGAAGGCCGCGCGCGGCGGGCCCAGCCAGCCGGTGCGCATGGTGGCCCGCCAGGTGGCCACGGTGCTGGCCCAGCAGGCGGCCGGCGTGACCATCGTCTGCGGCAGCGACTACCCCATCGTGGCCCCTGGCATCAGCCTGCACCTGAACCTGCGTGCCATGGTCAAGCACGGCATGCGCCCTGTCGAGGCGCTGCGCACGGCCACCCGCAACGCCGGCCAGGTGCTGGGCCACGACCTGGGCACGCTGGCACGCGGCCAACTGGCCGATCTGGTCTGTGTCGAGGGCGACCCGCTGCGGGACATCCGCGCCGCGATGCGGGTGCGGCGGGTGATGGTGGGCGGCGTGGACCACACGCTGGAGGCCTTGATGGCGCCCTTCGATGCGGCCCCTGCCACGGGCGTGGCGTCAGTGGCACCTGCAGCGGCAGAGCTGCCGCACGCGGCAGTTGATGCGGCGGCGGATCAGGCTTGGTGGCACGACCCGCATTGGGTGGCCGAGGTGCGCCGCCACTGCTGTTCGCCCATGGTCTGAAGGGCCGGCCCGAGGGTCAGCGCGGGGCGACCAGGCCGGCGGCCGCATCGGCGGCCAGTGCTGCCGGGTCACGCGCCTCGGCCGGGCCCAGCCCGGCCCCGCCGGGCAGTTCAAGCACCAGCCGGTCGCCGGCGGGAATGGTCTGCAGGCCCTTGGCGCGCAGCAGCGGGCCGGACTTCAGCCGCACCACGCCAGCGGCGCCGTCGCCGCCGCCCGAGCGGCCCTTGGCCGGAGTGGCCACCCGCTCGTACATGGCCAGCACTTCAAAGGCCGCACCGTCGCGTGTGCCCACCTCCACCGTCTGGCCCAGGCCACCACGGAACTGGCCGGCGCCGCCGCTGTCCTCGCGCAGTTCCTTTTTCCAGATTACGATGGGCGCGCCGTGTTCGCTGACCTCGACCGGCATCGCCCGCACGCCGCTGGGGAAGGCGGTGGCATCCAGGCCGTCCTGCCCGGGCCGGGCGCCGGCGCCGCCGCTGTTGAAGAACACGGTGTCGAAGGTGGCGGCGGCCGAGCCTGGCGCACGGCCGCGCAACTGCACGCTCCACAGGCAGGAGGAGCCTTCGGCCGGCACGCGCTGCGGCATGGCCTGGGCCAGGCAGCCCAGCACCACGTCCGGCAGCATCTGGCCGATGACGTGGCGCGCCGCCACGGGCGAGGGCCGCTGCGCGTTGAGGATGCTGCCCTCGGGCGCGCTCACCTCGAAGGGCAGCAGCGCGCCGTGGTTGTTCGGCACCTCGGGCGCGATCAGGCACTTGAGGCCGAACACGGTGTAGGCGCGGCAGTAGTTCAGCACCACGTTGATGCCTTGCGGCACCGCGCCGTCGGTGCCGGCATAGTCCACCGTGACACGGTCTTCGGCAATCGTCAGCGTGGCGCGCAGCGTGATGGGGCGGTCGTAGCCGTCGATGGTCAGCGCGCTCTGCCAGCAGCCCCGCGGCAGGGCGGCAATGCGCTCGCGCGTGGCGCTCAGCGACTGCTGCAGGATGTAGTCGCCCAGCGCGTCCAGGCTGGTCTGGCCAAACTCCTGCAGCATGGCCTTGAGGCGGCGCGCGCCGGTGTCGTTGCTGGCGATGTAGGAAAGCACATCGCCTTCGACCTGCAGCGGCGTGCGCACGTTCTGCTGCAGGATGGCCATCAGGTCCAGGTTGAGCTGGCCGCGCGAGGCCAGTTTCATCAACGGGATCTGCAGGCCCTCCTCGAAGATGGAGCGGCCATCGGGCCCCTGGCCCAGGCCGCCGATGTCGAGCTGGTGGCAGCAGCAGCCCAGCAGGCCGACCACCCGGCCGTCCATCACCACCGGGCTGACCACGGTGATGTCGTGCAGGTGGCCGGCCGTCAGCCAGGGGTCGTTGGTGATGTAGTGGTCGCCTTCGGCCATGGTTGCGGCTGGAAAGCGGGCCAGGAAGTGCTTCACGCCTTCGGCCATGGAGTTGACATGGCCGGGGGTGCCGGTCACCGCCTCGGCGATCAGCCGGCCCTGGGTGTCGAACACCGCGGCCGAGAGGTCGCCGGCGTCTCGCACCGTGGTCGAGAAGGCGGTGCGCATCAGCGCCTGCGCGGCTTCCTCGACGACCGAGATCAGGCGGGTCCACATCACCTGCAGGCGCAGGTCCTTCAGGGTGTCATGCGGGTTGTCGTGCGGGACGGCGGGGGAGTTCATCGCAGGGGTTCCAGGGTCAGGCGGCGGCGCGCCGCGTCAGCACGATGTAGCCGTGCCCGTCGATGTGGGCGTCAAAGGCGGGCGAGACCACGGTGGTGGTCTCGTCCTCGACGATCAGTGCCGGGCCGGCCAGGGTGTCGCCGGGCCGCAGCGCGCTGCGGCGGTACAGCGCGTGGCGGCAGACCTGGCCCAGGCCAGGGTCCAGCACCTCGCGCTGGCCTTCGGGGCGGGCGGCCTGGGTTTGGGGGGGCATGGCCATGCGCTCGACCGGCGGCGCCACGGTGGCCGCAGCCACGCGCCAGGTCAGGATCTCGATCGGCAGCCGCACCGCCAGGCCGCCGTAGTGGGCGCGGTAGGCCTGCTCGAAGGCCTGGGCCAGCAGTGCCGCGTCATCGGCGGTGAGTGGGCGCACCGGCACCTCGATGGCGATCTCGTAGCCCTGGCCGCGGTAGCGCGCGAAGGCGGTGCGGCGTTCGGTGCGCGCCTGCGTGGCATCGCCCTGGCGCACGATGGCATGGGCCTCGGCCGACATGGCCTGCAGCAAGCTGTTGACCGCCGCGGTGTCCAGCGCATCGAGCTGCTGGTGCAGGCTGCGTGCGATCTCGTAGGCAATGGGCGCGCGCAGAAAGCCCACGGCCGAACCCACGCCCGCGCTGCGCGGGATCACCACCTCGTCGATGCCCAGCTTCTCGGCCACGCGCGCGGCATGCAGTGGCGCGCAGCCGCCAAAGGCCACCAGCGTGCGCCCTTCCAGCCGAAGGCCCAGCTCCACCGCATGCACGCGGGCAGCGCTGGCCATGGCCTCGTCCACGATCTCGCTGATGCCCAGCGCGCGCAGGGCGGGCTCGGTCTGGCGCAGGCCGGGCAGCGCGAGCAAGGCGCGCTCGCAGGCGGCGGCGTCCAGCTGCATCTTGCCGCCGGCAAAGCTGTCGGCGGCGATGCGGCCCAGCGCCAGGTCGGCATCGGTCACCGTGGGTTCGTTGCCGCCGCGGCCATAGCAGGCCGGCCCGGGCTCGGAGGCCGCGCTGCGCGGGCCCACGGCCAGCCGGCCGGCGCCGTCAATGCGCGCGATCGAGCCGCCACCGGCGCCAATCTCCACCATTTCCACCACCGGGATGCGCAGCGGCAGCCCGCTGCCCTTGCGGAAGCGATGCACCCGCGCCACCTCGAAGACCTGCGAGCTTTGCGGCCGGCCGTCGTCGATGTAGCAGATCTTGGCCGTGGTGCCGCCCACGTCCAGCGCCAGCATCTGGCCGATGCCGCGTTCGGCGGCCACGGCGGCAGCAAAGAGCGCGCCGCCTGCCGGGCCGGACTCGACCAGCCGCACCGGGAAGCGGGCGGCCGTTTCCACGGTGGTCAGCCCGCCGGATGAGAGCATCAGGAACAGCGGGCAGCCAAAGCCCAGGGCGCGCAGCTTGTCGTCCAGCCGGCCCAGGTAGCTGGCCACGATGGGTTGCACATAGGCATTCGCGGCGGTGGTCGAAAAGCGCTCGTACTCGCGCATCTCCGGCGAGACCTCGCAGGAGAGCGACACCATCACGCCAGGCAGCGCCTCGCGCAGCAGCGCGGCGGCCCGCTGCTCATGCGCCGGGTTCACATAGCTGTGCAGGAAGCCCACCGCGACGCTTTGCACCGCTTCGCGGCGGAAGACCTCGGCTGCCGCCAGCACGCCGGCCTCGTCCAGCGGCAGCAGCACGGCGCCATCGGCGGCCACGCGCTCGCGCACCGTCAGCCGCAGCGGGCGCGGGATCAGCGGCGGCGGCTTGTCCATCGCGATGTCGTACTGGTCGAAGCGGCTCTCGGTGCCCATCTCCAGCACGTCGCGAAAGCCCTCGGTGGTGAGCAGCGCGGTGCGGGCCCCGCGCCGCTCGATCAGCGCGTTGGTGGCCAGCGTCGTGCCGTGCACCACCAGGCCCACGTCGGAAGCGCCCAGGCCGGCCTCGGCCAGCAGCAGGGTGACGCCATCCAGCAGGGCCCGTTCCGGCGCGTCGTAGGTGGTCAGCAGCTTGGTGGAGTGGCGGCGGGTCGGCGTTTCCAGCACCACGTCGGTGAAGGTGCCGCCAATGTCGGCGCCGATGCGGGCCTGGCCCGGGCGGTTGGCTGTGTTCACGTCAGGCCTTGGGTCAGAGGAAGTCGCCGGGCGACTTTTCCAGCCGCGCGTAAAAGCGCTTCAGATGGGTGCCCACGTGCACCGGATCGAACCTGGCCTGCCCGCCGTCCTGCGCCACCAGCGCGGGCAGCGGCGCCACCACGGTGTGCTGGTCAGGGTTCAGGAAGAAGGGGATGGAGAAGCGCTCCACGCCGGCCTTGTTGCGCACCCGGTGGTAGTTGGAGAGGAAGCGGCCGTTGGACCACCACATCATCATGTCGCCGATGTTGATGGTGTAGGCCCCGGGCACCGGCGGCGCCGAGATCCAGGTGCCGTCCCGGCGCTTGACCTCCAGCCCGCCCACGCTGTCCTGCGCGAGGATGGTCAGCGGCCCTTCGTCGGTGTGCGAGACGGTGTTCGAGACCTCGACATCGGCGCCGTCGGGGATGGGGATGTAGTACAGCAGGCTGAGCTGGCAGATGGGGCGGTCGAACCAGGCGTCGAAGCAGTCCTCGGGCTGGCCCAGGCCAATGGCGAAAGCGTGCAGCAGGTCGCGCGAGAGGCCCAGCATGGCCGCGTAGTGCGCCTCGCAGGCGGCGCGGAAGGCCGGCATGTCCTCGGGCCAGCGGTTGGGCCGGTCGAACACCGGGTCGGGATCCGGGCGGTCGGAGAAATCGGCCTGGATGCGGTACTGCTCGAACAGCCGGCTGTTGCGGTCCAGCGCGCCTTCGCGCCTAGGCATGGGGATCCAGCCGCGGTACCACTGCGGCGAGGCGGCCGATTGGCGCCGCTCTTCGACCGGGCGCTGGAAGAAGGCCTTGGACTGCGCGAAGGTTTCGGCCAGCACCTGAGGCGGCACATCGTGGCCTTTGAGGTAGAAGAATCCGATGCGCGCGCAGGCGTCGGCAATCTCGGCTGCAACGGCCTGCTTGCCAGCCTCGCCGCCATGGCGGAACGGGGAGAAATCAATGATGGGGATCTCGGCGAGGTCCACCGTCTTGGCGACGATGCGATCTTCGACACCTGCGGCGCTGCGGCTCATGGAAAGCGGGTCCTTTGGCTACGGAGGGGCGGCAATGAGGCCTGTGGAGCGTCACGGTAGCGGCAGGCGGCGGGCGGCGGGGTGCCTTTTGCGTCACGGCCGCTTGCGCAAACGGCTACAAGCCTGGCGCCGTTCTGCGGGCAAGATGAAGCCCATGCCGCTGACTCCCTCTCTGCCCGTGAACGGCCCGTCGCCGCTGCGCCTGGGCCGGCGCAGCGCATTGGCCGCGCTGGCCGCCGCACCGCTGTTGGGCCTGGGCGCCTTGTCTTACCGCGTGTTGGCCAGCGGCGCCCATGCCTCTTCCGCGAAAGGTTTCATGAGCTTCGATCACCAGCTGGGCTGGGTCAAAGGCATCCAGTTCGGCGGCTACCTGATGGCCAAGGCACTGGGTTACCTGGCCGAGGAAGGGCTGGACGTGAACTTCATTGCCGGCGGCCCCGGCACCGACTACCGCACGCTGGTGGCCAGTGGCCGCGCGCTGGTCAGCGAGAGCAATGTGGCCGGCATGATTGACGGCGCGCTGCGCGGCCAGCCGCTGGTGGCCTTCGCGGCGGTGATGCAGCGCGACCCGGGCGCGATCATGAGCCCGGCCGACCGACCGATCCGCTCGGTGCACGACATGGTGGGCAAGACCCTGGGTGTGCCCGGCAGCGTGCGGGCGCAGCTGCTGCCGCTGATCCGCCGCGCCGGCATCGACCCCGACAGCATTCGCCTGGTGCCGGTGGGCAGCGACCCCTCCCTGCTGGCCTCGGGTCAGGTAGACGGGTACTACAGCTGGTCGACCACGGCGGTGCCGGCGCTGCGAAAGATCGGCTTCGAGCCGCACTGGCTGCATGTGTCGGATCTCGGCGTGCCGGGGTATGGGCAGGTGCTGATCACCCGGCGCGACACGCTGGCCCGCCACCACGAGGCGCTGGTGCGTTACACCCGCGCGCTGATCCGCGGCTGGGCCTGGGTGGTGGACCATCCGGCCGAGGCCGCCGAGCGCATCGTGCGCGACTTCGCGCCGCCGGGCACCAACCTGGTCGAGCAGCAGGCGCAGGCCGAGATGATGCGCGACTACATCGTCACCGGCGATGCCGCCACCCATGGCCTGCTGTGGATAGACCCTGCCGTGTTCGAGCGGGCCGTGGCCATGGGCCGCGAGGCCGGCAGCGTGCCGGCCGATGCGCAGATCGACATCACGCGGCTGGTCACGCAGGACATCGTCACCGCGGCCCATGCGCCGCGGTGACATTCCTGCATCCGCCCGTCGCCCAAACAGCACCCCGCGCGGCCTGTGGCTCCAGTAGCCTGACCGCTGTTTCCTGCCTGCAGCACCGCTGCGCGCAGGCCCCCTCCCAGCGCCTTGCCCCATGTCCGGTCTTTCGCTCCAACATGTCTCCAAGTCCTTCCCGCTGGCCGGCCAGGCCGTGCCGGCGCTGGCGGATGTCAGCCTGGCGCTGGAAGCCGGGCAGTTCGGCGCGTTGATCGGCCCCTCGGGCTGCGGCAAGTCCACGCTGCTGCGCATGGTGGCGGATGTCTTCTCGCCCAGCGCCGGCCAGATCACCATTGACGGCGCGCCGCCGCAGCAGGCGCGGCGCGAGCACCAGATCGGTTTCGTCTTCCAGGAGGCCACGCTGCTGCCCTGGCGCAGCGTGCTGGAGAACGTGCGCCTGCCGCTGGAGGTGCTGGGCAAGGCCGGCCGCCACCCGGCCCGTTCTCCGGAGGAACTGGTGCGCCTGGTGGGCCTGGCCGGCTACGAACATGCCCGGCCCTCGCAGCTCTCCGGCGGCATGCAGCAGCGCTGCGCCATCGCGCGGGCGCTGGTGGCCTCGCCCAAGATCCTGCTGCTGGACGAGCCCTTTGGCGCGCTCGACGAGGTGATGCGCTACCGCATGAACTTCGAGCTGCTGCGCATCCGCGCCGAGACCCGCACCACCGCGCTGATGGTCACCCACTCCATAGAGGAAGCCGTGCTGATGGCCGACCGCATCTTCGTCTTCGCCGCCAGGCCGGGCCGCATCATCGAGACGCTGGATGTGGACCTGCCGCGCCCGCGCCGGCTTGCCACGCTGCACGACCCGCGCTTCAACGCCATCGTGGACCAGGTGCGCCGCGCGCTGTTCGACCAGTTGCCGCAGGCACTGGACCATGAGGCCCTGGATGTCTAAGGCGCGCTGGCTGTTGCCGCTGATGGTGTTCGCCGCGCTGCTCGCGGCGGCCGAAGCATGGGTGGCGGCGGGTGCTGCACCCATGACCTTGCCACGCCCCTCCACCGTGCTGCAACTGCTCTGGCGCGAGCATGCCAGCCTGCTCTCGCAACTGGGCGTGACCTTGCTGACGGCAGGCTATGGCTTTGTGCTGGCCGGCCTGCTGGCCTTGGCGGTGGGCTTTGCGGTCTATGCCGCGCCGCGCAGCGAGGGCGCAGTGCTGACGGTCGGGGCGGTGCTCAGCAGCGTGCCCATGATCGCCATCGCGCCCATCCTCAGCGTCTGGCTGGGCCTGACGCTGGGCACCCGGGTGCTGATCACCGTGGTGATCTGCCTGTTCCCCATGCTGGTGGCCATCGTCCAGGGCCTGCACGAGCACAAGGCCGCCGAGCAGGAGCTGTTCACCGTGCTGGCCGCCTCGCCCTGGCAGCGCTTTCGGCTGCTGGCCTTGCCCAGCTCGGTGCCGATGCTGTTCGTCGGCATGAAGATCAGCGCGCCGCTGGCGGTGCTGGGCGCACTGATAGGCGAGTGGAATGGCGCCGAGACCGGCCTGGGCGTGGTGATGCTCAATGCGATGTTCGGCCTGCAGGTGCAGCGGCTGTGGGCCACGGTGCTGATCGCCTGTGCCGTCTCCTCACTGGCCTATGCCTACATCTGCCTGGTCGAGCGTGTGGCCGGCTATGACCGCGCGCCGGTGTCCACATGAGCGGGGGATCCATGCAGGTTTCTTCTTCGCTGCCGGCCGAGCCCGCCTCGGTGCCGCGCCGCTCTGCGGCCGCCGCCGCTTGGGGTGGCGCGCTGCGGCTGGCTGGGCAGCGCCTGGCCGGCTATCTGCTGGTGATGGCCGTGGTGGCCGCGCTGTGGCAGGCCTTGATCGTGGCCCTGGCCGTGCCGGCCTACCTGATGCCCAGCCCGGCCGAGGTGGCTCAGGCCATGCTGGCCCATGCGCCCGAGATCGCCCAGTCGGCCGGGCTGACGCTGCAGGCCACGCTGATCGGGCTGGCCGTGGCAACGGTCGTGGCGCTGCTGCTGGCGATGCTGTTCATCGCCTCGCGATGGGTGGACACCGCCCTGATGCCGCTGATCGTGGCGGTGCGCACGGTGCCGATGATTGCGATTGCGCCGGTGCTGGTGCTGATCTTCGGCCGCGGCCGCTGGAACGGCGTCGGCATGGTGGCGCTGCTGTCCTTCTTCCAGATCATGCTGGCCGCCAGGAAGGGTTTTGAAGCGCCCAGCCGGCACATGCTGGAGTTGATGCACTGCTGTGGCGCCGGCTTCTGGCAGACCCTGATCATGCTGCGCCTGCCCTGCGCGCTGACGCATCTGTTCACCGGCCTGCGCATTGCCTCGGCCTCGGCCATCCTGTGCGCAATGTTCGCCGAATGGCTGTCAGGTGCTCCCGGCCTGGGCAGCCTGATCCTGGACGCCAACGCCCGCCAGCAGTTCGCGCTGATGTGGGCGGCGGTGGCCGCCGGCACCACGGTGTCGTACCTCTTTTTCACCTGTGCCATCGCGCTGGAGCGGCTGGTGCAGGACAGGAGCCGCTGATGCCCGATAGAGCCCCCTCCCCGCTTCATCTGCTGAACGGCCAGGTGGCCTTCGTCACCGGCGCCACCAAGGGCCTGGGCGCCGAGCTGGCGCTGGCGCTGGCGCGCCAGGGGGCGCACGTGGCCATTGTGGGCCGCGACAAGGCCGCCGGAGACGAGGTGGCCGCAGCGGTGCGCAAGGTCGGCAGCGACGCGCTGGTGCTGCAGGCCGACGTGACCAACGGCGCGGCGCTGGAGGCCGCCGCGTTGCGCACGCGGGACCACTTCGGGCGGGTCGATCGGCTGCTCTGCTGCGCTGGCGTGGGCAGCCCGCGCCAGCCGGTCTGGCAGAGCAGCGAGGAAGACTACCGCGCCTGCTTCGACATCAACGTGCTGGGCGTCATGCTCAGCCTGCGTGCGGTGATGCCGCTGCTGATCGAGCGCGGCGAAGGCCGGGTGGTGGTGATCGGCGGCACCTACGGTCACAAAGGCGTGGCCAATGCGGCGCTCTACGCCGCCTCCAAATGGGCGGTGCGCGGGCTGGTGAAGTCGGCTGCGCTGGAAGGCGGGCCGCACAACGTCACCGCCAACATCGTGGCCCCCGGCGGCATTGCCGGGCCGCGACTCAAGCGCCTGTTCGAGGCCTCGGCCGAACGCGAAGGCCTGCCTTACGACACCGTGCTGCGGCGCTTCACTGCACAGTCGGCGCTGGGCCGGCTGGTCAGCGGCGAGGACGTGGCTCAGGCCGTGATCCACCTCTTCTCCGACGGCGGCCGCCTCATCACCGGGCAGGACCTGGTGGTCGATGCCGGCACGCTGGTCTGAACACAGCCCAGGTGTCCGTGACGCCTGCCTACCCTCTTTGCCTACCAAGCGCATGACCTCTTCCGAAGCCTTTGCCCGCGACACCCAGATCGTTCACCTTGGCCGCGATCCGCAGGCCAACCACGGCATCGTCAACCCGCCCGTCTACCACGCCTCCACCTTCATCTTCAACTCGGTGGCCCAGCTGCTGGAGACCCGCCGCGACCGCGCCAGCGGGGCCTTCGAGCAGTTCACCTACGGCCGCGAGGGCACGCCCACCACCCGTGCACTGGAAGATGCCGTGACCCAGCTGGAGGGCGGCTACCGTGCGGTGGTCACCTCCTGCGGCCTGGGCGCCATCTGCGCCTCGCTGACGGCCTTTCTCTCAGCCGGCGATCACCTGCTGATCATCGACAGCCTGTATGGTCCGGTGCGGCAGTTCTGCGACGAGTACCTGAAGCGCTTTGGCGTGGAGGTGAGCTACTACGACCCGCTGATCGGGGCCGACATCGCCCACCTGGTACAGCCCAACACGCGGGTGATCTACCTGGAGTCGCCCTGCTCGCTGACCTTCGAGATGACGGACGTGCCGGCCATCACCCGGGTGGCGCGGGCGCGCGGCATCACCACCATCATGGACAACACCTGGGCCACGCCGCTGTGCTTCCAGCCTCTTGCGCACGGCGCGGACGTGTCCATCCATGCCGCCACCAAATACATCTCCGGCCATTCCGACCTGATGCTGGGCATTGCGGTGTGCAACGAGGCGGCCTTCATCCCGGTGAAGAAGACGGCCTCGGCCTCGGGCTACTGCGGCGGCCCGGACGACATCTACATGGCCTTGCGCGGCCTGCGCACCCTCAGCCTGCGCCTGCAGCGCCACCAGGAAACGGCGACCACCATTGCCCGCTGGCTGCAGCGGCGGCCGGAAGTCTCGCGCGTGATGTATCCGGCGCTGCCGGACGACCCCGGCCACGCGATCTGGCGGCGCGATTTCAACGGCGCCAGCGGCCTGTTCGGTGCCGTGCTCAAGCCTTGCAGCGAGCAGCAGTTCGCCGCCATGCTGGACCACATGGACCTGTTCCTGATGGGCTACTCCTGGGGCGGCTTCGAAAGCCTGGTGGTGCCAACCTACCCGGCCACCCTGCGCAGCGCCCGGCCCTGGCAGGAGAAGGGCCCGGCGCTGCGCCTGCATGCCGGCCTGGAAGACCCGGACGACCTGATCCGCGACCTGGAACGGGGATTCGCGCGGCTGGCCGCAGCCGCCTGAGGCACCACGCGATGACTGCAAGCCCCTCCCTCGCCAACACCCCCCACCCCTTCCTGGACGGCCGCGCCAAGCGCCTGCTGATTGGCGGCCAGTGGCAGCCTGCCGCCTCGGGCAAGACCTTCGAGACCTGCAACCCCGCCACCGGTGCCGTGCTGGCCCAGGTGGCCGAGGCCGGCCAGGTGGACGTGGACCGGGCCGTGGCCGCGGCGCGCCAGGCCTTCGAGGGCCCCTGGCGCCGCTTCAAGCCTGATGAGCGGGCCGCGTTGATGCACGCGCTGGCCGACCTGGTGGACACCCATTACGAAGAGCTGGCCTGGCTGGACACGCTGGACATGGGCGCCCCCATCCGCCACACCCGCGGTGCCCGGCGTCACCTGGTGGGCATGCTGCGCTACTTCGCTGGCCAGGCGACCTGCATCCACGGCCAGACGGCCGAGACCTCGCTCAACGGCAACATGTTCGCCGCCACGCTGAAGGAGCCGGTGGGCGTGGTCGGGGCCATCATTCCGTGGAACGGTCCGCTGTGGGCCACCATCTTCAAGACCGCGCCGGTGCTCGCCAGCGGCTGCACGCTGGTGCTCAAGCCGGCGGAGGATGCACCGCTGACGCCGCTGCGCTTTGCCGAGCTGGCCGAGCAGGCCGGCGTGCCGCCGGGCGTGCTCAACGTGGTGACCGGCTTCGGCCAGGAAGCCGGTACCGCGCTGGCCGCCCACCCGGGCGTGGACAAGCTGTCCTTCACCGGCTCGGTGGCCACCGGCCAGGCCATCGTGCGGGCCTCGGCCGGCAACCTCAAGCGGCTCTCGCTGGAGCTGGGTGGCAAGTCACCGCACATCCTGTTCGCCGATGCCGATGTGCCGCGGGCAGCGCAGGCCGCGGCCATCGGCGTGTTCGCCAATGCCGGGCAGATCTGCAGCGCCGGCACGCGGGTGTTCGTGCAGCGCGAGATCCATGCGCAGGTGGTGCAGGCCATGGCAGAGGTGGCGGCCACCCTGCGCGTGGGGCCTGGTGTGGACGCCGAGAGCGACATCGGGCCGCTGGTGTCGGCGCGCCAGGTCGAGCGCGTGCTGGGGTATGTGGAGAGCGGCCGGGAACAAGGTGCGCGCCTGGTGGCCGGCGGCGAGCGGCTGGGCGGGCCGCTGCATGCGCAGGGCCACTTCATGGCGCCCACGGTGTTTGCCGAGGTGGCCGACGGCATGCGCATCGCGCGCGAGGAAATCTTCGGGCCGGTGGCTGCGGTGCTGCCGTTTGATGACCTGGATGAGGTGGTGCGCCGCGCCAACGACTCGCCCTTCGGCCTGGGCGCGGGCGTCTGGACACGCGACATCGGCCGTGCACATGCCATCGCGCGGCGCCTGCAGGCCGGTTCGGTGTGGGTCAACTGCTACAACCAGATGGACCCGTCCATGCCCTTTGGCGGCGTGAAGTTCAGCGGTTATGGCCGGGAGTCCGGGCCGCAGCAGCTCGATGAATACCTGAACGTGAAGGGCTTGTGGATCCAGCACGACTGAGTGGTCGAGGCGCTCGGCGCGCTTGGAGCAGAGAAGGTCGCGCAGCAATGCGCGGCCTTTTTTTGTGTTGCATCAGTGCCGATTTCTGCGGACCGAGGTGTTGCCGTTTTGTCGCGCGCCCTCGCGAAAAGCCGAACGGCAACGGTCTTGCCGGGCCAGCGTGGCCCGGCAGAGGCCTCGTAGCGATGTGCGCATGACACCCCGACGAAAAAAGCAATTCTTCACAGCGAGGCTTCTCGATAAATTGAATTTGCACTGCAGCGGTCGGGCACCCGAGAGACGCCGCCGCACCGTTCTCCACCCCATCGGAAGCCAACCATGAAAACCGAATTCATTGCCACCGTACTGGCCACAGCAGCGGCTGCGGCGATGGCACAGACCAGCCCCGCCGCCGATCCGCAGCAGACCGACATCGGCCGCGTCAGCGCCTCCGGTGCGTCCAACGCGAACCCGCAGGACACGCCGTCGGCCACTGGCGTGACGCGCAAGGAAATCGCTGGCGGCCTGATGGTCGACGAGAACGTGTCCAAGGCCAAGAGCTCGGTGACGCGCGACTTCATCCAGAAGCAGCAGCCCTCGGCCGACGTGTTCCAGCTGCTGAAGTACTCGCCCGGGGCCAACGCGGCGCCCAGCGACGCCTGGGGCCTGTCGCCCGGGGTGCTTTCGGTGCGTGGCATGGACGGCGGCCAGATGGGCTTCAACTTCGAGGGCATGCCGCTGAGCGTGGCCTCCAACTGGTCGGTGTTCCCCGGCCAGTACATCGACACCGAGAACACCGATGTGGTGACGCTGAACCAGGGCTCGGCGGATCTGTCCTCGCCCGACGTGACGGCCACCGGCGGCATCGTCGACCTGTTCCTGCACACGCCCTCCAAGCAGCGGGGCGGGCTGCTGACGATGTCGGTCGGCACGGACAACGCCTGGCGCGTCTTCCTGCGCGGCGAGACCGGCGAGATCGGCGACACCGGCTTGCGCGCCTTCGGTTCCATCTCGCAGATCGAGACCGATCACTTCCGCGGCCCAGGCCATGACCGCAAGCAGCACCTGTCGCTGGGTGCGGTGCAGGAATGGGGCGGCGGCAGCCGCAGCAAGCTGGCCCTGACCTATTCGAAGATCGCGCGAGACGTGTACAAGAACCCCACGCTGGCCCAGTGGAAGGCCGACGGCATGGACGGCGCGAGTACCAACTACGACGCCACCTACACCGCTGGCAGCCTGAGCTACTACCGCATGCTGCAGAACCCCTGGGAGAACCTGCTGCTGTCGGTGCCCACGGACCTGCGGGTGAACGACAAGCTCACGCTGAACGTCACGCCCTATCTGTTCTACGGCTTCGGCGGCTCAGGCTCGGCCGGCACGCTCAATGAAAGTTCGGTGGGCTTTGGCAACACGGTGCAGGCCGTGGACCTGAACGGCAACGGCACCACGACCGACACCGGGGTCACCTACTACAACCCCATCATCGAGAAGAACCTGCGCACCGGCATCACCGTCAAGGGCAACTACCAGCTCGACAACCACGCGCTGGTGGCCGGTGTCTGGATGCAGCGCTCGCGCGACCAGCTCTATCGCCCCTACAGCCTGATGAACGACGACGGCACGCCCGTGGATGTGGACGGCAGTTCCTCGCTGATCCGCACCGCCAGCGGCCAGGTGGTGAACCAGTGGAACCAGGACACCCACGACAGCTTCTACTCGGCGTTCCTGGGCGACACCATCAGCCTGATGGACGACAGCCTGAACATCGATGTTGGCGTGAAGAAGATGTGGCTGGAGCGCGTGGGCAAGAACCGCGTGCCCAGCGACGTGACGCGGACCGAGGCTCAGAACGACCCGCTGCTGCCCACGGCCGCCATCCGCTACAAGTTCGATGACGTGAACTCTGTGTTCGCCAGCGTCGCGCGCGGCGTGCGCATCCTGCCGGCCGGCGCCCTTTACCCGCGCTACAGCGCGTCGACGGGCGCCGTCACCACACGGGCCAACCCGGACCAGGCCTCGGAGAAGTCCACCGCCTTCGAGCTGGGCTATCGCTACCAGGGCCCGCTGGTCAGCCTGTCCACCTCCGCCTTCCATTACGCCTTCGAGAACCGGCAGATCTCGGCCCAGGTCTGTGACCCGGGCTGCGTCAGCTCGCCCATCGACGGGGGCAAGCAGCGCGCCTTCGGCCTGGATTTCGAGGCCGGCCTGCGGCCTTTCATGAACTTCCGGCCCTATGCCTCGCTGGAGCTGCTGAAGACGCGCATCGAGTCCGACATCCCGGTCTCGGGGGACTACCTGGCCACCAGTGGCAAGCAGGCGGTGCGCGCGCCCAAGGTGCAGGCCGCGCTGGCGGTGGATTACGACAACGGCAGCTTCTTCGGCAACCTGGGCTGGAAGTACGTGGGCAGGCAGTACGCCACCTTCATGAACGACCAGGAGATCGCGGCCTACACCACGTTGGACATCGGCCTGGGCTACCGCTTCACGCTGCCGCCCTCGTCCGGCCTGACCAAGCCTGAGCTGCGCCTGAACGTGATGAACGCCACCGACCGCCACTACCTCTCAGGTGTCAACAGCGTCACCACCAACGCGGTGGCCACCACCGCGATCAACGGCAAGACCATCGCGGCCTCGCAGCCGAGCTACCTGGTGGCCAACCCCGTGTCCGCGATGCTCACCTTCGCGGTTGGATTCTGAGGATTTCCTGACATGTCGATCAGCCAAGACTTTCTGCATGCCGCGACGATCAACCTGCTCTACGCGGCGATCGTCATCCTGACCTTCGTGATCATCGAGCGACTGGTCTACTACGTCTACCTGATCCGGCGCCGGGCGCCGATTGCCAGGGCCATCGCCGCAGCGGTGGCAGTGGATGCCAGCAGTCCCTTGCCGGACCTGCCGGCCGGCACCGATGTGTTGACGCAGGCCATGCGGGAGTACGTGGACACGCAGCGCAAGGGCCAGGTCTCGCGCAACCGCATCGAGGACCTTTCCTCGGCGCTCTTCCTGCGCGTGGACGGCAGCGTCAACCGCGGGCTGTGGATCCTGGACACCATCGTCACGGCAGCGCCGCTGCTGGGCCTGCTGGGCACCATCCTCGGGATCATGGACACCTTCCAGGCCCTGTCGGCCGGCGGTGTTTCCGACCCCTCGGCGGTGAGCCGCGGCATCGGTTCGGCGCTGTTCGCCACCGCCATCGGCATTGGCACGGCGCTCTACGGGCTGTTGGGTCACAACGTGCTGCACCGCCTGGGCGAATGCATCACCGAGGACTTCAAGAGCTTCCTGCTCGAAACCACGAAGTGACCGGGAGCGCGCGATGAGATCCTTTCCCCAACGCAAGCAGCGCCAGGCGCGCATCGAGATCATCCCGATGATCGACGTGATGATGTTCCTGCTGGTGTTCTTCGTGCTCATCAGCACCAACGTGCTGCCCGCGCTGGGCTTGAACGTCGCGCTGCCAGGCTCGGCCAAGCCCGATCCGATCAAGGACGAGTCGCTGCGCATCACCCTCACGGTGGACCACGATGGCGCGGTCTATGTGGACGGGCAGCCCACGCCGATGCCGCAGCTGGCCGACAAGCTCAAGGCGCTGGCCGGCAGCAAGCCGGCCAAGGTGATCATCGCCGGCGATGCCAGCGCCAAGCTGCAGACGCTGGTCGACCTGCTGGACCAGCTCAAGGCCGCAGGCATGCCCGCCGCTTCCATCATCACCAAGCGCCAACCCTGAGCGAGCGACCGTGACGATTCGCGACCCCTTCGAGCGCGCCTCCCATGGCGTGGCGCTGGTGGCCACGGCCGCAGCCGTGGTGGCCATGGCGCTGGCGCCGCGGCCGGCGCTGGCCCCCAGCCCACCGCCACCGGATGGGCCTCCGGTGGTGATGCTGCAGGCGGCCGACCCACCGCCTGAGCTGACACCCCCACCACCGCCTCCGCCGCCACCGCCACCCAAGCCGCTGACACCGCCGCCCAAGCCACTGCCACCAGCGCCGGCGCCGGCGCCAACCCCTGTGCCGTCACCGGCGCCAGCGCCGGCACCGCTGCCACCGCCACCGCCGCCGCTGTCCCCACCTCCCCCGGCGGCACCGGTGCCGCCGCCCGCCGTGCCGGTGCCGCCAGCGCCCGCGCCGGTGAACACCGCTGCCATCGAGACCAGCTATGTCGGCAAGCTACGCGGCTACATCCGCTCCATCACCGAGTACCCGACCTCGGGTGATGCGCGGCGGCTGCGGCCGGAGGGCGCCAGCGTGGTCCGCTTCACGCTGACGCGGGACGGCACGGTCAGCCAAGTGGAGATCGAGCGCAGCGCCAACTCGCCCATCCTCGACAAGCAGGCGCTGCAGATCGTGCGCAGTGGCCAGTACCCGGCCTGGCCGGTGGAGGCCTGGCCAGGCAGCAGCGCGCATGTCTTCACCGTCACCGTGCAGTTCGTATCGCCATGAGCAACGCCTTTGACTTCGACCCCGAGTCGCCCCGCGCAGTGCGCCAGGCCATTCGCAGCGGCCGCTTTCGCGGCTTCACCAACGGGCTGGTGCGCGGACACGTGCAGGGCAACCTGATGATCGTGCCGGCCGCGCAGGCCGACGACTTCGCCGCCTACTGCGCGCTCAATCCCCAGGCGCTTCCGGTGCTGGGCCGCAGCGAGCCGGGCTCGCCGCACATTCCCGCGCTGGGCGCCGACCTGGACCTGCGCACCGACGCGGGCGGCTACATGGTGTTTCGCAACGGCGAGCTGAGCGACACGCCGCGCGAGATCAGCGGGCTTTGGCGCGATGACCTGGTGGCCTTCGTGCTCGGCTGCTCCTTCTCGTTCGAAGGGGTGCTGCAGCAGCATGGCGTGCGGCTGCGGCATCTTGACGAGGGGCAGGTCTCGGCCATGTACGTCACTGGCCTGCCGACCCGGCCCTCGGGCGCTTTCAGTGGGCCACTGGTGGTCTCGATGCGGGCGTTGCGCGCGGCCGATGCCATCCGCGCCATCAGTGTCTCCGCGCGTTACCCGCAGTTCCACGGCGCGCCGGTGCATCTGGGCCAGCCCGGGCTGATCGGCATTGCCGATCTGGCGCAGTCCTATGGCGGCCATGGTTTGACACAGCTGCATGCGGACGAGCTGCCTGTGTTCTGGGCCTGCGGCGCCACGGCGCAGCTGGCCGCGCTGCAGGCGCGGCTGCCCTTGTGCATCACCCATTACAAGGCCCACATGGTGGTGACCGATCTGCCGGTCCAAGCCTCCCGGGCCATCCCCCTGGACAAAAAGGAAATCCCATCATGAACATCGACGCCATGCTCCGGCAGTACCAGGCCGAGGGCTATGTGTTGATCCCCGGCGCCCTCAACGCAGAGGAGGTCCGCGCGCTGCAGGCCACCACCGACCGCATTGCCGCGCAGGCCCATGGGCTTGCGGAGGAAGGTCCGATCTTTGACTTCGAGGCGGCCCACACGCCACAGGCGCCTCTGGTGCAGCGCATCAAGAAGCCGCATCGTGTGGACCCGCTGTACTTCTCTCTGGCCCGGCACCCGGCCATCTTCGAGTTGGTGCAGCGCCTGTGCGGCCAGAACATGCGGCTGAGCCACAGCAAGATCAACATGAAGGCGGCGCGGGCCGGTTCCTCGCTGGAGTGGCACCAGGACTGGGCCTTCGCGCCGCACTCCAACATGTCGACCTGTGTGGCCTCGGTGATGATTGACGACGTCACGGTCGAGAACGGTGCGATGCAGGTGCTGCCCGGCAGCCACCTGGGGCCGCTGCTGGAGCACCACGATCCTCAGCTCGGCTTCGTCGGGGCAGTGGACCTGGCCGCCCAGCAGGTCGACGTGTCGAACGCGGTCTCGCTGGTCGGCCGTGCCGGCACGGTTTCGCTGCACCACCCGATGACCTTGCACGGCTCCGGCCCCAACCACTCCGGCCAGCAGCGCCGCATCTTGTTCCTGGAGTACGCCGCCAGCGATGCGTATCCGCTCTTCTACGACGTCGATTGGGACGAATACAACTCGCGCCTGTTGACCGGCCCGGCCACCAGTGCGGTCCGCACCGAATCCAACGTCATCAAGCTGCCGTTTCCCTCGCGCGCCGGCAGTTCCATCTACAAGGCACAGGCACACGCCCGAGCCCGCTACTTCGACAAGGCGACCCCCGCATGACGCCCGTACTCCACACAGAATCTCCGATCGCCCTGGTGACCGGCGCGAGCAGCGGCACCGGCCGTGACATTGCCATCGCCCTGGCCGAGGACGGCTGCGACGTCGGCATCCTGGGCCGGCGCACCGCCGCGCTGGAGGAGACGGCGCAGCGCATTCGCGCCCTGGGCCGGCGGGCCTGCGTGCTGACCGCCGACGTCTGCGACGAGCAGGCAGTGGCCGCGGCGGTGGAGGTCTTCCTGGCCTGGTCCGGGGGCCGCAGCGACGTGCTGGTCAATGCCGCTGGCATTCCTGGCCCGCTGGGCGCCACCGTGGGCGAACTGGCCCTGGCGGACTTCGATGCGGTGATGGCCACCAACCTGCGCGGCCCGTTTCTCACCATGTCGCACCTGCTGCCGGTGATGTGCCGGCAGGGCCGCGGCCGGGTCGTCAACATCGGTGGCAACCATGGCATGCGCGGGCGCGCCGGCAGGGCCAGCTATGCCACCTCGAAATGGGCGCTGCGCGGCCTGACCCGCAGCGCCGCGCTGGAAGCCGGCCCGCACGGAGTGACCGCCAACGTGGTGGCGCCCGGCGCGATCGCGGTCGAGCGCATGCGCCAGCGCTGGGCCGACCAAGCCGCCGCCGAGGGGGTAAGCGAGGAAGTGGTGCTGGCGCGCTATGTGCAGTCGCTTGGCGTCGCGCTGCAGCGGCCCAACGAGACCGCCGATGTGGTGGCCACGGTGCGATTTCTCGTCAGCGAGGGCGGCCGCAACATCACCGGCCAGGAGATCGTGGTCGACGGCGGGGTGATCGTATGAGCTGCGCATGCCTGGTTTCAGGGAGGCTGCCATGCTGAGCGCCGAGCAGAACGAATTTGTCACCCGCGTAGGCCCCGGCACACCGGCCGGCAGCTTGCTGCGCCGCTATTGGCAGCCGGTGGCGCTGACCGATGAGCTGGCCGGTCCGCGCCCGGTCAAGGCAGTGCGGCTGATGGGGCAGGAATTTGTGCTCTTCCGCGACGAGCAGGGGCGCCATGCCCTGCTGGACCGGGACTGCCCGCACCGCGGTGCCGACCTGGCCTTTGGCCGCCTGGAGGATGGCGGCCTGCGCTGCCCCTTTCATGGCTGGCTGTTCGACGCCACCGGCCAATGCCTGGAGACGCCGGCCGAGCCGGCAGAGAGCAAGATGTGCACGCGCATCCGGCAGGCGGCCTACCCGGTGGTGGAGAAGAGCGGGGTGCTGTTCGCCTACCTCGGCCAGGGCACGCCGCCGGCCTTTCCGGACTTCGACTGCTTTGTGGCGCCGGACAGCCACACCTTTGCCTTCAAGGGCTTGTTCGAGTGCAACTGGCTGCAGGCGCTGGAGGTGGGCATTGATCCCGCGCATGCCTCCTACCTGCACCGCTTCTTCGAGGACGCGGACACCGCTGCCAGCTATGGCAAGCAGTTCCGCGGCGCCTCGGCCGACTCCAGCATGCCCATCACCCAGGTGCTGCGCGAGCATGACCGGCCGGAGATCAGCGTGGCCAGCACCGACTACGGCCTGCGCCTGACGGCGCTGCGCCGGCTCTCGCAGGCCAGCACCCACGTGCGGGTGACCAACGTGCTGTTCCCGCAGGCCTTCGTGATCCCGATGAGCGCCGAGATGACGATCTCGCAGTGGCATGTGCCGGTGGACGACACGCATTGCTACTGGTACGCCATCTTCACCAGCTTCACCGGACCGGTGGACAAGCAGCAGATGCGCGAGCAGCGACTGCAGCTCTACGAGTTGCCGCACTACACCTCCCGCCGCAACAAGCGCAATGACTACGGCTACAACATCGAGGAGCAGCGCCTGGCCACCTACACCGGCATGGGCGACGACATCAATGTGCACGACCAGTGGGCCGTCGAGTCGCAGGGCGCCATCCAGGACCGCACCCGCGAGCACCTGGGCACCACCGACAAAGGCATCATCGCCTACCGCCGGCTGCTGGTGAAAGCCATCAAAGGGACGCTGGCGGGCGAGCCTGCGCCCTTGCTGGTCGATGCGGCGCAGGCCGCGCAGTTGACCGGCCCGGCCTCGATTGATGGCATCGCCCATGCCCCCGCCGGGGCGGACGACGCCGAGGCAGGGCCAGTGGACACCGAAGCCTATTGGCAGGCCGCCGACCTTGAGCGCCGCCAGCGCTGTGAATGGGCGGCCGCGCGCCTGGCCCCGGCGGAGCAGGCATGACGGGCGCGGCGCCGTTCGTCGAGCGCTTTGGCCTGTGGACGACCGAGCGGCAGGACCAGGCTCGCGAGCTGGTGCGCCGCATTGATGGCGGCGAACTTGACGTGGTGCGCTTCGCCTTTGCCGACCAGCACGGCCTGCTGCGCGGCAAGACGCTGGTGGCCAGCGAGGCCCGCGCGGCCTTGTGGGAGGGCGTGCAGCTCACTTCGACGCTGCTGGCCAAGGACAGCTCGCACCGCTCGGTGTTTCCGGTCTTTTCGGCCGGCGGCGGCTTCGCGGTGCCTGGCCTGCAGGGCGGTGCCGACATCACCCTGGTGGCCGACCCGACCACCTTCCGGGTGCTGCCGTGGACACCACGCACCGGCTGGCTGCTGTGCGATGCCTACATGCCAGACGGCAGCCCCTGCCCCTATGCCACCCGGCAGATCCTGCAGCGCGCAGTGCAGCAACTCGAAAGCCAGGGCCTGGCGTTCGTGGCCGGCCTGGAGGTGGAGTTCCATGTCTTCAAGCTGGAGGACGCGCGGCTGGGCCTGGCCGACTCGGGCCAGCCCGGTGAGCCGCCGCGGGTCTCGCTGCTGTCCCATGGCCACCAGTACCTGACGGAGCTGCGCTACGACCGTGTGGACCCGGTGATGGAGCTGCTGCGCAGCCAGTTGGTGGCGTTGGGTTTGCCGTTGCGCTCGCTGGAGGTGGAGTACGGGCCCAGCCAGTTCGAGCTCACATTCGGCCCCACGGCCGGCGTGACACCGGCTGACACCATGGTGCTGCTGCGCAGCGCCATCAAGCAGATCTGCCAACGCCACGGCTACCACGCCACCTTCATGTGCCGGCCGCGCATTCCCAACGTGATGTCCAGCGGCTGGCATCTGCACCAGTCGCTGCGGCGCCTCAGCGACGGCCGCAACGCCTTCATGCCCGAAGCGGCATCCGGCCAGCCGCTGAGCGAACTCGGCATGCACTACCTCGGCGGCCTGAAGCACCATGCGCGCGGTGCCGCCGTGCTGGCCTGCCCGACCATCAATGGCTACCGCCGCTACCGGCCGCATTCGCTGGCGCCCGACCGTGCGCTCTGGGGCCGTGACAACCGCGGCGCGATGCTGCGCGTGCTGGGCGGGCCGGGGCAGGCCGGCACACGCATCGAGAACCGTGTGGGCGAGCCTGCGGCCAATCCCTATCTGTACCTGGCCTCGCAGCTCTTCTCAGGGATGGACGGCCTGCAACGCCAGCTCGACCCAGGCCCCTCGGCCGACGTGCCCTACGAAACGCCGGCCGAACCGCTGCCGCGCTCGCTGGAGCAGGCGCTGGCCTGCCTGCGGCAGGACAGCGGACTCTGCGCGCAGCTCGGCCAGGGCTTCGTGGACTACTACTGCCACATCAAGGAAGCGGAAATCGCCCGCTTCAACCTCGAAGTCAGCGAGTGGGAACACCGCGAGTACTTCGATATGTTCTGACCCCTCCCAACCCATGCTCACCATTCACTACCTTCTGAGCGACGGCAGCCGCCGCAGCTGCACGGACGCCCAGCCCGGCAGCAGCGTCATGGAAAACGCCTTGTGGCTCAACGTGGCGGGCATCGACGCGGAATGCGGCGGCGCCTGTGTCTGCGCCACCTGCCATGTGCAGGTCGAGGAGGCCTTCCTGGCGGCGCTGCCGCCGCCTGACGACATGGAACGCACGCTGCTGGCCAGCGCCATCCCCGGGCATTCGCAGCGCAGCCGGCTGAGCTGCCAGATCGCCATGACGCCCGCGCTGGACGGCATCGTGGTGCACGTGCCTGCACACTGACGCGCGGTGACCCCGTCGTGTCCCACGGGTTGGTCCCAACCGCTGGGCGGCGCTGAATGGCGGCTACGCCGCCCCGGCGTCGCTTGCTTAGGAATTCCTGACCATTGAGCTTTCCGTAAATGGTGACATCACCAGAGCCTGGCTTGTGCCCAGCACGCGGCGATGAACGAGGGGCGGTGCTGTGCACTCTTGAGCTTGTTGCGGGCCGTGACGTTGAGTTCATCAAGGTTGGCAGGCCAGAAGTTGGCCAGGGCATGCCGCTTGAGCCAGGCCCACGGGAACTCCACGAGGTTCAAGTCCGGCGAGTACGGCGGCAAGAACGCCATCCGGACAGCACCATCGGTGGAGTACAGGTACTCACGCCGAGCTTGCTGCGATGGGCTTTCAACCTAAATCCGGCAGTTACCCGGTCGCCGGCAGCGCTGGGGCTGGCCTGGGTGGCCCGATGACGGGCGCGATGCGATCGCTGATGTAGCGCAGCAAGCAAGCCCAGCGGTCCAGGCCCTTGAACTGCTCCGCAGCTGCCTTGACGTGCTGCAAAGCCGCACCGATGTTGGCGATCAGCCGCTTGAGCAACTCGGCCTTGCCGTGCAGCGGCGTGAGGTACAGCATCGTCTGGTTGGCGTGGCTGGCGGCCGTGCCCACCGCGGCCAGCAGCAGCGGGCGGCTGGTGATGGCTTCGAGCCGGCCCGCCGGGTGCGCCGCCCGGCAATACCAACTCCACCAGTTGTAGACCAGCGCACACGCTCGGGCCACCGTCTGGCACGGGTTGATGTCCTGCGTGGTGAAGCCCCCCAAGCCCCATTGGTTCTTCAGCTCGTCGAAGGCGTTCTCCGCGTCGGCGCGGTCACGGTACAACTGACCGACCGACTCCAGCGGGCAGGCCACGTCTGTGACCAGCACCGCGTACTCCCACAGCCGGTCGCCCTCGTGCACGCTCAGGCCGGCCAGGTCCAGCCGCAGTTGCTTGCCGTCCAAGCGCCTCTCCCGGGCAATGCCGCCGCGAATGCGCTGGCGCACGATGACCACGCGGCGCTTGGTGCGCCAACTGTGCAGCTGCAACTGGGCCTCGACCATCTGGCAGCCCTGGCTGTCTGGCCGGCTCCAATCCTGGCGGGTGAACTGCTGCACCACCAGGCGCTGCACGTTCTTCGTCTGCCGCAGCCGCAGCAGGTAGGGTTGCTGGCGCTGCTCCAGCGTCAGCAGGATGCCCTCGTTGCCGTAGCCCGAGTCGCCTTGCACCAGCGCCGGCCGGCGATCTCCTCCTGGTCCTTGAGCGAGTTCGTCCAGCAGCCGCCCCAGCGCGGCTTTGGCGTGCACGCTGGTGTGCTGCTTGCCGGCGCTGAGCTGCACATCCAGCACCAGGCGCAGGTTGCTCACCAGGAAGGTATGCAGCACGTGGCTCGGGCGCATCGGCTTGCTCGGGTTGTAGCCGATCTCTGCCCCTTCCTGATGCCCGTACAGCGGCTTGATGCTCGCGTCGATGTCCAGCACCCATGGCCGATCCAGCGCCTCGCGTACCGAGTGCTGCAGGCTCGGGCGCAACCACGCCGCGCTGGCTGCCTCGTCGATGCGTTCGAGCGCCCGGCGCAGCGCATCCTCGCTGACGACCTTGGCCATGCCCAGCGCCTGCGCCGCCACGGCGTCGCCGCGCAGCGCGGTGATGTGGGCGTAGCGCCGGTGCCAGGCCAGCAGCCCCAGCATCAGCGTGCCCAGCACGTCGCGTTTGTCCGGCGCGTTGCCGCTTCGGTACGACAACGGGCTGTCCGACACCCAGCGCTCAAACACACCCGTGGCGGCCAGGAACTCGGCGAAGAACACCAGCTGGCCGTGCGGCGTGGCCGCCGCACCGGTGTCCCAGCGAACGTGCATGCGCCCGCCCAACGTGTCCACGACCTGCGGCTCGGCCGGCTCTTCGCCCGTCCCTCGCCGCGCCAACAGCGCCTTGCGTCTTGCCTCACCCATCGGGTGAGTGTGCCAAGACCGCCAAACCCGCGCCAGTGCTGGCTTGCCGGGCAATCAGGGGAAGGCAACTGCCGGATTTAGGTTCAATCCATCCCAGATGATCAGCAGCGGGCGCTTCAGGTGAACGGTATCCGTCCGGCCAAGTCATCTTGAAGTGCCGCTCTGCCCAAAGGTGGCGAGCACGCATCTGAAATGAAGAAGGCTAAGAGTTCGCGTCGCGCTGCCGGCTGTCGAAGTCTTGCCTCGCTTCTCAGAAGCGGTCTGCATTTTCGCCGTCGGGCCTGTCCTAATTTCTGTGTGTGAGGCTCGTTGAGCCTTCACTGATGCCGTGATGGCGGTTGGGGATCCTACGTTGTGGGTCTTGTGAACCGGTCGTCGTAGAGGATCGCGAACTGGTTCATCGC
>NZ_JAJNKD010000023.1:0-107765 GCF_021043325.1 Ideonella azotifigens
TGAAAGTAGGACATCGTCAGGCTACTAATACCAGAGTAAAACGCCCGGTCTTTGCCGGGCGTTTCTTCTCTGAAGAACGAACCCTCGCTACTTCGGTGCCGAGGGTTTTTTTGATTTTGAACGACTGCGCCATACGTCACGCTGTTCATGGCGGGTGACATTTCGGTTCCGTTTACTCGTGCGATAGATGATCCGCGGCAAATTGGCTGGCGAGATTGGGACGGCCGGGCAGTGACCGAGCCGGATTGTTAGACTTGCCCAAATACTTTTGGTTTAGCACCCGAGCAAGTGTCTTGCTTATCACGGGGATGTCTAGGCCCTGACTGTCTAACCATGCGCCGGCATTGATCAACGCCAGTCGTTGCCCGTTGTCGTGCTGGTCATAGGCCGAAGCGAGCACCAGCTGTGGTGTGCTTGATGCCAGTCCCTGTGCACAACTACCGATGCCACCATGGTGAATCCAGACGGCTGCCCGCGGGAGCAGATGCATCAAACTGACGGGGCCGGTGATGTGTACTTTGCTGCTCTTGGAGTTGGACGCTTCATCCCGTTGGCCGGCTTGTTCGGATCGGATCAGAACCGCGCGATATCCCAGTTGTTCGGCCGCCTGCAAGGCGAGCATGCCAAGATGGTCGGTGCTGCCGGCTGATCCACCGAAGATCACGACGGGCTTGGGCCCGGCGTCGAGGAACTCGGACAGAGCGACCGGCAGGGCCTGATCGTCCGCTTCAAAAAGTGGGAAACCGCTGTTGACCACACCGCGCCGCGCCCAGCGTTCCGGCACGCGAGCGAAGCTGGCGTCGTACAAGGCCAAGCCGCCGCCTGGTGAATGCACCCAGTCGCCGAATATGCTGCCTGGCAGCCGTTTTGCGCCAAGTGTTTGTTGCCAGCGTGTCAGCACCGGACGTGCCATCGGCTCCAGCTTCCAGCGGTCCACGCCCTTCCACAGCCATTGGCGCACCGGGGCTGGCACAAGCTTTGGCACCTGCCATGTACCAATGAACATCGGATCCTCGACGTTCCTCAGCGCGCTGGGCGCGGTATAGCCCGTCCACAAGCGCAAAGGCAGGATGTCTTGCGCAAGGCGGGCGCCGACGGCCAGTGGTGAAGCCAGCACGCGCAGCGGTTCTGCGCTGCCGTTTGCAAGCGCGCGCAATGCGTCGATCGTGGGGCCGATGGCCGGCACGCAAAGATGCCGCCACAGCACGCCAAAGCCAGCGATCGGTTGCCACAGCCGTGGATGATTCAGCGTCTTGTTGTGCGCGGCTGCGTCAACGACGGCGGTGAACTGCAGACCCGCGGCGCGTGCTGCTTGCTCGTATGGGGCCTGGCTCAGCAGATGGACTTCGTGACCTCGTTCAGCCAGCGTGCGGCCGATGGCCAGGTAGGGGTGCAGGTCGCCTGCACTGCCCAGCGTGACCATTGCGAAGCGCAGGCGGGCGGAGGGCATCAGCGCGCCGGGCTGCCAAAGCGCTGCAGATCGCGAAAGCCCTGCACTGCGGGCGCCGCCTCAAAGCGCCGATCCAGCGCGGACCCGCCGGCGGTGATCGCAAAGAAGTCGTAAAAGCCAACCCGTTCGCCGGCCATCAGGTACTGGAAATGGCAGCGGTACTTGTCGCGTTTCACCTCTCGATAGGTGGCCGCGCTGAACAGTTGCGCAAAACGCGGCGACACGCACTTTGCGCCGCCCAGATCGCCCTCGGGCGCGGTGGACAGGCCATCGAGACAGATGCCGCTCGGGTCGTGCAGTGCAAAACAGCAACCATCCGGCGGGGCGGTCACGTCCAGCCAAAAGAGTTCGGGGGCCCGCCTCAGCGTGTTGAGTTCGGCCCTGAACGCCGTCGCCTCTGGCTGGTAGCTCAACACCGGCATGCACTGGCCGAGCGTCAACAGGCTGAGGCGACTCGAGGATGGCAGTCCTGTCGCTTCGGCCATGCGCAAGGCGCGCGCGACCACGCTGACGGCCAGCATTGCGCCCGAGCTGTGTCCGACGACCAGCACCTCGTCCAAGTCCGGCCGACTGAGCACTTGGTGCAGCCGGCTGGCGAATTCGTCCAACCTGGCTTCCAGGTCCGGCGTCTGGCCGCAGGCTTGTTGCAAGATTACGGTGGCGCTGCGCATCAGCCAGGCCATCTGTGTGCGCGCCTGCAGCCAGCGCGCGGCGAAGAACAGGCTGGGCAGGCCGAACACCAGCAAGGCCAACGCGGGCCACAGGCTCGCGGTGGCGGCTTCCAGGCCCACGGCGGCCAGGAAGAGAAGCAGCAGCGCCAGCGTCACGCCGACGATCATCAGCCCCGGTGCGCTGATGGCCAGGAAGGCCGGCCAGCTGGTCTGCAGCATGCGCCACAGTGAACCGTTGGCCAACATTCGCCAGGTGGTCCGCAGCGTCATGCCGATCAGCTTGGCCTGGCCCTTTGGCCAGTGCTGGCGCACGAAATCGTCCCAGCGCAGGAATTCATAGTCCGTTTCGCAGACTTCGCCGCCCGGGTTCTGCCAGGACAGCGCCCAGGTCGCGGCATGCGCTCCCGCGCGCAGGCGTGGCCCAACGGTCAAGGTGTAGCCGCTGACCGCTGCCTGCTTGGCGGCTTCGCGCTGGTACATCGCGTGGTAGTGCGCCGGGCCTTGCGGATCGAAGCCGCCCAGGTAGAGCACATGCCGACGTCGCACCGGCCTGTTGGCCTCTGCATCTGAAGAGGACGGGGTGGACACGCGCCGCCTCAGAAGATCGTCTGCTTGTGCAGGCCCTTGGCCAGCATCAGGTCGACGATGGGTTGCTCACGCTTGTTGGCACGCTGGCAGTGGCCGCGCTGGAAACTGTCGGTGACCCAGATCACCAGCCGCGCCCACCGCCGGTGCCGCATGCGCCAGGCATGCGAGGAGACCGACTCCCAGGCGTAGCCATTGAACAGCGTGGCATTGACGAAATGGTCCAGCGCACGCACACCGGCCCGGCCGCGCTCGGTGCGGCCGAAAAAACCGACCCATACCAGCAGCAGGTAGCCGGACACCGCCAGCGGCACGATCGCCGTCATCAACACAAAACCCGCCAGCCGCTCCTTCATGCCCTCATCCCGCCTGCCACCGATGGACCTTCAACCGGATGCCATTGTCGGCTCGGATCGTCAGCCGGCCCACTGGCTGGGGCACGTGGCCCGGCACCGGCTCGAAACGGAATTCACGGGCCAGCATTGCCAGGATCAGCGAGGCCTCCTGCAGCGCAAACGCCGTGCCGATGCAGACCCGCGGCCCCATGCCAAACGGCAGGTAGGCCTTGCGCAAGGATTCGCGGGCGTGAGGACAGCCAGCGGCGACTTCCGCATCCGAGGCTTCGCGCTCGTAGCGGTCCGGATCGAAGTCATCCGGCGCCGCCCACAGCTCGCGGTGGCGCTGGATCAGCCAGGGCGAGATGACCACCGAAGCGCCGGGCTTGACCTGCTTGTCACGCATCGTGCAGCCGACCGCTGCCTGGCGTGCAAAGAAGCCGACCGGTGGGAACAGGCGCAAGGTCTCGCGGAACACATTGCGCACCAGCACCATGTCCTTGACGCGGCCGGCCGCCTCGTCGTGGTCCAGCGTCTCCACGCCCACCAGACCGGCGACGGCCTCATCGTGCATGCGCTGCTGCACCTCCGGCGCGTGCGCCAGCAGGTGCAGCGACCAGGACAGCGCGCTGGCCGAGGTTTCGTGACCCGCTAGGAACAGCATGGCGACCTGGTTCACCAACTCGTCGAAATCGAAGCCCTTACCGGTCTTCGCGTCGCGAACGCGCAGCAGTGTCGCAAGGATGTCGTCATCGGGCAGCGCGGCCGCCTCGTCGCCGGCCTTCAGCGCCATTTGATAGGCGTCGTAGCGCGGACGGATCATGCCGACCAGCAGCGAGCGGATCTCTACCGCTGCGCGGTGACTTTGGCGCTGCAGCCACCAGGGCCGCAACCAGCGCAGGCCGAAAAACGCCGGCATCATCAGTCTCGGGGCTAGCGCCTGGTAGCGCTCGAAAGCTTCGAAGACCCGGTGGGCGCTCTCGCCGTCCAGGGGCTGAGAAAGAATCGTGCGCAGGATGATGTCGGCCGCGACGTGCGTCATCTCCACTTCCAGGTCGTGTTCGCTGTCCTCGGGCACCGCGCGCAAGCGCTGCACCATCGCATCGGCCGCGTCGCGCATGCGGCCGAACACGCGCTTGACTCGCGCCGCCTCGAAGGACGGGTTCATCAGTTCGCGCTGGCGTTGCCAGACCGCGCCATTGGTCGTGAAGATGCTGTCGCCCAGCAGCGGCCGCAGCGCGTCGCCCAGCATCTCGTGCTTCGGGAAGTCGGCCGCCTGCTCGACCATGACCTGGCGCACCAGCGGCGGCTCGTTGACCATGTACAGGTCCACACCCGGCAGGTGGATCTCGCCCATCTTCATGCGGTAGCTGCGCTCATAAAGCCCGTCCAGCCAGGAGCGGCGCTTGTGGAAAAACAGCTGCCACGGCCCCGGTTTGCGGGGCGCAGGTGGTGGGTAGTGCGGGCGGAAATGGGTCATCAAAAGCGGCGAGGTCAGGAGGCGCGGGGCTTGGCCAAAGCGGCTTGCCGGTCGGCCAGCGTCAGCGGCCCGGCGGTCAGCGTCACCGGATCGTAGCCGCCCGCCCGCTCAGGTGCGTGCAGGTAGTGCATGTGCAGACGGTGGCGGTCGCGGCGGAGCTGCGCGTAGGCTTCGGGCGACATTTGTTGGTGAAAGCGCGGCGAACGGGCTTCGAGTTGCGCGGCGGCGCCATTGCCGTCCATCCAAGGCGGTATCTGGGCCATCGCAGCCCAGTCAGCCGGTGCGGTGAAGTCCCACCACACCAGCGGCGCATGCGCACGCAGCCGCACCAGCTCCTCGCGGAATTTGTCGGCCGGCAGCTGCCAGACCATCAGCGGCGTGCAGTGGCCCAGCGTCAGCAGCGCAATCTGCGGCCCACCCGGCGCGCCCAGCTCCGGCGCTTTTTGGACCGCCCGCGCCAGCACGCTGACCGCCATGATGGCGCCCACGCTGTGGCCAACGACCAGCAACTCGCGCGCGCGGCTTTGCCGCGCTTGCTGCACCAGCTCGTCGGCCAGCGCATCCAGCCGCGCCTCCATCGCCGGCACGCGGCCTTCGGCGAATGCGTTGACGAAGGCGTACAGGCGCAGCAGCCATTCGCCGTCCAGGCGTTTCTCGACGGTGCGCCACAGCGGCAGCCAAGCCGCCACGCCCAGCACTGCGGCGAGCCAGGCCGGCAGCGGCGTCAACCAGCTCAGCAGTGACATGACCAGCGCGACGCCCACTGCCGTGCCGCTGGCCACGTACAGCGGCATCTGCGCCAACTGGCGCATGTTCGGCGCATGCCGGCGCACGCGGGTCAACACGCCGTGCAACTGCGCACGCACATGCAGCTGATACAGGTCCTTCAAAGCCTGCCGCAGGTGGCGCGGCCAGTGCTGCAGCACGATGTCGTCCCAGCGCATCACCGCGTAGCGGGTCAGCCGTGTTTCCCCATCAGGCGCCTGCCAGTGCACGTCCCATTCATCGCGAATCGCCGAGGCTTCCTGGCGCGGGCCGACCTTCACCTGCTCGCTGGCTTCGGGCTGGCGCTCGCGCACCGCAGCGCGGTACAGCCGGTGGTAGTGCCGCGGGGAGCGCGGATCGAAGCCGCCGAAGAAAAAGACCTGCCGGTGCAAGGACATGCCGCCATTGTCGACGACCACGAGGCCCGTCTCAGGCAGGCAGGGCAGCGGACAAGCGCAAGGTCTCGCTGACCTGCGTCAACAGCCCGTCATCCAGCAGGCCCTGCAGCAGCGCGTGGGCCCAGGCCGCGGCGCCGCCGGGCGTGCCGCTGCGCGTGGCCATCGCGGCGAACAGCGGGGTGCGCTGCAGCCAGACGGTGAGCTCGGCGCGCTCGCGCTCGCGCATCTCCATCATGTGGAACATCACCAGCGCCCGCGCGGCATGGCGCAGGTGGCGCGCCGGTTCGGCGCTGAAGGCCTTCAGGCGCACGCGGCTCGCGGCCAGTGCGGCCGGCAGGTCCTCGAATGCGGCGCCGTGGCCGGGAATGACGCTTCGCGGCGCCAAGCGCTCGATCAAAGCCAGCGTCTGCGCCGCCGGCTCGAAGCCCGGCTGGTCTTCCAGTTCGGGAAAGATGATGGCCAGCCGGTCTTCCCACAGCGCGTCGCCCGAGATCAGCGTGCGCGTCTGCGGCTCAAATAGCATCAGCGCGTCCGGGTCATGTCCGGGCGCCGCGTGCACCTGCCAGTCGGCCGGGCCCAGCCGGACTGTGTCGCCGTCCCGCAGCACGCCATCGACCCGGAAGCGCTCGCAGTACTGGCCTGTGGGCCGGTAGCTGAGCCGGCTTTCGTCCCACTGCGAGACGGCCTCGAACGACGCTGCGGGGACCAGCGTCTGCGGTTCGCCGCGAGCCTGCAGCGCTCGGTTGCCGCCGCAGTGGTCCGAGTGCAGGTGGGTGTTGACGATGCGGCCCAGCGCTGCGCCAGCGAGCGCGCGGTCGAGGAGCGCCAGCGTCAGGTCCGCGTGGCGGGCGTAGCCGGTGTCGACCACGGTGGCTGGCGTCGGCCCGTCGGCCGCGAACACGACGTGGTTGGCCGACAACCAGTCGCGCTGTAGCAGCTGCAGCCCGAGCGCCCGTTGCCACGCCATCACAGCCCGTCGCTCAGGCGGGGCTGGCCACGCGCAGCTCGCGCCGCAGCACCTTGCCCACGTTGCTCTTGGGCAGCTCGTCACGGAACTCGATGAACTTAGGCCGCTTGTAGCCGGTGAAGTTCTCGCGGCAGTAGGCGGCGATGTCGTCTTCGTCCAGCGCCGGATCCTTGCGGACCACGAACAGCTTGACCGCCTCGCCGGATTTCTCGTCCGGTACGCCCACCGCGGCGCACTCCAGCACACCCGGGTGCAGGTTCACCACCTGCTCGATCTCGTTCGGGTACACGTTGAAACCCGACACCAGGATCATGTCCTTCTTGCGGTCGACGATCTTCACGTAGCCGCGCTCGTCCATGATGCCGACGTCGCCGCTCTTGAAGTAGCCGTCGGGCGTCATGACCTTGGCGGTCTCGTCCGGCCGGTTCCAGTAGCCGGCCATCACCTGCGGGCCGCGGATGCAGATCTCGCCCGGCTCGCCGGCCGGCATGTCGCGGCCATCGTCGTCTCGGATCGCGATCTCGGTCGACGGGATGGGCACGCCGATGTTGCCGCTGAACTCGCGCACGTCCAGCCGGTTGCTGGTCGCAACAGGCGAGGTCTCTGACAGGCCATAGCCCTCGACCACCGGGCAGCCGGTGATCTTCAACCACTTCTCGGCCGTCGCCTGCTGCACCGCCATGCCGCCGCCGTTGGACACCACCAGCTCGGAGAAGTCCAGCCGCGCGAAGGCCGGGTCGTTGGCCAGCGCGTTGAACAGCGTGTTGACCGCGGGGAACATGTTGACCTTGTGCCTGGACAAGGTGTTGATCAGCCCCGGCAGGTCGCGCGGGTTGGGGATCAGCAGGTTCAGCATGCCCAGGCGTGCACCCATCATGTAGCAGATGGTGAGCGCATAGATGTGATACAGCGGCAGCGCGCAGACGACGGTGAGCTGCTTGTCGCCCAATTTGTCCAGCATCGGCTTGAACCAGGCCTCTGACTGCAGGATGTTGGCCACCACGTTGCGGTGCAGCAGCGTTGCGCCCTTGGACACACCGGTCGTGCCGCCGGTGTACTGCAGGAAGGCCACGTCGTCGGGCGTCAGCGGCACCGGCTTGTAGTTCAGGCTGCCGCCCTCGGCCAGCGCCTTGTTGAAGCGGGTCACCGTTCGCACGCCATCCAGCGGCAGGCGGAACTCCGGCACCATCTTCTTCAGGTGGCGCACCGCGAAGTTCACCACCATGCCTTTGACCAGGCCCAGTTGGTCGCCCATTGCGCACAACAGCACATGCTTGACGGAGGTCTGCGTGACCACTTCAGCCAGCGTGTGCGCGAAGTTCTCCAGCACGATGATGGCCTGCGCATCCGAGTCTTTCAGCTGGTGCACCAGCTCGCGTGCCGTGTAGAGCGGGTTCACGTTCACCACCACGCAGCCCGCACGCAGGATCGCGCCCATCACCACCATGTACTGCGGCAGGTTAGGCATCATCACCGCGACGCGGTCGCCCTTGCGAAGGCCCTTGGCCTGCAGCCACGCGGCGAGGTCGCGCGAGCGTTCGTCCACCTGGCCGAACGTCATGCGGGCACCCATGCAGTCTGATGCGTCGCGGCTGGCGTGCTGGCGCCAGGCTTCTTCCAGCAAGGCGACCAGCGAGGTGTAGCCATCTGTGCGCACGGTGGCCGGCACCGAGGGCGGGTAATGCTGCAGCCAGGGGGCGTGGGAAAGTGCGGCAGTCGACACGGCAAGTCCTGTGGTCAAGGCAGAGAGACGGTTGAAGAAGCGAGCGCATGCTGCCCCAGCCGGCGGCATCGCGCTACCGTGGTTCTCCTGTCGCTAGCGAGACAGCACAGACCCTTGCCTGGGAAGCTCAGGGTTTGTCATGAAGCAGGCTGGCTCGCAGGGCCCTGGATTTGGCCGGCATGGCCCTGCCACACTGCCGGCCATGCAAAGAAGAACCTGGTTGAAGTTGGGCGGGACAGCCGGCGTGCTGCTGGCCCTGGCCGGCACCGGCGCCGTCTTGTGGGCTCCGGGCTGGCGCGACGACAGGCTCAGCCAAGCCGCGCGCAGCTTGTTCGCGGCAGTTGCCGGCGTGGTGCTGGACGGCAGCCTGCCCGATGCACCAGCACCACGTGCTGCAGCCCTGCAGGCGCACCTGGTTCGCCTTGAGGCCTCGTTGCGCGGGCTGGCGCCGGCCACGCGCCAGCAGATCTCGCAACTGCTGGCCGTGTTGTGCATGGCGCCTGGCCGGCTGGCGCTCACCGGTCTGCCGGTCGACTGGGCCCAGGCCACGCCGGACCAGCTCGCGAACATGCTGCAGTCGCTGCGCATGTCGTCCAACACCACGCGCCAGCAGGTCTACCACGCACTGCGCGACCTCACCAACGCCGCCTATTTTGCCGACCCCAGCACCTGGGCCGCGATGGGCTATCCGGGGCCGCAAGCCGTATGAGCCTGTTCAGTCGTTCGAGCGCGCCGCGTGCGGCGATTCCCCTGGCCGCGGCGGCTGCCGTGTCCAGCATCCCCGATCCCATCCGCGCCGGCCTGGCGGCCGGCTGGCATGTGAAGGGTGGCCCGCATGGCGAGTTGCCGGCCTCCTTGACCTGCGACGTGGCCATCGTCGGCAGCGGCGCCGGCGCCGGCATCACCGCCGAACTGCTCACGCGCGCCGGGCTGCAGGTGGTGATCGTTGAAGAAGGGCCGCTGCGCTCCAGCAGCGACTTCCGGCAGATCGAGGCCGAGGCTTACCCCACGCTGTACCAGGAGAGCGCCGCGCGCAAGACGGTGGACCAGGCCATCACCATCCTGCAGGGCCGCTGCGTGGGCGGCTCCACCACCGTCAACTGGACGACCTCATTTCGCACGCCGATCGACACGCTGGCCCACTGGCGCAGCCACTTTGGCCTGAAGGACTTTACCGAAGCCGGCATGGCGCCATGGTTCGAGCAGGCCGAGCAGCGGCTGTCCATCGCGCCCTGGCTGACCTCGCCCAACGAGAACAACGACCTGCTGCGCCGCGGCACCGAAAGCCTGGGGCTGGAGAACGGCAGCATCCGCCGCAACGTCAAAGGCTGCTGGAACCTCGGCTCCTGCGGCTTGGGCTGCCCGACGAATGCCAAGCAGTCCATGCTGGTGACCACGCTGCCCGCCGCGCTGGCCGGCGGTGCCACGCTGCTGGTGCAGACTCGCGTGGAACAGCTCGAATTGCGGGGCGGCCGGGTGCAGGCCCTGCACTGCGTGCCGGTGCAGCTGGACGGCAGCGTGGCCGCGGGCGGCGGCACCCGCATCGTCGCGAAGCACGTGGTCGTCGCCGGTGGCGCGATCAACTCGCCTGGCCTGCTGCTGCGCTCCAAGGCGCCGGACCCGCACCAGCGCCTGGGCGCGCGCACCTTCCTGCATCCGGTGGTGATCTCGGCCGCGCTGATGCCACAACCGGTCGAAGGCTGGCGCGGCGCGCCGCAAAGCATCTACAGCGACCATTTCCTGCACACCGCCGCGGCCGACGGGCCGATGGGCTACAAGCTCGAAGTGCCACCGCTGCACCCGGTGATTTTCTCGTCCTCGCTGATTGGTTTCGGCCGCGAGCAGGCCGAGTCGCTGCGCCAGTTCCCCAACACGCATTCGCTGTTGGCCTTGCTCCGTGATGGCTTCCATGAGCAGTCGCCCGGTGGCCAGGTGCGGCTTCGCAGCGACGGTAGCCCTGAGTTGGACTACCCGCTGACGCCTTTCGTGATGGAAGGCGCCCGGCGCGCGTTGCTGAGCATGGCCGAGATCCAGTTCGCCGCCGGCGCCACGCAGGTCATGCCGGTGCATGAGATGGCCCGTGCAGCCGGCCGCTGGCCCGAGGCGCGAGCCATGATCGAAACCCTGCCGATGCAGCCGCTGCTGACCCGCGTGGTCAGCGCCCATGTGATGGGCGGCTGCGGCATGGCCGGCGACGAAACCCGGGGCGTGGTGCGGCCGGACGGCCTGCACTGGCAGATCGAGAACCTTTCTGTGCACGACGGGTCTCTCTTTCCGACCAGCATCGGCGCGAACCCGCAGCTCTCGGTGTATGGTCTGGCGAACCGGCTGGCCACCGGGCTGGCGCAGCGCCTCGGTGCAAATCCGGTCAGTTTGGCCTGAGCCCGGCGCGGGCGGCAGCCTCGGCGGCCCGGAACCCCGAGAACTTCAGATGACACGACAAGGAACAGACCGATGGTGGCGCGCTGGCAGCGTTTTCTGACGCTGCTGGGCTTTGCACTGGTGCTGGGTGGCGCAGGCTGCTTGCTGGCCCAAGGCCATGCCGGCTGGGCCTTGGCGCTGCTGGCGCTGGGCCTGTGCGGCCACGCGGCTTGGCTGGGTTTGACCTGCGCACTGGCCGCGTGGCAGAACCGGCGCGACGCGGCATCCACCGTTCCAACGGCGAGCGCTGCGCAGTGGCTGGCCGCCTGGTGGGCCGAGGTGTGCACCGCGCCGCAGGTCTTCTGCTGGCGCCAGCCCTTTCGCAGCCAAGCCGAGCCGGACGTCCTGCCCGGCGATGCGCAAGGCCGCATCGGCGTGGTGCTGGTGCACGGTTTCCTGTGCAACCGTGGCTTCTGGAACCCCTGGATCCGCCGTCTGCGCGCACTGGGCGTGCCGTGTATTGCCGTGTCGCTGGAGCCGGTGTTCGGCTCGATCGACGACTACGTGCCGACGCTGGAAACGGCGGTGCGCCAGCTCAGCCAGCTGACCGGCCGGCCACCGCTGCTGGTTGGCCACAGCATGGGCGGGCTGGCGATCCGCGCGTGGCTGCGAGCCAACCAGGCCGGTGGCGGGAGCGACGCGCGGGTGCATGGTGTGGTGACCATGGGCTCACCGCACCACGGCACCTGGCTGGCAGGCTTTTCGCGGCGGACCAATGGCGAACAGATGCGCCAGCACAGCGCCTGGCTCAGCACGCTGGCGGCCAGTGAATCCGCCTCAAGACAGGCCTTGTTCGTGTGCCTGTTCAGCCACTGCGACAACATCGTGTTCCCCGCCCGCAGCGCGGTCTTGCCGGGCGCCAGCGCCGTCCTGCACGTCGCGGGTGCAGCCCATGTGGACCTGATGCAGCGTCCCGAGAGCTTTGCCGCCGTCTGCCATGCGCTGGGGCTCGCGCCGGCCGACACGGGCGCTGTGCTGGCCGTCGGCTGACAAGATTCGCCGGGTCAGCAGCCCGGCCGGGCCCAGCCACAGCGGCAGCGTCTGCAGCCACAGCAGCGCCCTGGCATCGGCTTCGACCGTTGCGTCGTGTGCGGCGGTCTGCCAGCTGAGCAGCCAAAGCGTCCAGGCCAGCAGCACCGCACCGGCTTGCAGCCCGCCCACCCAGGTCCGCGCCCAGCCGGGGTGCACACGCTGCGCCAGGCACTGCCGGCAAGCGGCGGTGGCCAGCCAGGCGGTGCTCAGGTGCAGCAGCGCGGTCACCAGTCCCATTGGTGCGTCGTGGCCGCGCAGCGAGGCCAGTGGATCCAGGGCCGGCAGTGCCGCCAGTCCGCAGCCCACCGCCAGTGACAGGGCCAGGAACAGCAGCAGCGCACTGCGGCGGGAAACGGAAGATGACATGGGCGGAAAGCAGGCCGGCTGGTCAACCGGCGCGAAATGGCAGGCGCGAAGTGTCGGCCTGTACGCAAGCTGCGCGCCATCGCTCCGTTGGGGGATGGCGACCGGGCACCACCCTCCTTGGATGGTCGCCGCCTGGCTGGCGGCAGGCGCCCGGTCAGGCGTCCAGGTCCTGCAGCAGCCCGAGCGTGGGCGCGGGCGCCATGTTCAGCAGCGTGGCAATGTCGCGCACGTCGTCCGGCACGGCCGGGTTGTCCCAGCCGCGGCTGGTGTGGCGCGCCAGGCGGATCGCCAGCAGCACGTTGCGCACCTGCGAAGCCTCCTCGTGCCGGTCGTCGGTGATGTTGACCAGCAGCTCGGGCAGGTGCCAGGCCAGCATCAGTGCATGCTGCAGTTCGGTCAGCGTGACGCCAAGCACCTGGCGTTGCACCGTGGCGCTGCGCAGCGTCGGGTCCGCCTGCTGGCGCTGCTGCATCTCCAGCGCCAGCGTGGGCGCATGCAGCCACAACAGCATGTCGGCGAAGTCGTGCAGCAGCGCGGCTTCATGGATCACGCCGGCGTCGTGGTCCTGGCGGTGCACTGCAAACGCCAGCGCGAAGCGGGCGGCGCGCTCGGCACGGCTGATCACGGCCCTCAGTCCGTCCAGCGCTTCTGGCTGGCTGGCCAGGTGTTGCTCCACCGTGGGCTGTGGTCCGAAACCGGCAAAAAACGGGGTGATGCCCATCAGCACCACGGCTTCGCAAATGGTTTCGGCATCGGTGGTACGGCGCTGCCGATGCAACTCGGCCGTGCGGGCCAGCACCTTCAGCGTCATCAGCGGGTCGACGCCCACCGCTTCGGCCACCATGCGGGCGTCGACCTCGTCCTCCATCGGTCGCAGCTCTTCCAGTGCGGCCGCGGTGCGCGCCAGCACCGGCAGCTCGGCGTGCTGGAACAGGCGCACCCAGCCCGCCAGGTCATGCGGGTGACCGGTGGTGGGCAGGGGGGCTGAGGGCATCTGGGACATGGCAAACGACGGGGCGGGCAGCAAGGGGCTTCCCCTTGACTATCGGCATGTCGTGTGCTCGGCTGAAGCGAGGCCCGCCGACGCCAGGGGTTTTTCCTGACGCCGGCAGGGCCGTTCAGATGCGGCTCACATCGATGCGACCGACGAACTCGCCGTTCACGTACAACGCACCTTCGGGTGCTCCGGCGTCGCTGTGCACGGCGTGGAACTCGATGGTCGGCAATTCACAGGCAGGTCCGACCGGGCGCACCGTGCGCCCGGCAAGGCGGCGGGCGACGAGGCTCAGGCCGGCGCCCGAGCGGCGCAACAGGCGAGCGAGCCAGCGCCGGGGCGCGGGCAAGAGGTCAACAACAGGCAGGGCGCCATGGGCGGGCGCGGCAATCAGGCGGCGGTGCATGGGAGGCTCCAGACGGTCCCACGCATGCGCAGGTGGGACCAGGGTCGGGTTTCAGGGGCTGTGTCTATCGGGCGCGGCGAAGTGCATCTCACGCTGTAGCGAGCGTCGCTGCTGCTGGCGTTGCGCCTTGCCGGAGGGCTGGTGCGAGCCGGCGCGGCGCTGGCGGGCCAGCGTGGCGAGCGGGTTGCGGGGCTTTTGCGGGGTGAGGGTCAGCTTCATGAAAATCTCCTTGGCGCATGCGGCGGCGCTGCCCGGGGCTGGGCAGGTTGGCGACAAACGCAATGAACAAAGCAAAACGGCCCGAGGGACACACCACCCGGGCCGCTTCAGCGGAACGCGCCGATGAACGAAGTCAGCAGCGGCCGCGAGGGCGGATCGGGCAATGCACGGGCGACATCGGGGCCACGCCAACCGTGGCTGCCAAAGCAGCACGGGCGGCACGGGTCCACAAGGTCAACAGCATTGGCATTCCAGTCAGGTGGCAGGGCCGGCAGGTGCGGGAGCCGCCAGGCTTGGGAGCCGAGGCTCCGAACCAGGCGCCGTCACCCGCCGGGGCGGTGAGGGCTGGCGCTGGGGGCCGGCGGCGCTTTCCGGGGAGAAAGCGGTGTCGCGGCTCAGCGCTGCATCAATCAACGTGCCGCGATGATAAACAACTGATTATCTTGCGCAAGTGTTTTTTATCTTTTGAGCAACGAATTGCGCAAACTCGCCTGCCGCCTCTGAGCAACGGGCGCCGGCTGCCACGCGCGGTGCTGCGCGGGCTCAGCGCTTTTTCTTCAGCGGCGCCACGCCGGTCTGCAGCTTCAGCCACAGCGCGTGCGGGTCTTCCGGCGCAGGCGGCGGAGGTGGTGGTGGCCGCACGATGCCGGAGCCGGGCGCCGGCAGCGGCGCGCTGCGGGTTGCCGGCGCCGGGCTGGGCTCGGCGGCAGGCGTGGGCACCAGCACTTCGCCCAGCAGGTCCAGCAGCCGGGTACGGGCGCGCTGCGGGTGGCGGCGGTAGTAGGTCAATACCAGGCCGACGATGAAACGTTCGTCGTCGTCCTGCGGCAGCGGGTGCTCGGCCGCTTCGTCGGTGCCGCCCAGGCCCAGCGCGGCGCGGCCGCCGGCATGCGGCTGGTCCATCCAGCCGGCCGGCTTCTGGCAGCATTGTTCGAACTGGCGCGCCAGCCGCTCGCCGATCTGGCGCGAGCGGCCCTTGATCTGGCTCCAGTAGCTGGGTTGTATTTGCAGACGTTCGGCGAAACGCCGCTCCAGGCCACGCAAGGTGGCGGCGTCGGCGTGTTTGACAGTGCTGCGGACAAATTCGTCGAACAGGACCAGCGCGTTGTCGAGGCGAATGGCGGCCACGTCGCGGGGAAACTCCATGGCCCCGATGATAAAGCCGCCTTGCCCTGCCCACGGCCGGCAGGGTCGGCCGCTGGCGAGGCGGCCTGCATCAAAATCGCCGCATGCACGCCATTTCTTCTCTCCGACTGAAGCTCCTGAACCGTTGCTGCCTTGCGCTGACCCTGGCAGGCGCTGCGCCGCTTGTGCCGGCCGCCGGCGTTGCACCGGACAGCCGCACGCCGATCTACCTGCACCGCGCCGGTTTGGGCAATGTCGAGGGCCTGAAGAACGGCATCCTGGTCAGCGTGGAGGCTTGCCGTCTGGAGAAGAACCTGCCGCCGACACCGGCGCCGGCCAGGCTGCCATCGGACGACTACCTTGCCAAGCTGAGGGTCACCGAGACCGAGGAGTATTTCGACGGCGCCCGCCATGCCACCTACACCACCGTGCGCCGGGTCGCGGCCGATCCGGCCAGTGGCAGCTGCGCGCTGGCGCTGTTCGCCGAACGCCACGCCTGGGCCGGCGACGTGTGCGGCGAGGCAACCCTCGGTGGCTCCACGCCGCTGGGGGAGATGATCGACTACACCGCCCCGCAAGCGTCCCAGCCTGAGCTGAGCACGCAGGGCGCGGGGCGCACCGCTTGTGCGGGCAAGAAGGTCGACGCCTACGACCTCGCCGGCTTGCCGGCCGAGGATGCCGGCGGCGCCCGCTGCGTCTGGCAGAGCGACGTGCTGGCCAAGACAATGAAGACCGCCGGGCTGGCCGCCAAGGGCCATGACGGCAAGAGCCCCGAGGCGGACTACTGCCTCTACGAGCGCCAGCCGCTCTATGTGCACAACGGGCACCACGAACTGGTCGTGCTGAAAGGCTCCGGCTCGACCGAAGGCGATGTGCTGGACCAAATGCTGGGCGAGGCCAGCGCCTTCCTCAACGAGCGCCTGCTGACCATCACCGACGGCACGCCCATCCCCGCCGAGCGCTTCAGCGCAGCCGCGGTACGCAGCTTCGTGTCTCAGCCTGGCAAGACATCGTTGGCCAAGCCTTGATGGGCATAAGCTGCTGGGCTGCTCAGTAAAGGTCGCGCTTGTAGCGGCCCTGCGCGGCCAGCTCGGCCAGCGCCGGCTCGCCCAGCAGTTGCTGCAGCGCCTGGTCCACGCCCTGGCCCAGGCCTGTGAGGCTGCCGCAGACGTAAATCCGCCCGCCTCGCGCCAGCCACTCCTGCACCCGCGCGCCTTCGGCCAGCAACTGCTGCTGTACGTGGCGGGGCGCGCCCGGTGCAGCGTCGCGCGAGAAGACGCGGTCCAGCCGCTGCAGCGTGCCACCGCGCAGCCAGCGCGCCAGGTCCTGCTCGCAAGGCCTGTCGTGTGCCGCGTGGCGTTCGCCATAGATGAGCCAGCCAGGGCCCACCGCTTCGCCGCGCGCTGCCGCCTCGGCGCGTGCCGCCAGGTGGCCGCGCAAGCCGGCCAGGCCGCTGCCGCCGCCGATGAACAGCGCCGGTTGCGCCAGGTCTTCGGGCGCGGCGTGGAAGCGCGGGTGGGCGCGCAGCGTCAACGCGACGGGCGTGTCCAGCGGCGCCTGCTGGCACAGCCAGCCCGAAGCCAGGCCGGGTGTGCCGTCGGCCTGCGACTGCAGCCGCACCAGCAGCCGCAGCGTGGGCTCCGAAGGCAGCGAGGCGATGGAATAGCTGCGTGGCGCCTGCAGCACGCCGGCCGCGTCCGGCACCTGCACCAGCGCCAGGTCGCCAGGCTGCCAGGCCGGCCTGTTGTGGCCCTCGGAGGGTGTGAGGTCCAGCTGGTACAGCGGCGCGCCGCTGCTGCCGGGGTTGACCCACTGGCGTGCGCTCAGCCGCCAGGCACCGCTGGCCAGGGTCTGGTCGTCCAGTGCGGCATCGGCCTCGGCGCCGGCAGCGCCCAGCGGCGCAAGCTGGGCCCACCAGCGAGCCAGGTTCGCCGGGTCGTCACCGTCCAGTTCGATGCGCGGCGCCAGCGGCTGCGCACCGTGCGCATGGCACAGCGCCTCGACCTGTTCGCCAAAGGCGCAGAAGGCTTCATAGCGCCGGTCGCCCAGGGCCAGCAGCATGAAAGGAGGCCATGGCTCGGACAGGTGGCCGTTGCGCCTTGCCTGTTCTTGCGCCACGCGCTTGAGGAAAGGCAGCGCCGGGTCCGGCGGGTCGCCTTCGCCGGTGGTGCTGATGATCCACAGCGCACGCCGCGTGTGGGCCAGCTCGGCAGGGTCCAGCTCGGCCAGACTGAGCAGGCGCGCCGGCGTGCCGGCGGCCTGCAAGCGCGCGGCCGTCTGGGCGGCGAGGTGTTCGGCGCGGCCGGTCTGGCTGGCATGCAGCACCAGCACGTGGCCATCGTCCACCGGCGGCGCGGCATGGCGGCGATGGCGCCAGACGATGCCCGCGCACATCGCCGCGTAGGCCACAACCAGCCCGGCCGCCGCCCACAGGCGGCTGGGTTCCAGCTCGGCGATCACGCCAGGAAGGCCCGCAGCGCCGGGCTGAGGTGTTCGCTGAAGCGGCCGTCCGCCTCGCGGCTGATGAACAGCGCTGCCAACCCCTGTGCCTGGGCGCAGGCCGGGCCGGCCTGCGGGCCCAGCACGGTCAGCGCGGTGGCCCAGGCGTCGGCCCACATCGCGTCGGCATGCAGCACGCTGACGGAGGCCAGGCCGTGCGCGACCGGCTCGCCGGTGCGCGGGTCAATGGTGTGCGAGCGCACCTGGCCGCCGGCCTGGTAGGCGCGGCGGTAGTCGCCTGAGGTGGCCACGCTGAGGCCGTGCAGCGCCAGCACGGTGCTGGGCAACTCGGCGCCTGGCGGGTGTTCCAGGGCCACCCACCAGGGCTGACCGTCGGGCTTGTGGCCCTCGCCACGCAACTCGCCGCCCAGCTCGACCAGGAAGCTCGCGATGCCGCGTTCGCGCAGCACCCTGGCCATCACGTCCACGCCATGGCCTTTGGCAATGGCCGACAGGTCCAGCCGGCAGCCGCCGGGCTGGCGCATCGCGTGCTGGTGGCTGTCCAGCTGCAGCGCCTGCCAGGCCGGAGCGACCGGCAGCGCCGCGGCCGGCGCGCTGAAGCCGGCCTCGTCGTGCCGGCCGGTGGGGCCGAAGCCCCAGTGGTCCACGGCGGGCGCCACCGTTGGGTCGAACGCGCCGCCGCTGGCTTCGGCCACCTGCAGCGCGGCCTGCATCACCAGGAAAAAGTCCGGCGGCAGGACTTGCCATGCACCCTCCGGCAGCCGGCAAAAGCGGCTCAACTCGCTGTCGGCCTCCCAGGTGCTCATCTGCCGCACCAACTCGTCCAGCGCGATTTGCAGCGCATGCTGCACCGCCGTGGGTTGCACCTGCCGCGGGCCGACCCAGTCGACCTGCCAGGTCGTGCCCATGCTGCGCCCAGCCAGGCGATGCACCGCCTGGCCCAGCACCAGCGGCGCGGGCTGCAGCGTGGGCGGGATCAAAACCCGCCGCTGTTCAGGTGCGGCAGCAGAAGGCATCGGTGGATCAGCGCGGCAGCACTTCCAGCGTGGCGGCGTAGCTCAGGCGGCGCGCCGGTGCGGCGGGCTTGGCGGCGTCAGCGGCCGGCGCGGCGGCAGGTCCGCCCGGGCCGCGTCCGCCCTGGCTGATGCCCAGCCAATAGCGGCCGGCCTCGGTCCACTGGATGGTGAACTCGCCCTTGGCGTCGGTGCTGAAGTTCTGCTCGCCCATCTTGTAGCGGTAGCGGTTGCCGCCCTGCAGCAGGCTGACGGCGGCATTGGCATAGGGCTGGCCGTCGACCAGCACGCGGAAGCGGCTGGTGTCGCCGGTGCTGATGTCCACCGGCGCGGTCAGCGGGATCAGCTCGATGCCCTTGCCCACCGGCGTGATCGGGGTGGTGCTGGGCGTGTCGCGGGCGACGAAGGTCTCGACGCGGCTGAGCATCTGCGTGACCTGCACGTCGCTCGCGTCGGCCGGCTTTTCCTTGGCCCAGGCTTCCAGCGTGCCGCGGTAGCGCTTGGTCTCGCTGCCCAGCTTGTAGCTGGCCATCACGGTTTCGCTGACGTTGGCCACGCGGTAGGTGCCGGGCTTGGGCAGCGTCAGGTCGAAGCTGCTGCGGTGGCGCGAAGCGGTGTTGAGCTTGTCCTTGTCGACGGCCAGGTTGGTGCCGTCCGGGCCGGTGACGACCAGGCCGTCCAGCGGCAGGCCGCGGGCGTCGTACTCGAACAATGCTTCGCTGGTCGCGGCGTCGAAGGAGACCGCGCCGTCGCGGTTGTCCACCAGCGTCGCCGTCGGCGCAATCCACGGGTGATGCGCGTGGGCCAGCGGCACCAGGCCGGCCAGCAGCGTGGCGGCCAGCGCAGTCGTCAGCGCGGTATGGCGCATGGAGCTTGTGAAAGTGTTCATCGGGTGTCTCCTGGGGGTCTCAAGGCTTGACGCTGAGGCTCACGGCGCCCAGCTCGTGCTCGCCCTTGACGCTGCTGCTGTCGGCCGTCTTCACCGGCCAGGCAAACGGCACCTTGACCACTTCGCGGCCACCGCCTTCGCGTGCGGCTTCGATCAGCAGCTCGTACTGGCCCGGCGGCAGCTCGGCCAGGGCTTTGGCGTTGCCCAGGTTCAGTGTGTGCTCGCCCGGCGCGCGCGTCGCGCCGCTGACGCCGTCCACCGGCATCTCCAGCGCGCGGCCGCTGACGCGCCACCAGCTGCGCATGTCCTTGAGCCACTTGGTGCCGGCGTTGTCGCGCTTCTTCACGTCGTACCAGACGGCCAGGTTGCCGGCGAACTTCTGGTCGGCCGCACTTTGCAGCCACACCGCCACATACGGCGTGTGGTATTCGGCCACGGTGAGGCGCGGCACTTCGACGCGCAGCTGCAGGTCGGCCGCCCAGGCCGGCGCGCTCAGCGCCACCGCGCTGCCCAGGGCCATCGAATATCGGAGTTGCATGCAGGTCACCTTGAGGTACAGGAATGATGTGGGAGCTGTCAAAAATCAGATCAATGCATCAGCAGCAGCGCGACCAGGGCCGGCAGCAGCAGGCCGGCGCCCACCAGCGGCCAGGTCAGCGCGCGGTGGCGGGCATGGATTTGCAGGATCAACAGACCGGTCAGTGCGAACAGGCAGCAGCCAATGGCCAGCAGGTCGATGAACCAGCGCCAGGCGGTGCCGGTGTGGCGGCCCTTGTGCAGGTCGTTGAAGTAGGCGAGCCAGCCGCGGTCGGTGAGTTCGGCCTCAAAGCTGCCTTCGTGGCGGTCGATGCGCAGCCAGGCGTCGCCGCCCGGGCGCGGCAGCGGCAGGTAGACCTCGTCGGGCGACCACTCGGCCTCGGTTTCGGCTGGCCAGCGCAGCGAGGTCTCGGCCATCAGCTTGTCGCGCACGGCCGGCGGCAGCGGCGCATTGGCCTTGTCCTTCTTCGCGGCCGGGCTGGCGTCCAGCAGCTTCAGCAGGTCTGGCGTCAGCGTGCCGGTCTGGTTGTGTACGGCGGGCTTGGCCTCGATCTCGCCAGCGTGGTTCAGCGTGAAGCCGGTGATCGAAAAACCCAGCAGCCCGACCAGGCAGATCGCCGAGCTGATCCAGTGCCACTGCAGCAGCGTGCGCAGCCAGGCATTGCGGTCTTTAGACATCAGCCCAGCGGCGCAGCAGGTTGTGATAGTGGCCGGTCAGCGTGACGGTTTCCGGGCAGTCGCCGATGCGGCCGCGCAGCGACTGGATGGCCTGGTCCAGTTCGTAGAGCGCGGCGCGCTGGGCGTCGTCGCGGATCATGCTTTGCAGCCACAGGAAGGCGCACTGGCGCTCGCCGCCGGTGACCGGCTCGACGTGGTGAATGCTGGTCGACGGGTACAGCACCAGGTCGCCGGCCGGCAGCTTCACCAGGTGCTCGCCATAGGTGTCGCGCACCACCAGGTCACCGCCTTCGTAGCTCTCGGGCTCGGCGAGGAACAGCGTGGCCGAGACGTCGGTGCGCAGCGCCTTGCCGCTGGGCAGGTAGCGGATGGCGCCGTCCACATGGTCCCCGTAGTGCTCGCCGCCGCTGTAGCGGTTGAAGTAGGGTGGCAGGATTTCCAGCGGCAGCGCGGCCGACAGGAACATCGGGTGGCGCAGCAGTGCGCGGGTGACGAACTGCGACAACTCGGCGGCCAGCGGCGACTTGTCGTCCAGCTGGCGGTTGCGCTTGACCTGCGCACCCTGCGGGCCGACGCTGGCCCGGCCGTCGACCCAGCTGCCACCGTCCAGACGTGCGTTCAGCGTCTGCAGTTCGTCGGGGGTCAGGACTTGCGGAATGTGCAACAACATGAGCGGAAGAATCGGCGCGGGAGCAGTTGACCCCGCAGGGTACGGCACCGTTGTTGCGGCGTCGTAAAGCCAGGGGCGCGGTATTTGGGGCCGTCAGCGAGGATCGGGTTCGCTGACGAAACCGATCTTGGTCAGGCCCACGCGGCCGGCATCGGCCAGCGTTTCGGCGACGGCGCCGTAGGCCGCCTGGTGGTCGGCGCGCAGGTGGACCTCGGGCTGCGGCTGCTTCGCGGATTCGGCCTGGAAGCGCTCCGCGGCCTGGGCGCGGGTCACGGGCTCGCCGTTCCAGTAGCGCTGGCCCTTGGCGTCAATCGCGAAATCGATCTTGTCCGGCGGCACGTTGTTGACCTGGCTGCTGGCCTGCGGCAGCTGCAGCTTGACGGCATGCGTGAGCAGCGGCGCGGTGACGATGAAGATCACCAGCAGCACCAGCATCACGTCGATCAGCGGCACCATGTTGATCTCGGCCAGCGGCGCGGACGCGCGCTGCTTGTCGAAGGAAGCAAAAGCCATCGCGCGGTCCTCAGGCCGAAGCCGGGGTCTGGGCCTGCTGCGGCACTGGTTTCAGCGGCCTCACGCTGGCGCCCAGCTGCTGCTGGCCGGCGCCGGGCGCCTCGCCCATGGTCAGGAAGCTGTGCAGCTCGAAGGCAAAGGCATCCAGCCGGCCGGCCAGCACGCGGTTGCTGCGGGTGAAGGCGTTGTAGGCGACCACGGCCGGGATGGCCACGGCCAGGCCGATGCCGGTCATCACCAGCGCTTCGCCGACCGGGCCGGCGACCTTGTCCAGCGTGCCGGCGCCGCTCATGCCAATGGCCAGCAGCGCGTGGTACACGCCCCAGACAGTGCCGAACAGGCCAACGAAGGGCGCGGTCGCGCCGACGGTCGCCAGCGTCGTCAGGCCGCTCTCGAAGCGCGTGGTTTCCTCGTCCAGCACCTTCTTGATGGTGCGGGTGACGAACTCGCTGGCGCTGCCGGCCTCGGCCAGGCGCGAGGCGCCGTGGCGGGCATGGTGGACCTGCGCATGAAGCGCGTGCGCGCTGAGGTGCGAAAACGGGTCACGCGCGCCGTGGGTGCTGATCTCGTGGCGGACTTCGTCCAGCGTCGAGGCGTTCCAGAAGTGGTTCAGGAACTCGCTGCTGCGGCGCTGGCGCAGGTATTGCGCAACGCCCTTGCCGGCAATGATGGCCCACGAGGCGGCGGACATCAGGATCAGCAGCGCCAGCAAGGTCTTGCCGACGGCGTCGCTCTGGGCGAGGAAATGGGCCAGGCCCTGGGTGGTCGAGACGGTGTCCATGAGAGTCGGCGGTTCAGGTCATTCCAGGTTGAATTCGATCGGGGCCAGCGTCGTCCATTCGATCGCCTGGCCTTGGTCCATGTAGGGCTTGAAGCGCGCCGAGCGCATCGCCCGCACCGCCGCTTCGTCCAGCCGGGCATATCCCGACGATTGCTTGACGCTGACCTCGCGCGGCACGCCTTGCGCCGTCACGACCACGCGCAGCAGCACCGTGCCGGATTCGCCCAGCCGCTTCGAGGCCGCCGGGAAGCTGAGCTGCAGCGGCACCAGGTACTGCACCGCGCTGGATGGCAGCAGCTTGGGTGCGGCCGGTGGCGCTGGCGCGGGGGCAGGCGCCGGGCTGGGCGGCGCTGCCACGGCGGCGACCGCGACCGGCGCCGGCTCAGCCGGCGGCGGCGGTGCGGTGAAGGTGGGCGCTTCGGCGCTGGGCGTGGGCGGTGCCACCAGCACAGGCCGGGGTGGCTGTGGCGGCAGTTTCTGCACGCGCGGTGGCGGTGGGGCCGGTGGCTTGGGCGTGGGGGCTGGTGGTGCGATCCATTGCACCGTCAGGACCTTGGGCTCAGGCGCCGCTTCCAGCGCTTCACCCTTGGCCTGCAGCAAGGCCCAGACGATGCCGGCGTGCAGCGCCAGCACGCCCAGGCTCAGCAGTTGCCGGCTGCGCCCGCCCAGGTCTTCGCGCTCGATGAACCGGAAGCCACCCGCGGCGTGCGGCGCCGGCGGCGCGGCAGCGGCGCCCGAAGGCACGGGCAGGGCAGGAACGGGCAGCGGGCGCATGGTGGCAACAAACGGGGCGGGCGGGAGCGGCGGCGGTCAAACACACGCTGGCCGCAAGGGCCGCCAGCGCCAACTGGCGGGGTGCCACGTTGCTGCATTGCAGTGAACTCATGTTACTGCAAATGCGAATGATTCGCAAAGTGAGCCGCATGGATTGCCCATGGGTTTGATGCCGCGCAAAGGCGCGGCATCTCGGCGTCAGCCCTCGTCGTGCCGCTGCCACTCCTTGGCCATCTGCAGCTGCACATTCGGCGGGGCTGCTTCGTGGTGGGACAGCGCCAGCGTGTAGCGCCCCTGGCCGCCGGTCAGCGCGTTGAGCCGGCTCTGGTAGCCCTGCAATTCGGCCGCGGGTGCCAGTGCGCGCACTTCGCTCCAGCCGCCGGCCAGCTGGTCGGTGCCGGTGACCTGGCCGCGGCGGGACGCAAGATCACCGGTCAGGTCGCCCAGCGAGCCGGTGGGCAGCTGCAGCTCCAGCGAGACGATGGGTTCCAGCAGCAGCGGCCGCGCCTCCTGCAGCGCCAGCCAGGTGGCCTTGCGCGCGGCGGTGGTGAAGGCGATGTCTTTCGAGTCCACGCTGTGGTGCTTGCCGTCGTACACGGTGACCTGCACGTCCACGACGGGGAAGCCGGCGACCACGCCAGCGGCCAGCGCTTCGTGCACGCCTTTCTCGACCGCCGGCATGAAGCTGCCGGGAATCGCGCCGCCCTTGACCTCGTCGACAAAGCGCTGGCCCTCGCCACGCGCCAGCGGTGCCACCCGCAGGTGCACCTCGCCGAACTGGCCGGCGCCGCCGCTCTGCTTCTTGTGCCGGTACTGGCCCACCGCCTGGCCGGTGATGGTCTCGCGGTAGGCGACCTTGGGCAGTTGGGTCTGCACTTCGCAGTGGTGCTGCTCACGCAGCCGGTCCAGCAGCACCTTGAGGTGCAGCTCGCCCAGCCCGAAGACCACCGTCTCATGCGTGGCGGCCACATGTTCCAGCCGCAGGCAAGGGTCTTCGTCGACCAGCTTCTGCAGCAGCTCCCACAGCCGTTGCTCGTCGCCATGGCGCTGCGGCGAAATCGCCAGGCCGTGCACGGGGGTCGGGAAACTCAGCGGCGCCAGGTGCAGCCGGCCATCGTCGGGGCTGTCGTGCAGCACGGCGTCGAAATGCAGTGCATCGACCTTGGCGATGGCGGCAATGTCGCCCGGCAGCGCCTCATCAATCGGCAAGTGCTCCTTGCCCTGCAGCCGGAACAGGTGGCCGACCTTGAAGGGCTTGCGTGCATCGCCGATCAGCAACTGCATGTCGCGCTTCAAGGTGCCCTGGTGCACGCGCAGCACGCCGAGCTTGCCCACGTACGGGTCCTGCAGCACCTTGAACACATGGGCCAGCACCGGCAGCGCCGGGTCGGCCGTGGCCTGCACTGGCTGCGCTTCCTCGCCCTCGCCGCGCAGGAAGGCCGGTGGGTTGCTTTCGGTCGGGTCGGGCAACAGCCGCACGATCACGTCCAGCAGTTCCTTCACGCCTGCGCCGGTGCGCGCCGAGACGAAGCAGACCGGAATCAGGTGCCCCTGGCGCAGCGCCTCTTCCAGCGGCGCATGCAGCTCGCTGGCATCCAGGTCGCCCTCGTTCAGGTAACGCTCGACAAAGGCCGCGTCCACCTCCACCACCTGCTCCACCAGCGCGCGGTGCGCGTCGGCCACCGACGAAAAGTCGGCCGAGCCCTGGCGCTGGAAGAAGCAGTCCACCACGCGCGCTGCGCCGGCCGAGGGCAGGTTCAGCGGCAGGCATTCACGGCCGAAGGCGGCCTGCAGCTGGGCCAGCACGCCGGGCAGGTCCACGCCGGGCGCGTCGATCTTGTTGACGATCAGGATGCGGTCCCGGCCACGTTCTGCGGCCTGCGCCATCAGCCGCAGCGCCATCGGCTCCAGGCCGGCGGCGGCATTGATGACGATGGCGGCGGTGTCCACCGCTTCGAGGGCCGGCAGCGACTGGCCCAGCGCGTCGGGTGTGCCGGGCGTGTCCAGCAGGTGCACCCGGGTGCCATCGTGTGCGAAGTGCATCACCGCGCTGTTGAGCGAGTGTTGAAGCCGTTTCTCTAGCGGGTCGAAATCACTGACGGTGCTGCCGCGCTCCAGGCTGCCGGGCGCGCCCAGCATGCCGGCGCGGTGCAGCAGCGCCTCGGCGAGCAATGTTTTGCCGGCAGCGGCCGGGCCCATCAACGCCAGGCTGCGGATCGCGTGCATGGCATCGCGGGCCGCAGCGCCCCGTGCTGACAGGCCGGCTGTTGCCGGCGATGCTGGGCTTGACATGGGGCGCTCCTTTCGGGTTGCGCGTCCACGGTACGCCTGGCCCTGGTGCAAAGCAAGAGGCCATGAACGCCACATGGCGACAACAAAAAAGGCCCCGGTTTTCACCGAGGCCTTCACGTTCGCAGCAGCGCCGCAACCGTCGCGTCAGTCGCCTGACTCGTGGCGCGCGACGCGCATCAGAACTGTACGCTGGCGGTCAGCGAGGCATTGCGCGGCGCGCCCAGGCGCATGCGAGCGCCGCTGTTGTTCAGCGTGCTGATGTATTCCTTGTCGAACAGGTTGCCGATGTTGAGCTGCAGGTTCACGTTCTTGCTGACCTTCCACGCGGCCATCAGGTCCACCACCGTGTACGACGGGATCTCGGGCACGTTGTCAGGCGTGGTGCTGAGGCTGTTCTTCGAGATCACGCGCTTCTGGTCCGACACGTAGCGCACGCCGCCGCCCAGCGTGAAGGCATTCAGGGTGTACGAGGTCCACAAGGTGGCGGTCAGGTCGGGTGACCAGCGAACGCCGGTGGTGGTGGTGACCGAGCTGTCGGTGCTGGACACGCTGGTCTGGCTCAGCTGCTCGGTCTTCATCTTGGCGATGCCGGCGGTGATCTGCCAGAAATTGGTGATCTGGCCAACGGCGGACAGCTCCAGGCCGGTGATGCGGGTCTTGCCTTCCTGGCGGTAGATCGTCGGGTCGACCGTGTCCTGCGTGACCTGCTTGCTGTTTTCCGAGCGGTACAGCGCGGCAGAGACGTTCAGGCGCTTGTCCAGCAGGTCCCACTTCGTGCCCAGCTCGATGTTGTTCGTTTCCTGCGGGTCCATCGCGGAATTCGCCGCGTTGGTGACCGTGGCCGAAAGCGAGAAGTTCGCGCTGCCCGGAGGCGTCAGCGAGTTCGAGTAGGCCGCGTAGACGGTGCCGTCGGCGGTGGGCTTGTAGACCGCGCCCAGGTTCCAGCTCAGCAGGTTGTCGGCGTCGCGCAGTTCCTGTACGTCGATGCCGCCCACCGCGTAGCCCGGGTGACTGCTGAGGTTGGCGCTGGTCACGATGGTGCCGGCCTTGGTCGTGATGCGGTAGCGCTCGAAGCGCAGGCCGGCGTTCAGCTTCCACTGCTCGTTCAGCGTCAGCGTGTCGAAGGCGTAGACCGCAGCGGTCAGCGTCGTGCCTTCGGTGTCTGCGCCGGTCAGGTAGGGGATGCCCAGCACGTCGTTGGTGTTCGGGTCGTACAGGTTGGCCGCGGGGATCGCGATGGCCGTGTAGTTCACGCCCTTGATGGTTTGCGCGGTGGTGCCGGTGCCCAGCGTCTGCTGGCGCTCGTGTGTCAGTTCCAGGCCGCCGCTGAGGTCATGCTTCAGCCCACCGGTGACGAAGCTGGTCGTCACGCTGGTCTGGTTGGCAATGATCTCGTTGGTCTGGTCGGTGCGCTGGCGCGAGCGGCCCACGGTCCATTCCGACGGGTCCTTGATCGGGCTGCCGATGTCCGAGCCGTTGATGGTCGACGAAATGCCGGTGAGCACGCGGTCCATGTGGGTGCGGCCGAAGCGGAAGGCGCTGCGCAGCGTGGTGGTGGGCGTCAGGTCGTGCTCGAAGCGGGTCGTGACCATGTCGGCCTTGACCTTCTCGTAGTCGTCCTTGCTGCCGTAGTAGTTCTCCGGGCGCACGCGTTCGCCGGCAGTGATCGCGGCAGCCTGCTCGGCCGTGGTGGCCGAAGTGCCGGAGGCTGTGACGGCGCGGTAGTAGCCGTCCATGCCGATGGTCGGGATGCCGCCGTCGGGCGTGTTGTCCTGGCGCATGTGCTGCGAATACAGGAAGACGCGGGTGGGCGTGTTCAGGCCGAAGGCAATCGATGGTGCCACGCCGTAGCCCTTGTTCTCGACCTCGTCACGGCCGTCCACGCCGCTCTTCTGCGCCATCAGGTTCAGGCGGATGGCGGTGCTGTCGCCAATGGCCTGGTTCAGGTCGGCCGTCGCGCGCTTCTTGCTCGCGGTGCCCAGCGTCAGCGAGCCTTGGCGCGAGTCGTCCAGGCTGGGCAGCTTGGAGATCAGGTTGATGTAGCCACCGCTGGCGCCACGGCCGATGTCGGCGCCTGCCGGGCCCTTGACGATCTCGACCTGCTCCAGGTTGAAGGTGTCGCGGGTCACCGCGCCCAGGTCGCGGATGCCGTCGACAAAGGTCGAGTTCTGGGCCGAGAAGCCGCGCAGCTGGAAGGCGTCACCCGCCGAGGTGTTGCCGTTTTCTCCCAGCTGCATCGTGATGCCCGGGGTGTTGCGCAGCGCTTCCATCAGCGTGGTGGCACCTTGCTCCTGCAGGGTTTCCTTCTTGATGACGGTGATGGTCTTAGGCGTGTCGATCAGCGGCTGGGTGATCTTGGACGAAGCGCTGGTGTCGGCCTTGAACGGCACTTCGCGCTGGGCCTTGACGCTGACGGTGGGCAGCGCGCCGTCGGTGGGCTGCGGGGTGGTGGGCGCGGTCTGGGCCAGCACGGCCATCGGAACAGCGCTCAGCAGGGCGACGGCGTTGGCGCCTGCATGGCGACGGCTGCGGATGTATTGCGACATGGGAGACAAATGAGTTGGGTAATGCGAATCGGGGTTGCGGCGCGCGCATGCCGAACCAGCCGGGCTGTGCGGGCGGCCCCGGCGGCGATCAACGCTTGCGAACCCTCCCGGTCTGTTGCTGACCCCGACTGCCACTTGCGGCTGCGGCGGCGTTCGCCTCGGCAAATCGGTTAAGGAAAGTAAACCCAATCATAATCGAAATGAGAACGATTATTGATTGAAGAGAATTCCCAGGCTGCGCATGTCGCGTGCCTGCCACTGCCGCGGCGGCATGCAAGCAAAAAGGGCAGGGCCACGCTGCCGCGGCCCTGCCCCTGGAAAGCCTCGCGCCTTGAAGCGCGGCAGACCTTGCGCTACTGGAACGCCACCTCGGCAAAGCTTCGCAGCTTGCGGCTGTGCAGCTGCCCCACGCCAGCGCTGCGCAGCAGCTCCAGCGCGCGGATGCCAATGCGCAAGTGCTGGTCCACCCGCTCTCGGTAGAAGTGGTTGGCCATGCCAGGCAGCTTGATCTCGCCGTGCAGCGGCTTGTCGCTCACGCACAGCAAGGTGCCGTAGGGCACGCGGAAACGGAAGCCATTGGCTGCGATGGTGGCGCTTTCCATGTCCAGCGCCACCGCGCGGCTCTGGCTGAAGCGGCGCTCGGGACCCGGGTGCGGCAGCAGTTCCCAGTTGCGGTTGTCGGTGGTGGCCACGGTGCCGGTGCGCAGCAGCGTCTTGAGCGCCTGCCCGGAGAGCTGGGTGACCTCGGCCACCGCCTGCTCCAGCGCCACCTGCACCTCGGCCAGCGCCGGGATGGGCACCCACAGCGGCAGTTCTTCGTCCAGCACATGGTCCTCGCGCACATAGCCGTGGGCCAGCACGTAGTCGCCCAGTTGCTGCGTGTTGCGCAGGCCGGCGCAGTGGCCCAGCATGATCCAGGCGTGCGGCCGCAGCACGGCAATGTGGTCCGACGCGGTCTTGGCATTGGCCGGGCCCACACCGATGTTGACCATCGTGATGCCGCCATGGCCTTCGCGCACCAGGTGGTAGGCCGGCATCTGCGGCAGCCGCGGCGGCGCCATGCCGCTGGCCCGTTGCTCGGTGCCTTCGCGCGGCGTCACCACGTTGCCAGGTTCGACAAACGCGGTGTAGTCGCTGCTGGCGCCCTGCATCAGCTGGTGGCCCAGGCGGATGAATTCGTCGATGTAGAACTGGTAGTTCGTGAACAGCACGAAGTTCTGGAAATGCTCGGGCGCGGTGCCGGTGTAGTGGCGCAGCCGGTGCAGCGAGTAATCGACCCGCGGCGCGGTGAACAGCGCCAGCGGATGCGGCTCCTTGGGGCCGGGCTCGTAGGTGCCGTTGGCAATGCCGTCGTCCATCGCGGCCAGGTCCGGCAGGTCGAAATGCTCGCGCAGGCGGGCTCGCTGCTCGGCCGTCAGCGTGCCTTCGATGTGGTCGGCCTCGCCGAGCGAGAAGTGCACGGGAATCGGCTGCGTGCCCAGGCCCACGTCCAGCGCCATGGCCTGGCCGCCATGGTTGCGCAGCAACAGCCGGAACTGCTCGCGGTAGTAGTCGCCGAACAGGTCGGGCCGGGTCAACGTGGTTTCGTAGGTGCCTGCGCCGGCCACGAAGCCGAAGCTCAGTCGGCTGTCGGGGCGCTGGTCGGTGTGCGTTTGCACCCGCACGCTGGGGTACCAGGCGCGCACCCGGCCGGCCGGGGCCTGGCCGTCCACATAGGCTTGCAGTTGTTGCCGCAGGTGCTTGACCTGGGCCTGGTACAGGGCGACGACCTGGGCCAGGGCGGCTTCCGGGTCGTCGAAACGTTGGCGCGGGGTGAACGGGGCTTCGATCATGGGCAGATTGTGAACCGCTGGCCCGGCCGGCGCCGCAGGCCCCCCGATTGCCAAGCCCCAGGTCAGTCGAGTTTGCGGCGGTGTAAAGAGCTGTAATGCGCCGCAGCGAGGATCAACGCCTTGCCGCCGGGCCACGTTGTGCACGGGACGCGCCAGATGGCGCCCCACCGTGGCGGCGCTCAGCGCGATTCACCACGCAGATTTTTCCGCTGTCTGTCCTTTCCGAAACGACCAAGGAGCACCTCCATGTCCCGTACCGCTTTGCTGTTCAGCCCGCTCGCCGCCCTCGCGCTGGCACTGGCCTTGCCGGCCGCGCAAGCCGCCGATCCTGCCACCGCCCGCCCGGGTGCCGCCCACTTCAAGCAGTTGGACACCAACGGCGACGGCGCGATCAGCCGTGAAGAAGCCGCCACTGCCCCGGCCATTGCCGGCAAGTTCGACATGATCGACACCGACAAGGACGGCAAGCTGACGCCGCAGGAACTTCGCGCCTTCAGCGAAGCCCACAAGTCCGACGTTTTCGGCAAGCTGGACACCAATGGTGACGGCATGCTGAGCAAGGATGAAGTCGCCAGCCGGCCCAAGCTGGCCGAGAAGTTCGACAGCCTGGACGTCAACAAGGACGGCCAGCTGAGCCCCGACGAAATGCGCGGCATGAAGATGCGCTGACCCTGCAGCTCGTGCATCCGGAAGGCAGCTTCGTGAGAAGCTGCTTTTTTATTGCCCTGGCCGCCACAGCTTTGCGCGGAACCCTGATGCCGGCAGGCAATCCAAGCTGTTAAGTTGCAAGGCTGCGCACAAGTCTGGCAGAGGGCATTTGCTGCCCCGCCAGGCAGGAAGACTGCGCTAGAGTTGATTCAGCTGTTTCGAGACCGTTTGCTCTTGCCCGCCATTGCCAGGGAAATGTCCCGGCACCGAGAGGTGGCTGTGTCACGCAAAAAGATGGTTGGCGCCGCCCTGCTGACATTGGGCGTGCTGCTGTTGCTGGTCATTTTTTCAGGCCGGCCTGAAGACGCGCTGGGCCGCGTGCGGTCTGCCGGCGTGCTGCGCGTGGGCTACGCGATCGAGGCACCGTATGCGCAGCTGGGGGCCGATGGCCGCGTCACCGGCGAATCGCCCGAACTGGCCCGCCTGATCGCTGCGCGCGCCGGGCTGCCGGCCATCGAATGGGTGCAGACCAGTTTTGACCAGCTGATCCCGCAATTGCAGGAGCGCCGCTTCGACCTGATTGCCGCCGGCATGTTCGTGACCCGCGAGCGCGCCGGCAAGCTGCTGTTTTCCGAACCGACGGAACGCGTGGCCGCCGGCCTGCTGCACCGCAGCGACGCCCGCTTGCCGGCCAGCCTGCAGGCCATGGCCGCCGAGCCGGGGCTGAAACTGGCGGTGCTGAGCAGCTCGGTCGAGCATCAGCAGGCCCGCCAGGCCGGGCTGGGCGACGCGCGGCTGGTGGTCGTGCGAGACGCGGTGGAAGGCCGCGAAGCCGTGCAGCAGGGACTGGCCCAGGCTTTGATGCTGTCCTTGCCCACCGTGCGCAACCTGGCCGCCGTGGGTGGTGCCGTGCCCATGCTGGCCACGCCGGTGGCAGAAGGTGCCGAGCCGGGCTGGGTCGCGTTCGAGTTCCACCTGGAGGACAGCCAGTTGCAGCGCCATTGGAACAAGGCCCAGGCGGAGGTGGTCGGTTCGCCCGAGCACCGGGCCTTGATGCAGCGCTTCGGTTTTGCGCCGGAGGACCTGCCCGGACCGGTCACGCTGGCCAAGCTGCTGGCGCCGGCCTCATGAAGATGATCAAGCGCCACCAGCCTGCACCTTTGCCGATGGTGGTTGCCCGGGCGGGTCGCGTGGGCCTGCTGGCCGTCGTCGGGGCCAGCCTGGTCGGGGCCTTGTTGCTGATGCTGTTCTGGCAGCAGATGCAGAGCCGCATTCCGCTGAACACCTTGCTGCGCGACATGCGCCAGGCACGGGTCGAGCTGGTCACCGGCGACCTGTACCTGACGCTGGCCGCCAGGCCCGATTCGGCCTGGCAGCCCGAGCAGGGCAAGGCGCTGCTGCACCAGTCCACCATGGCGCTGCTGCGGCTGGGACGGGCGGCCAACGACGCGCTGGTGGCCGCAGGCGAACCGGCGCCGGGCGACCTGGTGCCCGAGGTGAGCGCGCTGCGCGAGCGCCTGGCCGAGCTCGGCCCGCGCCCTGGCCCGGCCGAGGAACTGGAGCTCAGGCTGGCGCTGCAGGCGGTGGACCGGGCCGCGGTCCGGCTGGACCAGGCGCTGAACGACTGGGTGCAGCGCCTGCGCGCCCAGCAGCAGCGGCTGTTCCTGTGGGCGCTGATGCTGGCCGGCCTGCTGCTGGCGGGGCTGTGGACCGCGATGGCGCTGCACCTGCGCAGCCAGCGCCGCCATGCGGTCGAGCTGGCGCAGTACCACGACGAGCTGGAAGCCCAGGTGGCCGAGCGCACGCAGGCGCTGGCGCTGGCGCGCGACCGGGCCGAAGGCGCGAACCGCGCGAAGAGCGCCTTCCTGGCCAACATGAGCCACGAGATCCGCACGCCGATGAGCGCCATCCTCGGCCTTAACTACCTGCTGCAGCGCGACACCGAGGACCCGCAGCAGCTGCGCCGCCTGGGCCAGATCAACGACGCCGCCAGCCACCTGCTGCAGATCATCAACGACATCCTGGACCTGTCCAAGATCGAGTCCGGCAAGCTGGAGCTGGAGCGCACCGAGTTTTCGCTCGACCAATTGCTGGACCGCATGATGGCCCTGGTCTCGCAGCGCGCGCAGGACAAGGGCCTGGAGCTGGTGCTGGACACCGACGAGTTGCCGAACTGGCTGATCGGCGACCCGACCCGCCTGTCGCAGGCGCTGCTCAACCTGCTGGGCAACGCCATCAAGTTCAGCGACCACGGCTGCGTGGTGCTGCGCGGGCGCCGCATGGTCGGCGAAGCCACGGCCGGCCGCGAAGGCCAGGTGCAGATCCGCTTCGAGGTGGGTGACAACGGCGTGGGCATTCCGGCGGACAAGCTGGCCGACATCTTCAACGCCTTCGAGCAGGCCGACACCTCCACCACCCGGCGCTTTGGCGGCACCGGGTTGGGCCTGTCCATCACCCGCCGCATTGCCGAGCTGATGGGCGGTGAGGTGGGCGTGCGCAGCACGCCAGGCGAGGGCAGCCGCTTCTGGTTCACGGCCTGGCTGGTGTTGTCGGACCGGCCCGAGGCCTCGCGCCGGCTGCCGATGCTGCAGGGCCGGCGCGTGCTGCTGGTCGACGACCAGCCCGAGGCCCGCGAGGCACTGGGCGTGATGCTGCAGCAAATGGGCCTGGCGGTGCAGACGGCCGACAGCGGCCACGACGCGCTGCGCCAGCTGGCCCAGGCCGAGCGTGATGGCTGGCCCTTCCACCTGGCGCTGGTCGACTGGATGATGCCCGGCCAGGACGGGCTGGAAACCCTGAGACGCTGGCGCCTCAGTTCACCCGCTTCCGCGGCGACGCTGCGCGCGCTGCTGATCAGCGCCGGCGACCCGGCCAGCCTGCTGCTGCCGGCGCGCGAGGCGGGCTTTGCCGCCGTGCTGGGCAAGCCCATCACCGCCTCCATGCTGCACGACAGCCTGGTCCAGCTCAGTGCCGAGCAGGCGGCGCCGCTGCCGCGGCTGGCCCGGCCGGGGCCTTCGGCCGGGCCGGTGCCGGGCGAGCTGGAGCAGTTGCTGCGCGAGCGCCATGCGGGCGCGCGCATCCTGCTGGCCGAAGACAACCCGGTCAACCAGGAAGTGGCGATGGAGTTGCTGCGGCGAGTGGGTCTGGCCGTGGACCTGGCCAGCGACGGCAGCGAGGCCATCGCGCAGGCCCAGGCGCGGCCGTATGCACTGATGCTGATGGACGTTCAGATGCCTGGCATCGACGGGCTGGAGGCCACGCGCCGCATCCGCCAGCTGCCTGGCCACGCCCACACCCCCATCCTGGCGATGACCGCGAATGCCTTCTTCGACGACCGCCAGGCCTGCCTGGACGCCGGCATGAACGACCACGTCGGCAAGCCCGTCGACCCGAACAAGCTGTATGTGTCGCTGCTGCAGTGGCTGCCCGTTGGCGAGCCGGTGCTGCCGGACGAACTGGCGACCTGGGCCGGGCTGGACGCGACGCTGGGCATGGCCCGCTGCGGCGGCAGCCCGGTGCTGTGGCAGGCCGCGCTGCAGCGCTTTCGCCAACACCACCACCATACCGACACCGAGCTCGGCGAAGCGGTCGCCGCCGGGGACTGGGCCCAGGTGGCGCAACTGGCGCGCACCTTGTGCAGCGCGGCCGCGGTGATCGCGGCCACGGAGGTGGAGCAGGCGGCCTGCACGCTGGAAGCCGCCTGCCGCGACGCCGCCGAGCTGCGCATGCTGCTGGACGAAGCCGCGCAACTGCAGCGCCAGTTCGGCCGCCTGATGCAGACGCTGGCCTCGATTGCGCCGACGGCGCTGGCCGAGCGCGCCGCGGCGCAGGCCGGCGAAACGGTGTCCTGAAGCCCGGTTCGATGGTGCATCGCGGCACCATCTCGGCCAGCAACTGGCGCTTGCGCTCTACGCTCTATATTGCCAGCGCGGGTTGGCCCTTCGGCCGCCTGCTTCACCGGCCCTGTCCCCATGTCATTCCCGCCTGTCTCGACTGCTTCTGTTCCCGCCGCCACCCGACGCCAATGCCTGGCAGCCGCCCTCGGCCTGTTGGCCGCAGCCGGCCCGCTGCGGGCCGACGACGAGCCGGCCAATGTGCTGCGCGTCACCGGGCTGGCCGATGAGGCGGCCGGTGGCGACCTGTCCCGCCGCTTCGCCCCGCTGCGCGCCTACCTGGAAGCGCGGCTGGAAATGCCGGTCGTCTGGGTCATGGCGCCGGACAGCACCGGCGTGGTGGACGCGCTGGTCCAGCGCCAGGCCGACCTGGCCTGGTGCGGCGGCTTCCAGTACCTGCTGGCCGATGCGCGCAGCGGCGGCCAGGTGCAGCCGCTGGTGCAGCGCGCGCAGGACGACCGGTGGCGCTCGGTCTTTGTTGCCCGGCCCAGCCTGGGCTTGCGCAGCCTGCCCGACCTGAAAGGCCGCACGCTGTGCTTTGCCGGGCAGCAAAGCCCGAGCGGTCACCTGATGCCACGCAGCGAACTGCTGGCTGCCGGCATGCAACCGGCCACCGAGCTGCGCCGCCTGGCCTTTGCCAGCGGCGCCCAAAGCACGCTGCAAGTCGTGGCCAGCGGCAAGGTGGACGCCGGTGCGCTGAGCCTTGCGGCCTGGCAATCGCTGAGCCAGCCACGCGCGCCGGGCTCCGCGAGCGCGCCGGCCTCACAAACGCCGCCTGCCCCTGTGGCCCAGCCTTCGCCGGACGCTGCCGCGCTGCAGGTCTTCCACACCACCGCGCCGTACCACGACTACCTCTGGGTCACCCAGGCCGGCCTGCCCAGCGCGCTGCGCGAAGCCTTGCGGGAGGCCTTCCTCGCGCTCGCGTCCGAAGGCACGGCGCAGGCGACAGAACTGCTGGCGCTGCAGCGCACCACCGGCTACCAGCCGGCCCTGCCCGAGCATTACCGTGCGTTGCGAGCGGCGGCCGACAATGCACACCTGCTTTCCTGATTGCGCCGAATGAACGCTTCTTCCCCCTCCCTTCCTGCCGGTGAACCCAGGCTCAGCTCGCTTTCTCATGGCGGCGGCTGCGGCTGCAAGATCGCGCCCGGTGTGCTCAGCAGCATCCTGAAGCAGGCGCCGGGGTTGCCGGTGCCGCCGGAGCTGCTGGTCGGCATCGAGACCTCGGATGACGCTGCCGTGTGGCAACTCACCGACGAGCTGGCGCTGGTGGCCACCACCGACTTCTTCATGCCCATCGTCGACGACCCGTTCGACTTCGGCCGCATTGCCGCCACCAACGCCATCAGCGACGTCTACGCCATGGGCGGCAAGCCCATCTTCGCGCTGGCGCTGGTCGGCATGCCGGTCAACGTGCTCAGCGTCGAGACCATCGGCCGCATCCTGGCCGGCGGCCAGGCGGTCTGCCAGGCGGCCGGCATTCCCATTGCCGGTGGCCACACCATCGACTCGGTCGAACCCATCTATGGTCTGGTCGCGCTCGGCCTGGTGCATCCGAAAAACGTGCGCCGCAATGCCGATGCAAAGCCCGGCGACCGCCTGGTGCTGGGCAAGCCGCTGGGCGTGGGCGTGTTTTCGGCGGCGCTCAAGAAGGGCCAGCTCTCGCCCGAGGGCTATGCCGAAATGATTGCCCGCACCACCCAGCTCAACACGCCCGGCCCGGCGCTGGCCGCGCTGCCGGGCGTTCACGCGCTGACGGACGTGACCGGCTTCGGCCTGGCCGGCCATGCGCTGGAACTGGCGCGCGGCGCCGGCTGCTCGCTGCGGCTGGACTGGGCGAAAGTGCCGCTGCTCAGCGGCGCCCGCGCACTGGCCCAGGCCGGCCACGTGACCGGCGCCTCGGCACGCAACTGGGCCGGCTACGGCGCGCAGGTGCGGCTGCCGGCGGGTTTTGGCGCGGTGGACCAAGCACTGCTCAGCGACCCGCAGACCAGCGGCGGCCTGCTGGTCTCGTGCGCACCGGAAGCGGTCGACCAAGTGCTGGCCATCTTCCGCGCGCAGGGCTTTGCCGAAGCCGCCGAGATCGGCGAGGTCCAGGCCGCGGGCGCGGACGCGGTTGCCCTTGAATTGATTTGAAACCGTTAAAAGGCGCCGGGCGCTAAACAGTCTGGCGCGGCGGCCGATGATCGGTTGCCAGCCGGACAGCGAGCGGTCCGCGAGGCTGCGGCAAACTGCCGATATCGGCGCCGAAGACCCGGCTCCTCGGCAGACCTGGCAGCAGGTGGCGGCCTAAGATTCTGTTCCATGATCTCGCTGCAAGGTGTGCCGTCGGTTCTCATCGCCAAGAACCAGTCCTGGGTCCGCAAACAGGCCCAGGCACTGGTGCGCCATCTGCCAGCCAACGTGGAGCGGGCCGACCTGATCCAGGTCGGACTGATCGCGGTGGCGCAGGCGGCGGTGAGCTTTGAATGGGAAGGCGACCGCGACAGCGCGGACGCCCAGGAAGCGTTCGTGCGCTACGCCCGCATGCGCGTCAAGGGCGCCATGCTGGACGAGTTGCGCCAGATGGACTTCCTGACCCGCGGCGAGCGCCGCAAGATCAAGGTCGTGCAGATCGCCCGCGAGCGCCTGCGCAACCGTGACGGAAAAGAACCCGGCCTGGGCCTGCTGGCCGAGGCCACCGGCATGAGCGCGCAGGAAATCTCCTCGCTGATGCAGGCCGACCAGTTCGGCCGCCACCAGTCCCTGGCCGAATCCGATGACGATGAACACGGCGGCGGCGGGCAGCGCTTCCATCCGGCCACCGCGCAGGAGGAAGTCGAGGCGCGGGTGGACACCGGCATCGTGCTGCGCCGGCTGGAGCGGTTTTTTGCCGACCTGCCCGAGCGCGAGCGCATGGTCATCGACGCCTACCTCGGTGTCGGCCTGACGCCGGTGGAGGTTGCCAAGTCCTTGCAGGTCACGCCCTCGCGGGTTTCGCAGATGTACCAGTCGGTCGTCAAGCGCGTGGCCCAGCATTTTGGCCATGCCGTGCCCACGCGCCAGCGCGCGATCGATCGCCAGCTGGCGCGCCCGGTGCAGGTCGACCGGCAGTCCGAAGCTTTTGCCGAACTGATGCGCGAACGCGAAATGCAGATGCGTGGCGAAGCGCAAGCCAGCTGGGGCGAACTGATGGAGCAGGTGCTCGTCGTCGAGCGCTCGGAAGCCGAGCCGGTGATTGCCGCGGCCCGGCGTTCATCTGGCGCCACCGCGCGCAGCACCGCCGCGCGGCGGGCGGGCCCGGCCAAGGCTGTTGTGCAAACCTGCCCGGACCTGGCCGCTGCCGTCGCACCGGCCGCAGACCTCAGCCCCGCCAGCCACGCAATCACCAGCACCGCCAAGCCGGCGCGGGTGGGCAAGGCCACCAGCGCCCGCGGCAGCAGCGGTGCACGAAGCCGAACGCCGCGCGAGCCGGTCGACGGCGACCCTTCCGCGCGGGACAACGACACCGCGATGATGGACACATGAGAAGCTGTGAACGAACCACTCGAACCCGCTCGGCCCGCCAAAACACGCCCACTCGTCGTTGCAAATGCTCGCTGTAGCCCGAGCTACAGCTGTGCTTTGCGCCTAGATTGGGCCCGTTTTGACAAGCCTTTCGGGCTCGACCGGTCCATTCACAGCTTCTGAGCTCCGCTGCCGCTGCAATAAAACGATACGCAGCGACACAGCGTCGAGAAGACTTCACTCGCCCTCGGGCGCAGCATTCAGGCACGGTTCACCCCGTGCCTGTTTTTGTTTGCGACAAAGGAGCGAGCGCCATGAAGAAAACCTGGATCAAACGCGGCCTGATCGGCCTGTTGAGCGTCGGCGTGCTGTTCGGCGGCCTAGCGGCCTATGCCGGCAACCGGTTCAGCCACATGAGCGAGGCCGACATGGCGCGCATGCGCGTGCACGTCATCGAGCGCGTGCAGAAGGAGCTGGTGCTGGACACCACCCAGCAAGCCAAGCTGAACACCCTGGCCGACGTGCTGCAGCAGCAGCGCGCGGCCATCAAGGGTGGCAGTGCCGACGCTTCGCCACGCGAGGCCATGCAACGCCTGATCGCCGGCAATGCCTTTGACCGTGCCGGCGCGCAAGCGCTGATGGACCAGAAGCTGTCCGCGGTGCAGAAGGCCGGCCCCGAGGTGCTGACCGCCGCAGCCGACTTCTACGACAGCCTGCGCCCTGACCAGCAGGAAAAAGTGCGTGCCTTCATGGCCAGGCACGGTGATCGTTTCGGCCGGGGCTGAGCGTGGGCTTCGCACTGATGATGCGAAGCGGCTGGCGGCGTCGCGAGCCCGAAGTGACCGACCTGCCGCCGCCGGCGGTCTGGCCGGTGATGGGCTCGCTGATGACGCTGCTGCTGGCCGGTGCCGCGTTGGCGCTGCAGGCCGGCGTGGCCTGGCTGGTCCCGGTGCTGGCCGAGCCCGGCGGTGTGCTGGCTAGCGCCACGGCGGGCTTGCATCCTGAAGCTGCAGGCTGGGGCAGGGCGGTGGCCGCGATGGGCGGCACGCTGGCGGTGCTCGGCCTGGCGTTGGCCGGCTGGGCGGCGCAAAAGCTGCACGCCGCCGGCGCTGGCTGGCTCAGCGGGCCGGCCATGCTGGTTGACGAAGGGCCGTACCGGCTGTGCCGTCACCCCATGTACCTGGGCCTGACGCTGGCACTCGCCGGCACCGGCGTGGCGCTGGCCTGGCCGGGCCTGCTGCTGGGCACCCTGGGCTACGCGCTGCTGCTGTGGCAGTGGCAGGTGCCGCGGGAAGAGCAGCAGCTGGCACGCAGCTTCGGCGGCTGGTGGCAGGACTACGCGGCGCAAGTCAGAATCTGAGCCTCCTCTCGCGTGGCGCCCGCCGCGGCCCGGCTGTTGCATGCACCACATCCTGCTGATCGACGACGACGAACTCCTGGCCCCGCCGCTCGCGGCCTACCTGCGCCGCTTCGACTTCGCGCTGGAGGCCGCGCTGCGGCCCAGCGAAGGCCTGGCCCGGCTCGCCGCCGGCGGCATCGACGCGGTGATCCTCGACGTGATGCTGCCCGAGATGGACGGCTTCGAGCTGTGCCGCCGCATCCGCCGCGACAGTCAGATCCCCGTGCTGATGCTCACCGCCCGCGGTGACCTGACCGACCGCGTCGTCGGCCTGGAACTGGGGGCTGACGACTACCTCCCCAAGCCCTTCGAGCCGCGTGAACTTGCGGCCCGCCTGCAGACCATCCTGCGCCGCGTGGCCAGCCATGCGCCGGCCCTCGCCGCCACCGAAGCCCCGCCGCACCTGCTGCGTTTCGACGGCCTGGTGATCGACCTCGAACGCCGCAGCGTGCACCGCCAGGGCGAGCCGGTGGAGCTGACCGGCACCGAGTTCGAGCTGCTGTGGCTGCTGGCGCGTGACCCGCACAAGATCCTCAGCCGCGAGGAGATCCTGAACCGGCTGCGAGGCCGCGAGGCCGACCTCTACACCCGCGCGGTCGACGTGCTGGTCAGCCGCCTGCGCCGCAAGCTGGAGCCGCTGGACGCCATCAAGACCCTGCGCAACGCCGGCTACACCTTCGCGCTGGCGCGGCTGCCATGATGCTGATGCAGCGCGTGGTGGAACGTTGCCGACGGCACCGCGCCGTGCATGCCGCGCGCCGCTGGCGCCATGGCCTGGGCCATTCGCTCAAGCGCCGGCTGGTCTTCCTGTTCGTGCTGCTGGCGGTGGGCACCACGCTGGTCTTTCTCGCCGGCTCGCGCGAGGTGTTCTCCACCGGCTGGCGCGAGCTGGTCAAGCCATTGGTCAGCGATTACCTGGACCGGCTCACCGCCGAGATCGGCAGCCCGCCGGACATTGCCCGCGCCCAGGCGCTGACGCAGCGGTTGCCGATCAGCATCGGCATCGACGGCCCGCTGGTCAACTGGCAAAGCCCGAACACGCCGCAGGACGCGAGCGATGGCCGCAAGCTGCCGCACGACGCCTCGTTGCGCGCGCTGCTCAGCCGCCGCACGTCCGACGGCCACCACATCCGCTACGGCATTGCCGCCTGGCAATGGCAGGAGCACCCGCGCTGGTTCTCCGGCATGACGCTGGGCGGCCTGCTGGTGCTCACCGGGCTGGCGTTTTTCTACGTGCGCAAGCTGTTCCGCCCGCTGGACGACATCCGCGCCGGCGCCATGCGCTACGGCACCGGCGACTTCAGCCAGCCCATCCCGCTGCGCCAGCATGACGAACTCGGCGAACTCGCGATCCAGGTCAACGCCATGGCCGCCAACCTGCAGCGCATGCTGGACGGCCAGCGCGGCCTGCTGCTCGCCATCAGCCACGAACTGCGCTCCCCCCTGACGCGCGCGCGCCTGAACGCCGAACTCGTCGCCGAAGGCCCCGAACGCCAGGCCCTGCTGCGCGACCTGGCCGAAATGCGCGACTTGATCCACGACCTGCTCGAAAGCGAACGCCTGGCCCGCGGCCACGACGCACTGCAGCGCGAGCCGGTCGACCTGAACCAGCTGCTGCGCGACCAAGTCGCCCAGCAATGCCCCGAGCAGCCCATCGAATGGCAGCTGGACCCCACACTGCCCACGCTGCAACTGGACCGCAGCCGCATGCAACTCCTGCTGCGCAACCTGCTGGACAACGCCCTGCGCCACGGCAGCGGCGGCACCCTGGACCTCGCCACCCACCGCAACGGCCAGCAACTGAGCCTCAGCGTACGCGACCGCGGCCCCGGCGTCCCCGTCGACCAACGCGACCGCCTCGCCCAGCCGTTCTACCGGCCGGATGCGGCGCGCACTCGGCGAGACGGTGGGGTTGGCCTCGGCTTGTACCTCTGCCGGCTTGTGGCTGAATCGCATGGGGGCACGCTGAAGTTCGAGGATGCGGGGCCGGGGTTGAGGGTGGTGGTGACGTTGCCGGTGCAGGGTTGACGGGCAGCCTTCGGCGAGCTGCGTAGGCCGGGCCGACATGGTTCGATGCATGTCTGCAGGAAAGGTCATTCCAATTGAGGATGCCCGACCTTGTTAATGCCGAGCACGGCAAAAACATTCTTGGCGAGATCAATGCCCACGGTCAGAATCGCCACGAGCTTCCCCTTCTGAAGCATTCGGTGAGGTATCGCAATTCCCGTCGCGGCATTGGTTGCCGGCTGCTGTTGAGCGGCGAGTTCGGGACAGGGAAGTCCCTTTTATTCGTCAGTTCTCAAAGTCCAACAATCATGGCAATCGAACCAGTATCAGCCGCGCTTACCCTTGGTTCAGCACTTTGGGATGCGTTGGCATCAAATGTCGTTGAAGGCGCAGCTGAAAGCGCGAAGAAAAAATGGAATAAACACAATTGGGGCAAGAGCGAGGCTGCGTATAAGCTGCGCTTGATCGATCTTTATAGTAGCACCAAGCTACTAGGAAATCCCAAGCCAATTCAGCTTGATCGCATCTACACAGATGTACTCGTGCTTGACCAACTAACTGCCTACCGTAGGCTTCAGATCGATGAGGAAAGCGGCAGCCTTCGGGAAAGTACTGGATTGCCACCAAAAATCATCAGGAAGCCGTTGCTTGAAATCGTCCGAGACCGGGTGCGCGTTTACGTCCTTGGAAAGCCGGGGGCAGGCAAGTCAACTTTCTTAAAGACCCTGTGCCTTCTATGCTGCAAAGGCGAGATTCCCAGGACACCAGTCTTCATCTCACTTAAAGAGTGGCACGACAGTGGTATCTCACTCGAAAATTTCATACGAGACGAATTTCGAATCTGCGGGTTTCCTAACTCGGATCTCTTTGCTGAGCACCTGCTAGCCACCGGGACCGCTATGCTCCTTCTCGACGGGCTGGACGAAGTGCCTCCGGAAAATGACGCGAGGCAGAAAGCAATAACGGCGCTTACCCGGCTCTCTCGCCAATATCCAACTGCGCAGATGATTCTGACTTGTCGAATCGCCGCAGCAGAATACTCTTTCGATCAGTTTGATTATTTCGAAATTGCTGATTTTACTCAAGAGCAGCAGCTCGACTTTATTGCCAAATGGTATACCGCAGCCGAAAGTGCCCGCGAACGCTTTCTCACGCAGTGGACTCACGATGAGAACGAAGGCCTGAGGGATCTTGCAAGAACTCCCCTTTTGCTTGCGTTACTGTGTCTGGCTTTTGACGAAACGCTCTCGTTCCCAAAGCGACGGGTTGAGCTGTATCAAGAGGCGACTAACGCACTGCTCCGCAAGTGGGATGCCTCGCGTGGCATTCGAAGAGACGAACTCTACAAAACACTCTCCTATATTCGGCGGGAACAACTTCTCGGGCGTGTCGCAGCAAAGACTTTTCTCAAGTCTGAGGTGTTCTTTCCTGTTCAGCGCGCAACCGACATTATTGACGAGTATCTGGATCAGCTACCTCCGAGAGATGCGAGCAAGACCACTGATGCGATTGATATTCTGAAAGCGGTAGAAGCTCAGCATGGCCTGCTTGTGGAGCGAGCGATTGGGATTTACTCTTTCTCCCATTTGACACTGCACGAATACTTTGCTGCGCGAAATATCGTGGAAACCGCGCACACCGGCGTTCTTCATGCAGTAATTCAGGCGCATTTTTTTGAAGATAGCTGGCGCGAAGTTTTCTTGATGGCCGCGTCACTTATGGACGACGCGACACCACTCTTCGACGGGGTTCGCGACCTTTTTCAGAGCCGCTACTTTAACTTCCTACCGCTGAGACGCGTCTTTGAGCGATCGAGAACTCATTCTGGGACGTTCTTCACCGCGGTCGCTTCGAGTTCACCACCCAGTCAAGCCCTGACAGGTGTTCCTGAGAATCAGGTTTCCCATCTCGTAAAGTGCAAAGACCTGTGCATTTCCCTTGCTGCTCAATTCCACTTCATAAAGTGTGGCGAGTTCGCACGAGCGCGTGTGCGCCAGGCATCGGCTCACATTCAGTCCCTAGCGTTTGCCGAGGCCAAAGCAAGCGGGGCGCCGATCAAGACGTTGCGCGCTATTAATGACTATCTCCAGGCGTGCACCGTGATTATCGAATCACTGCAGGTCGCTTCTCTCGCAAATCGAGATGCTGTCGTGGAGTCGCTTATTTTCCCCACGAACGTCTGACTGCGCAGGTTTACACATTGGCCGCCTCGGTCAAAAGAGCATGGGGAAAAGAGGTGAAAGTTGGTGGGCGGGTCTTGCCTTCTAACATTTGAAAGCGTTGTAAGGGCTGTGGTGGCGTCGAGGAATTATTAGTGCAAGACTTGGCCCCTTGTTGCACGCGAATTTCCAATGCAGGTGTTGAGGAGCTTCGGTCGTTGCTCCGTCGCATCGGTGGGCTCATCTCAACTGCGGCTGATAGGTTGGTGAACTCATGAGTGACTTGTAAGCGCGCTTATGCGCAGCCAAATCCATCAAGTTGATGATGCTTGCCGTATAGCTACGATCCAACAATTCGGGCTATAAGGCTAACTAGCCAGTTGTCACACGGCATGCCTCTCTTTGACCGATGTGCAAACCATGGTTGTTGCCAAGGCTCGCTCCGGCTCTATTCGCGTCTCTACTGATTGCTTCCGTAGCGTTCATCTTATGACAATGAATTGTCATTAGTGTCAATAAAAGGTGCATCATGGCCCAACGAGCTGCCAGAAAAAAGTCGTCTGAGAACCGAGAACTTCAAGTTGCATCGCGAGAGCCGCGGAATATTTTTATCGCCGGTGACTTACTCATCGACCACACTGCATTTGTCTTCTCTTCTATCGATAAACCTCCGCCCGTGCCCGGGGAGGGGTCGTTTCGAGTTCATCGCCGACTTGATACTGCGGGAGGCGCGGCCACTACCGCAAGAGCGGTGAACGTATCTCCTGACACAACCGTATTTCTCTGGGGCTTGGTTGGTAAGTCGCCATGGGGCTCATTTCGGAGTATTTTAGAGCAGTCGCAAGATAGGGATGGCGCAACCCGCCGTATTCACTTGCGGGGAATCCAAGATGAGACCGATGCGTCCATGACAACAATTAGTCGCCTTGTAACTATTGATCGTGCTGAAAATAGCCGGGAATACTATAAGCGGCATGCTAGATTTTCGGATTTCGGGCATGTCCACGTTCCAGTGGATAGGCAGGTGGCTGAGCTTGTCGACACCATAAATAATATTCATGAGAAATCGCCGCTGGATAGTATGGTATTGAATGATGTCGACTTCGGATGCCTTCATGTTCAAATTGTCGATGCCATCAATATTTTTTGTGAAAATAGAAGTATTCCTCTGTTTATGCGCATTCGTAACGATGCGGCAAAGTATAGATTTTCCACTAGCCGCGCAATCGTATGCACGCTTTCGGAATGGTGCAAACTCGTCGGTTCGAAGGAGGATGCCAGTTTCTGGAGTCAGAATATTGGTCAGGCGGAAGTGGGGGCGGACTTCATTCATAATTGCCTAGCGTCATTCAGGAGTGCGGATGCGATTGCTGTTCTCGTGGGCGATGACTGGATTGATTCCATTCTTTTGGTTGAGCATGATAAAAATGAAAACAATTTCCGACTGATGCAACTTCCGGGTTTGCCTGCTGCGGACAAGAGTAAAAGCCAGCAAGTTGGAGTTTCTGATGTATTCCTCGGAGCTGTGGCGGCAGCTTTGCCTCGCGAAAAGCCCAGCAATGGCAGTTTAGTCGGCGCCATTTGCCATGCGATGAATGTTGTTGCTACGTATCAAATTTCCCGGTGGCATCACATACACCCCTTGCGTCAAAATACGGATACCTATAGACGAGACATTCGGTCGCTGGCAAGCGTGGCTGGGGCAGCTCGCTACTTGCCTGTAAGCGCTGATATTTCGCTACAGGATGCTAAGACGGATATACCAGATGTAGTAAGCGTCTCCGATGTAACAAAGCGGGCGCTTTCAAAGATGGTAAGTGATGTTAGGGATGACCTGAAGTCTATAGTTTTGGCAGCGACTGGGGGTAGTGGTAAAAGCCTTATTGCGTCGCGCCTATCCGCGGTGGCAAGGGAGGGCGGGTGGAAGACATTCTCGGTCGAGGAGATTGATATAAAGTGGGATCTCTCTAAGCCGAATGAGGTTATCGAGAAGATATGTGCAACCTGTCGCCAAGAAGATGATGAAAAAATATTCATAATTGTTGACGAGGTACTGAAATTAAAAGGCGGCTCAACGGTTGCATCAAATGGTGTCGTGCTTCTGAATCGTGCCGCCGAAAAACGAGTCAGATTTTTCTTTATCGATGCAGACTTTCTCAAGATAAATTTCGACAATCTACGATCTCAGTTCGCAAGAAGGGTGGAGTGGCATAGTTTGCCTTCCGCGTGGCAGCGCCCGGAAGATATTCCTTATGTGGCTGCGTCATTTTTGTGCTCTCAATTGGGCGCCTCGGCATCGCGTGCGACCATTGAGGTGGATTTCCTGCTGGAGGTAATGGAGTGGATTATGAAGGAGCGCCTTACGTTCGGGGATCTTCTGGAGTTACTAAAGAAGATTTTGAGGAAGCGTAAAGCAAGCGCCGATTTTTCTCTTCAGTGGATAGATTTACCCATGACCATTCGAGGTAAATCACGGCCTCAAATTTCAATTCCTACTTCGCTGTTTCGGATAGTTGCGTGAGAAGCATGGAGGGCCAAGCCTCCCATTTGCCTCGAAGTCGAAGAGATGCCGTGAGTCTAAATTCATATGTCTGTCGAATGATGTTGATATGGCTGGGCCCGCATTCCGCATGGTGCTCGATCTCTATCGTTTATAAGCCGTGCACTTGCCCGCGCATCTGACGGGATTCCGCGATGCATTGATGTGGCGTTTGTGGAGAATCCCTTCTGGCAAGTGCCGAGTGCAAGGTGCTCGCCGTACTGGCAGCAGATGCCTCAGCCCCTTCGTGACCTCTACCTTGAGTTACATCGCCGTGAACCCTGACATTTCTGCATGACCCAGATTTTCACCTATCGCACGGCTACGCCCGAAGACGCGCTCTGCCTGAGCGTGCTCGCCACGCAGGTGTTTCTGGACACCTACGCCACCAACGGCATCAACACCGACCTGGCGCGGGAGGCGAGCCTGGTCTATTCGCTGGCTGCGTTCGAGCGGCGCTTGCGCGATCCAGACGTGGAGATCACGGTCGTGCAGCGTGGCGAATGGCTGGTGGGGTTCATGGACCTGGCTTTCGACACGGTCTGCCCGGTTCCGGCGACCGATGGCATTGAAGTGCTGCGGTTGTACGTGCAGGCGCCGTTTCAGGGTTGCGGCATTGGCCGGCGGCTGATGGCGATGGCCGAGCGCAAGGCGCAGGAGGGGGCGGCCGCGCATGTGTGGCTCACGGCCTGGGTTGGCAATGCGCGGGCGTTGAAGGTCTACCCGGCCCTGGGATACAGGCACGTGGGAGCGACGCAGTACGTCATTGAAGGCAAGGCGTATGAAAACCGCGTCTTCGCCAAATCCATGGCTGCGGAAAGAACCTGAGCGTGCACGTTCAGAAGCCGGCAGGGCTAGGCGCAATGCGGGTTCGGGCTGGTCCGTCGCTGACAGGGTGGTGAACTTGCCCTGACCATCTTCTGCCATGGCAGAAGACGGCCGTGCCGCTGGGTAGGCAGATGCCTGAACATCGGTCCACGACCCCGGTGCCTCCATCGGGCCTGGTGGCGGACCTGCCGCAGGCTTGGCCACCGGCTTTCCGGCACACCCACCAGGACGCTTCCCATGCTGTTTTCCCTTCACTCCCGTGCCCTGGGCGCTGCCGCGCTGCTGGGCGCGATGGCCGTCGGCGCGGCGCACGCTGGCGCTGTCAGCGGCACCTTGCTCGACGACCAGGGCCACGCCATTGATGCTTCGCTGTGGCCGTTTGTCGCGCTGTACCAATGCGACGTTTCGGGCACCGAGCAGGACTTCTGCACCGCGTTTGCCAATGGTGGCGGGGTGCTGGACGATGGCACCTGGGCGATTGCGACCGATGGCCTGCCGGCCGGCAAATACCAGCTGGTGGCCGGTGCCAACGACTTCAGCACCAAGTACACCAAGCACTTCAAGCTGGAGGCCGAAGGCACGCTGCAGCAGGCGCTGCTGCTCAAGCCGCTGCAGATCGCGTTTGCCGAGTTCAACCCCTGCACGACGCTGAACAACGGCTGGTGCGACATTGGCTACCAGGTCACCAATCACTCGACCAAGGACGTGAAGACGCAGGTCTGGGCGCAGGTGACGGCCCGCACCAACATGCCCACGCCGGACACCCAGTACAGCAGCGGCAACGGCGGCTACAAGCCGACGGTGTTGACGCTGGCGGCTGGCGAGACGCGCCAGGTCACGCAGTCCGTCTACGTGGGCACGCGCGACACCGGCGCCTATTCCATCGTCAGCTTCTTCGCCTCGCCTCCTGGCCAGCCGAACCAGACGACCGGCTTCAGCCAGGGCGTGCGCCTGGCGCAGACGCCGGGCGGTGTCGAGTCGCAGCTGCAAGGCGTGGCGCAGCAACTGGTGGCGCAGCAGCCGGGCAGGACGGCCGCGGCCAAGGCGCGCCAGGGCGCGCTGCAAGCCGGCAAGGCCGCTGCCGCCAAGGGCACGTTCATCGTCGGCACGCTCACAGCCGCCGACACCGGCGTGCCGCTGCCGGTGGCGCTGTCGCCGCGCATGAACCTGTGGATCTGCCTGCGCGAGACGGACGAGTTCTGCTCGCAGGAGCCGGGTGAGTTCGTCTACCTGGACGAGACCGGCAAGTACCAGCTCAACACCACGCAGGTGCCGGCCGGCCGCTACCAGTTCGAGGCCCAGGCGCGCGGTGGCTACGGCATTGCACGCAGCCCGGCGTTCAACGCGCCGACCAGTGCCAACCAGCGCATCGACCTGTCGCTCTCGCTGCCGCCGATGGCCGTGGCCAATGTGAGTGGCTGCGACACGGTCACCACCGAAGCGGGCGCCTGCACGCTGTCGGTCGACCTGGCCAACACCACCGGCGCTCCGCTGGAAATGTGGACCTGGGTGAACGTGAACGCCTACATGTCCGGCTCGCCGCTGGGTGTGGCCATCTTCACCGCCGGTACCGAGCAGTCGATGAAGCCCAGCCTGATCAAGCTGGACGCAGGCCAGACCAAGACGCTGCAGTTCCCGCTGGCACTGTCCAAGAAGCTGAAGAGCGGCGCCGAAGGCGGCCTGCGCCTGTACATGGGCCGCAAGAGCGACCCGTCTTATGCCGAGGCCTCGGTCGTGATCGGCAACTTCTTCGTGACGGCGGACGGCAGCCTGCAGCGCCGTGCGGTGAAGGCGCAGAAGTAAGCGTCGCCTGCGCCACCCAAGCAAAGGCCCCTCGCGGGCCTTTTTCAATTCAGGGCGGGAGCGGAGGCGAGGAGGTGGGCGGCGGTTGCCCTGCCGCGCGCCAGGCCGCGAGCCAGCCGGCCTGGAAGCGCGAGCGCGCGTCCAGCGAGCGGTACAGGCCGTCGATGCGGCGCATCAGCGTGCGCTCGGAAATGCCCAGTTGCTCGGCAATCTTCTTGTCCTTCATGCCGGCGGCCAGCAGCGGCAGCATCGCGTCCGGCTCGATGTCGGCGGCCGTGCCCAGCGTCATCTCGCCGCTGGGGCTGAAGCGCAGGGGGGCGGCGCGCTGCCACAGCGTCTCGAACAGCTCGCACAGCGCGTCCAGCACGGCCGAGCCGCGCAGCAGCAGCATCGGGCCTTCGGGCTCGTCGATGTTCAGCGGCAGCAGGCCGAAGCCGCGGTCGGCCACGATCATCTTGAATGGCAGCTGCGACAGCAGGCGCAGCTCCTCGCCGGCTTCGCTCACGCGCCGCAGCGCCTCGGGCCAGCCGGGCAACTGCAGCGTGTCCGGGTGAATGATGTTGCGGTAGCGCACGCCGCGGGCGCGGGCCTCGGCGCGGGCAATCTCCAGCCGGTCTGGTGCGGACACCAGGAACGGCGGCCGCACCAGCACCATGACTTCCTTGACGGCGCCGCGGTGGCTTTGCTCGTAAGGCTGCCACTGGGCGGCCGGGTCGGCGTCGATCACCTCGACGATGGGCGCGCCGGCCGGCGCCGCGCCGCCCACGCGCTGCAGCGCCGGAATGGCCAGCCGCGCCAGCTGCAGCTCCTGCTGGCGCTGCAGCAGCAGCGACTCGATGGCAATGTCCGGCGGCGACGCGAACAGCCGCGGCACGCGCTCCGGCGCGTGTGTCACGAAGCCCTTGCGGGCCAGTTCCTGCGTGGCGGCCGTCACGCTGCCGGCGTCACTGCCCAGCGATTCGGCCAGCGCCTCCACCGTGCTGCCCGGCCGCCGCAGCAGTTCGCGGTAAGCGGCCTCTTCCAGCGTGCCAATGCCCAGCATCGCCAGCGACGGGCTCAGGTCCTCGCGCAGCGGGCTGTTCATGCGGGCGCCGCGGCGGCGGAAGGGCGTGGAAACATGGAACGGATTCCTGGCAGACGAGCGGCAACGGCCGATTCTGCGCAGCCGCCGCGCGGCGCCGCATCCTCCTTTCGGGTAGCCGCAGACTGGCGGTCGCGACCGGTACCGCTCGCCAGGGCCGAGAATGGTCGCCATGAAAAGTGCGCTGTTCGTCGATTTCGACAATGTCTACTCCGGCCTGCGCGAGCTGGACCCCGCCGTGGCCGACCAGTTCGCCCGCCAGCCCACGCGCTGGGTGGACTGGCTGCTGCACAGCCTGCCGCCGCCCGAGCATGCGCTGTCGGGCGCCAGGCGCCGGCTGCTGGCGCGCCGCTGCTACCTGAATCCGCAGGCCTACCAGCGCTACCGCACGGCGTTCAACCAAACCGGTTTTGATGTCATCGACTGCCCGCCGCTGACCAGCGAAGGCAAGACCGCCACCGACATCCACCTGGTGCTGGACGTCGTTGACTTGATGCGCAACGAGCCCGCGTTCGACGAATTCATCCTCTTCTCGGCCGACGCCGACTTCACGCCGGTGCTGCGCAAGCTGCGCCGCGCCGACCGCCGCACCACCGTGCTGGCCATCGGCTTCCCCGCAGCCGCCTACCGCGCCTCGGCCGACCTGCTGATCGACCCGGCGGTCTTCGTGCGCGAGGCGCTGGGCATCGAGCTGCCCGTGCCCGCACCGGCAATCCCGGCACTGACGAATCTGCCGCCGGACGACGAGCGCCTGGCCGGCGTGGAGCCGCCGCTGCGCGCGCTGATCCTGCAAGTGCACCAGCACACCGGCGCCCCGCCGCTGGCGCCTGCAGCCTTCCGCGCGCTGCTCGAAGCCGTGGCGGAAACCGCTTCCGGCGGCGCCGAGGGCCACGCGGCCCGTGCGCAGGACCGGCTGCGCGCCAACGGCTTCGACATTGCGGCCAGCGAGATCGAATGGACGCTGCAAAACCTGCTGCAAGCCGGCCACTTCTTCCAGGACGGCCAGGACGACCTGCGCGCGCTGTCGTACAAGCTGGCCGGCTACCTGGTGAACCTGTGCCGGCGCGAGCAGCTGCAGACCGAAGAAGGCTTCGCCGGCGCGGTGCACCGCTGGCTCAGCGGCAAGGCGGCGTAGCCCCTCATTCCGCCGATGCGGCCAGCGTGCGTGCACGGGCTTGCAGCATGCGCGCATCGGCCGGGTGGCGCACGCAGGCGATGGCTTCGCTGAGCCTGGCCAGGGCCTGGGCGGTGTCGCCCAGTCTTTCGTGGGCGCGGGCCATCGCCGCCAGCGCATGGGGCCGCAGCGCGGCGGGGCCTTGCGGCAGCCAGGCCTGCAGCAGCGCCAGCGCCTGGGCGGGCTCGCCGGCTTCGGCCAGCGCAATCGCATGCCCCAGGCGCGGCGCGGGTGACGGGTCCAGTCGCAGCAGCAGGACGTAGCCGGCGACGATGCGCGGCCAGTGTGTGCGCGCAGGGGTGGGCGCCAGCGCATGCTCGGCGGCGATGCCGGCCAGCACGTGGTAGCGCGTCAGCAGCGGGGCGTGGGACGTGGCCGGGCCGCTGCCGCGCTCGGCCGGCGTGCCTTGCGACGCCTGCAGGTGCGCCAGGCCCATGCGGATCATGCCGGCGTCCCAGCGGTCCCGGGCCTGGCCGGGCAGCGGGACGATGTCGCCCGCTTCGTCCAACCGGCCACTGAGGCGGGCGCCGTGCAGCAGCAGCAGGGCGGCCAGCGCGTCGGCCTCGCCGCTGGCGGTGCGAGGGTGGGCTGCGACCGCGCGGGCCAGGCGAATGGCTTCCCAGCACAGCGCTTGTGCGTGGGCCTCGCCAGCCTGCCGGTCGCCCTGGCGGCCGCTGGTTTTCATGCCCTCGCCGAACATCACCAGCAGCGTGGCCAGCACGGCCTCGCACCGTGCGGGCAGCTCAGGACCGGTGGGCACGGTCAGTGACACACCGGCCAGTGCCTGCCGCGCCCGAGCCAGGCGCTGGGCCAGCCCGGCTTCGGTGGTGAGCAGCGCGTCGGCCAGCGTGTCCAGCGGCAGCGCGGTGAGGCTGCGCAGCGCCAGCGCCACCTGCGAGGCCGGTGGCACGGCGGGATGGCAGGCGGCAAACAGCAAGGCCAGTTCGTCGTCGTCCAGCTCGCCAGCAAAACGCGCGCTGGCGGTTGGCGCCGCAGCAAAGGCTTCGGTCTGCTCCGCGGGCAGATCGTCCCAGGCCTGCAGCGGCCGGGCCGCGCGCAGCTGGTCGATGGCCCAGTGTTCGGCCACGCGCAGCAGCCAGCCGGCAGCGTTGGTGGGCTGGCCCTCGCGCGGCCAGTGGTCCAGCGCACGCAGGCAGGCCTGTTGCACCGCGTCTTCGGCCAGGGCCAGGTGGGCCAGGCCGAAGCGGCGGACCAGGTGTGCGAGCAGGCGCGGGCGCTGGCCGGCGATCAGTTCGGCGAGCATGCCGGGGTGGGTGGCAAGGCTCAGTTCACCGGGTCGATGCGCCGCAGCTCGATCCAGTTGCCGCCGTTCAGGTGCGGGCAGGTGGCGGCCAGGGCCTCGGCTTGGGCATCGCTTTCAGCCTTGAGCACGAAGGTGCCGCCGATCACGTCATGCGCTTCGGCATACGGGCCATCGGTGGCCACGGGCCGGCCGTTGACCAGCCGCAGCTGCCGGCCGCCGTCGTCGACCAGCTTCTCGCCGCCAGCCAGGTGGCCTTGCTCGGCCATCTGCTGCGCCCAGGCGGCGTACCGGGCGACGATCTCCTGCATCTCGTCGGCGCTCATGTCCGCGTAGCGGGCGGGTGTTTCGTGCAGCAGCAACAGGTATTGGTGGGTCATGCGGGCTCCAGGTCAGGTGGGGGACACACAGGCCTCGATGTGGCCTGTCCACTCTAGACGAGTGGCTGAGCTTGCAGATGACGCCGGGATCGCTGTTTTTTTAGGCCCCAGCCGGCGCCTTCAGTGCACCAGGAGCAGCAAGGCGTGCAGCAGCAGCCCGATCAGCCCGCCCACCAGCGTGCCGTTCAGGCGGATGAACTGCAGGTCGCGGCCGACGCCGAGCTCGACCTGTTCGACCAGGTGCGGCGTGTCCCAGCCCTTGATGGTCTGCGAGATGTGGTGGGTGAGCGTGAAGCGCATCGACTCGGCCATGCGGCCGGCGACGGACAGCACATGACGGTTGATCGCCTCGCGCAGCGCCGGGTCGCGGCCCAGCTCCTTGCCCAGCCGCGCCATGGCCTGCTGCAGGCGCTCGGCCATCGGTGAATCGGGGGCGGAGAGGTTGGCTTGCAGGTGGGCCTTCAGGTCGGTCCACAGGCTGCCCACGTAATCGCGCAGCGCCGGGTGCTGCAGCAGCTCGACTTTCAGGGCCTGGGCCTTGTCGCGCAACGCAGGGTCGTGCTGCAGGCGTTCGATGAAACCTTCGAACCAGGCGTGGTAACGCTGCCTGAGCGGGTGACCGGGCTCGTTCAGCACCGCAGCCATTTCGTCCAGCAGCGCGTCAGTCAGCTTCACGGCGAAGTCGTCGGCCATGGTGTCGGGGGACTTGACCCAGCCGACCACCGCCAGCATCTTGGGCCATTCGCGCCGGGCGTATTTCAGCACCATGTCCGAGACCTGCTCCTTCACCTCGGGCTGCTGCAGGTACACGCCGGCCTGCTTCAGTGCGCTGTCCAGCAGCTCGTGGTGGCGGCCGTCCTGCGTGAGCAGCTGCAGCAGGCGGCTGGCCGCGCCAGGCGCGTCCCAGCGTTCCACCAGCCGCGCCAGCTGCTTGTCGATCAGGCGGCGCACCGCGTCATCGTCCATCAGCGACAGGCCTTCGGCCACCGCCGCCTGCAGGATGCCGGTCAGCCGCTGGGTGTTGCCCGGCTCGGCCAGCCATTCGGCCAGCTTGGCGGCAGGGTCGGCCTGCTCCAGCTTCGCCAGCAGCGTGCCGGGTTCGAGGAAATGGTCGCGCACGAAGGCCGCGAGGTTGTCGGCAATGCGGTCCTTGCTCTCGGGCACGATGGCGGTGTGCGGAATCGGCAGGCCAAGCGGGTGGCGGAACAGCGCCACCACCGCGAACCAGTCGGCCATCGCACCCACAGCCGCCGCCTCGCAGAAAGCCTTGACCCAGGCCCAGCCGCCTTGCGCACCTTGCCATTCGGCCAGCACCAGGCCCGCAATCGCCAGCACCAGCATGCCAGCGGCAATGAGTTTCATGCGGCGCAGGTCAGCCCGCCGGCTGTCCAGCGCGTCGGCGGGCGGCGGGTGGGCACTTTCGCTCGACGGCATCGTCAGGTGTTCTCCAGGCCGGAGCATCGCCAGCCTCTGCTGGATTGTGAGGGCGCGATGAACATCGGCGTGTCAGCCAAGCGCGCGTTTGGGGTGCGAAAGCAGATCAGCTGGCGCCGTCCGCAGCCAGCGCGCTGGAGATGAAGCCACCATCGGTCAAGGCGCGCACCACACCACGGAGCAGCATGTTGCTGCTGAACCCGATGGTGTATTGCCGCGCGTCTGAGTAGATGGGCTGCAGCATCCCGTTGCCGACCAAGCGGCGGATCTGGTAAGTACGCTGAGCGCCCGTGAGGCCGGGCATGGCATCCGTGAGGTCGCCAGACTTCACCACCTTGCCCTTGATGGCGGCTAGCAGGATGCGCTCTTCCTGCGGTGTCACCAGCTGACGTTGGCGAGCGTGCGTCAGGGCCGGTACGAGGATTTCCGAGGTCAGGTTGTCGTAATCGGCGAGCCGGTCCACCTTGCTCAGTTCGTCCCGGATGCCCGTGAGCACGTAGGTGCACCACGCCTCCAAATCCTCGTCGCTGCCAGCGTCGGCCTTGGCGAGCATGTCGTAGTACTTTTCCCGGTCTGCACAGAACACGGCGGCCGGGTTCAACAGGCGGCCATCTTCTGCGCTGACCCGGAAACCGTACTTGATCAACAGCGCGTAGGTGAAGAGGCGTACCACCCGGCCATTGCCGTTTCCGAAGGGGTGGATCCAGGCAAACCGATGGTGGGCTAGTGCAACCTTCATCAGGTCGTACTTTTTCTGGTCCTCGCGGTTGACGAAGCCGACCAACTCTTCCATGTAGCCCGGCACCTGGATCGCGTCCGGCGGCGCATGGTCGGATTTGGCGATGCGCAACGGGCCAGTCCGGTAGGCGCCAGGTGTCGCGTCGCCTTCGCGGACCAACGCGTGCACCGCAGTGGCGTGCAGCCCGCGGATCAGATGGTTGCCAATCGGTGCGCCTGGGGTGACTGCCTGCTCGACCTGTTCCATCGCCCGCTCGATGTTCACCACTTCCTTGATGGAGTCGGCTGGTGCATCGGCCGAGGGCGCCGCCACCTTGGTCTCGATGTAGTCCGCAAGCGTCGTGTGGTTGCCCTCGATCCGTGCAGAGGCCAGGCTTTCCAGGAAATGGAAAACCTGCTTGAGCTGCTGGAAGACCGAGGGCGGCGTGGTGGCCTTGATTTCCAGCCGACGCAGGTGCTCCAGGTCCGTCAGGACATCGAGCAGTGGGGACGAAAAGCGAGGGTTGAGAAGCCTGAGCTCACGGTGAATGAACTGTGGCATGGGTGTTGAGCAAGTGGACGACGCCAGGAATTTATCTTGAATTCCTTCGGAAAATGTATTTAATGACAATGGCTTGGCGGAGTCCTCATGGGGAAAGATCTTCAGCGGGGCTTTTCAGCATGTTGAGCGGCGCTGAACATGCTTGTGAAATCTGGCCTCACATGCTGCGCCGATACTGCCCGCCCACCTCGAACAGCGCGGCGGTGATCTGGCCCAGCGAGCAGACGCGCACGGCGTCCATCAGGACTTCGAACACGTTGTGGTTGGCGATCACGGCTTGTTGCAGGCGCTGCAGCATCGCGGGGGCTTGTTCCGCGTGGCGGGTGTGGAAATCCCGCAGGCGGGTCAGCTGGCTCTGCTTTTCCTCGTCGGTGGAGCGGGCCAGTTCGATCTGCTGAGGCACCGCGTCCGCATGCGGCGAGCGGAAGGTGTTCACGCCGATGATGGGGTACTCGCCGGTGTGCTTGAGCATCTCGTAGTGCATGCTCTCTTCCTGGATCTTGCTGCGCTGGTAGCCGGTTTCCATCGCGCCCAGCACGCCGCCGCGCTCGGCAATCTTCTCGAACTCGGCCAGCACGGCTTCTTCGACCAGTTCGGTCAGCTCCTCGATGATGAATGCGCCCTGGCTGGGGTTCTCGTTCTTGGCTAGGCCCCACTCGCGGTTGATGATGAGCTGGATGGCCATTGCGCGGCGCACGCTGTCTTCGGTGGGCGTGGTGATGGCCTCGTCGAAAGCGTTGGTGTGCAGGCTGTTGCAGTTGTCGTAGACGGCGATCAGCGCCTGCAGCGTGGTGCGGATGTCGTTGAACTGGATCTCCTGCGCGTGCAGGCTGCGGCCAGAGGTTTGCACGTGGTACTTCAGCTTTTGCGAGCGTTCGTTGGCGCCGTACTTCTCTTTCATCGCCACGGCCCAGATGCGGCGCGCCACGCGGCCCAGCACGGTGTATTCCGGGTCCATGCCGTTGCTGAAGAAGAAGCTCAGGTTGGGCGCGAAGTCGTCGATGTGCATGCCACGCGCCAGGTAGGCTTCGACGAAGGTGAAGCCGTTGGAGAGCGTGAAGGCCAGCTGGCTGATCGGGTTCGCGCCGGCCTCGGCGATGTGATAGCCCGAGATGCTGACCGAGTAGAAGTTGCGCACCTGGTTTTGCACGAAGTACTGGGCCACGTCGCCCATCACCTTGAGGGAAAACTCGGTCGAGAAGATGCAGGTGTTCTGGCCCTGGTCCTCCTTCAGGATGTCGGCCTGCACCGTGCCGCGCACATTGGCCTGGGCCCAGGCGCGCAGCTTGGCCAGCTCGGCCGCATCTGGCGCGCGGCCGTGTTCGGCCTCGAACTTGGCGAACTGCTGGTCGATGGCGGTGTTCATGAACATCGCCAGGATGGTCGGCGCCGGGCCGTTGATCGTCATGCTGACGGAGGTCGTGGGGCTGCACAGGTCGAAGCCTGAATACAGCACCTTCATGTCGTCCAGCGTGGCGATGGAGACACCTGAATTGCCGACCTTGCCGTAGATGTCCGGCCGCAGGTCCGGGTCGTGGCCGTAGAGCGTGACCGAGTCGAACGCGGTGGAGAGGCGATGCGCCGGCATGCCTTCGGACACCAGCTTGAAGCGCCGGTTGGTGCGGAAGGCGTCGCCCTCGCCAGCGAACATGCGTGTCGGGTCCTCGCCTTCGCGCTTGAATGCGAAGGTGCCGGCGGTGTAGGGGTAGCGGCCGGGCACGTTGTCCAGCATCAGCCACTTGAGGATCTCGCCATGGTCCTCGTACTGCGGCAGCGCCACCTTGCGGATCTTGCTGCCGGACAGCGAGGTGGTGGTCAGCGCCGAGCGGATCTCCTTGTCGCGCACCTTGACCACCAGTTCGTCGGCCGCGTAGGCCTCGCGCAGCACGGGCCAGTCGGCGAGCAGGGCGCGGGCGTCGGCGTCCTGGCGCTGGTCCCGCTGCTGTGCGAGGTCGTCCAGCGCAGCCACCGCGTTGTTCTTTTCCGGCCGCGCTTCGGTCAGCATGCGGGCGCTCTCGCGCAGTTGCTGGATCTCGCGTGCCAGCCGGGCCTGGCTGCGGGCTCTGGCCTTGTAGCCACGCACGGTGTCGCTGATCTCGGCCAGGTAGCGCACGCGCGCGCCGGGCACGATGGGCACCTGGTGCGTGCTGTGGCGGGTGTTCACCGCGGGCAGGCGGCCGTCCTTCAGCGGCAGGCCGAGGGCAGTCAGCCGTGGCTTCAGCGCCTGGTACAGCGCGGTCACGCCGTCGTCGTTGAAGCGGCTGGCCATGGTGCCGAAGACCGGCATCTGGTCCGGCATCACATTGAAGGCTTCGCGGTTGCGCTGCACCTGCTTGGCGACGTCGCGCAGTGCGTCGGCCGCGCCCTTGCGGTCGAACTTGTTGATCGCAACGAACTCGGCGAAGTCCAGCATGTCGATCTTCTCGAGCTGGCTGGCGGCGCCGAACTCCGGCGTCATCACGTACATCGGCACGTCCACCAGCGGCACGATGGCCGCATCACCCTGGCCGATGCCGGAGGTCTCGACGATGATCAGGTCGAAGCCGGCCGCCTGGCAGGCTGACAGCACCGAGGGCAGCGCCGCGGAAACTTCCGAGCCGGTGTCGCGCGTTGCCAAACTCCGCATGTAAACCTTCGCGCCCTTGCCCCAGGGCTGGATCGCGTTCATGCGGATGCGGTCGCCCAGCAGCGCGCCACCGCTCTTGCGGCGAGACGGGTCGATGCTGATCACGGCGATCTGCAGCGCATCGTCCTGGTCCAGCCGCAGCCGGCGGATCAGCTCGTCGGTCAGGCTGCTCTTGCCGGCGCCCCCCGTGCCGGTGATGCCCAGCACCGGCGCGTGGCGCCGCGCGGCCGCGGTCTGCACGGCGTCCACGACGGCAGGGGCGGCCTCGCCGTTTTCCAGCAGCGTGATCAGCTGGGCGAGGGCGCGCCAGCGTTTCGCGGTGTCGGTGGACTGCAGCGCTTCGAGCAGCCCTGCGGCGTCGGCCGACAGCCGCAGGTCGCAGCGCATCAGCATCTCGCCGATCATGCCTTGCAGGCCCATGCGCTGGCCGTCTTCCGGGCTGAAGATGCGCACGCCGACGTCGGCCAACGCGCTGATTTCCTGCGGCACGATCACGCCGCCGCCGCCGCCAAACACCTGGATCTGCTCGCCGCCGCGGGCCTTCAGCAGCTCGACCATGTAGCGGAAATATTCGGTGTGGCCGCCCTGGTAGCTGGAGACGGCGATTCCCTGCACGTCTTCCTGCAGCGCTGCGGTGACGACTTCGTCGACCGAGCGGTTGTGCCCCAGGTGGATGACCTCGGCGCCCATGCCTTGCAGGATGCGCCGCATGATGTTGATCGCGGCGTCGTGCCCGTCGAACAGGCTGGCGGCGGTGACGATGCGCACCTTGTGGGTGGGCTTGTAGTGGGCGAGTGCCTGGTGGGTGGCAGAGAGGTCGGTCATCTCGTGGGGCCTGTGGGTTGAAGGCTCGATTGACGTTAACGTAAACGTCAATCGAAATCATGCCACCGACCGGCTCTCAGCCGCTTCGCCAAACCCTTGGCGCACCCTGGGGGTTTCCCTTGGCCGGCTCTGAATGCCGCGGAATGATCTCCACCTCGAGGCCGAGCCCACCTCGACCCAGCGGCCTTCAGGTAGTGGCTCGCCAAGGCCCCTGGATGGAGGGCCTTGGCGAAAAGGACCATCAAGGCACGCCTTATGCAATGCGTGCCGCAGGCCTCATCGTGCCGCGCTGCACTTGCCGGGGACGGCCATGTTCAGCTTGCGCACCGCGGTCTTGCCCTGTTCTTCCGGGATCAGTTCCAGTGCGGCACCACCCACGAAGACGCCAATCTTGATGTACTGGCGAATGAAGTAATTGCGGCCGGCTTCGGTGGTCAGTTCCAGCGTGTTGGGCGAGAACTCAGACTCGGTGTCAAACTTGTGCGACTTCGCGCCTTCCACTTCGGTGTAGAAGAAAACGTCTGGAGCGGTTTCTCCCACGCACTTGCCGTCCACCCACAAGTCCTTCTTGAGGGCTTGGCCGACCATGCTGTCTCGATACAAGTAGACCCCGGCGTTGCCGGCAGACGGCGTGACGAATTGCTTGGCCTTCTCGGACTGCTCTTTGGGTGCCATGTTGACGGATGCACATCCCACCAGCGTGAGCGAAGCGACGGCGACCAAGATAGAAATTAATTTCATTGCATTACCCTGAAACGTTGAATACGACGTTTAACGCCCGTCGACGGCTATACCCTGCCGGATGACGACAGGGTCCCTCCATTGCCCGCCGCAGCGTGGCCGCGGGCAACTTCCCTCTTTGGATCGCGCTCCCTGGGGCGGGCAATCCAAGCCGCCGACGAGGCCGGCGGCCAATCAAAATTTCGGTATTGCCGGTGAATCCGGCTTTGTGTCGAATTGTATTCCGGGTGAGCCGTTCGGCCGCTTGGTCGAAGCGCGTTAGGGCAATTGCTTGTCTGCAAGCTGCAAAGGCAGCAGTGGCGCAGTCGAGGTGAGGGGAACTTGATTGCCTTCACTGCGAACACCTGCTTCGCAGCCGATGACCCGCACACGCTGCGCGTGCCCGCCCTGTTACGCTTCGCTTCATGAGTTTTCTGGCGATCGACATCGGCAACACCCGGCTGAAATGGGCGCAGTACGCGTCGCCGCAGCCCGGCGCCGCGGTGCTGGCGCATGGCGCACGCTTCCTGGAGACCATCGACACGCTGGCCGAACAGGACTGGCGCTCGCTGGCCGTACCGTCCACGATGCTGGGCTGCGTGGTCGCCGGCGAGGCGGTGCGGCGGCGGGTCGAGGAGCAGCTGGAGCTGTGGGACCTGACGCCGCGCTGGGTGGTGCCGGGCAACCACGAGGCCGGCGTGACGAACGGCTACGACCACCCGATGCGCCTGGGTGCGGACCGCTGGGTCGCGCTCATTGGTGCGCGCGGCCATGTGTTGGCGCGCGGCCCGGCCCGGCCAGCGCTGGTGGTGATGGTCGGCACGGCGGTGACGGTGGACGCACTGGACCGCGACGGCAAGTTCCTCGGCGGGCTGATCCTGCCGGGCCACGGCATCATGTTGCGCGCGCTCGAAAGCGGCACCGCCGGCCTGCGCGTGCCGACCGGCGAGGTGATGCCGTTCCCGGCCAACACGTCCGACGCACTGACCAGCGGCGGCACCTATGCCATCACCGGCGCCATTGCCCGCATGCGCGCCCACCTGGCGGCGCGCAGCGGTGGTGAAGAGCCGGTGCTGCTGATGACCGGTGGCGCAGGTTGGAAAGTGGCGCCTTACCTGGACGTGCCGCACGAACTGGTCGAATCCTTGATCTTCGACGGCCTGCTGCACATCCAGTCGCACAGGCTGGCGCTCTAGTCTTTTTTCGCCGACCCTGGCAGGCTTTCCCGCAAGGCCTGCAGCTCATGGCGCAAGCGGGCCATCTCGTGGCGCATGTCCTGCAGGATCTCGCGCTCCATGCGGCGCTCCCCGGTTTCGATCCAGCTGGTGGCAATCGCCGCGGTGACCAGCGTGAGTACGCCCAGGCCGAGCAGCACCACGAAGACCGAGAAGATCTTGGACGCGGGCGTGGTGGGCACCAGGTCGCCGTAGCCCACGGTGGCGGCCGTGGTGAACGCCAGCCACAGGCCGTCGCCCAGCGTGTGCACCGTGGGCTCCAGCCACCAGAACCCCAGGCCACAGCCCATCAGCACCATCAGCGCCATGGCCAGCAGGTAGGTCAGGCCGCCGCGGTTCAGCAAGTGCTTCAGTGCCCAGACCATGCGCAGCAAGGTCAGCAGTGCCACAGCCAGGCGCAGCGACAGTGCCGCGCCCGAGCCCTGGCTGGTGGGCAGCAGCGCAGCACTGAACAGGCCGGCGATCAGCAGCCACTCGCCTGGATTGGCTGTCAGGTGTTGGCGCGGGGACGGCGTGTGCCAGGCCACCGCGATCAGGGCGCAGGCCAGCACCACGGCCGCCACCAGGTAGGCCGAGGGGGCCCAGGTGCTGCCGGTGGGCAGCAGCAGCTCGGCATAGAAGGCAGGAATGGTGGCCAGCAGCGCTGCCACCACCGGCCATCGCCAGCGCCGCTCGATGCGCCCGGCCAGCGGGCTTTCGCGAGGTGCGGCGCGCAAGCCCCAGCTGGCGTGGCGCAGGATCGTCGCGCTGACGGGCTCGAGGGCTGGGGAAGAAGGCGCCATGAGGCGCGAGACTAGCCGCGCGCTCGCGCCGCCACTTGCGCTGGGTCAAGAGCGCCCGATGCAGCCCTTCACGCAAGCCCTGTTCGCGAGAAGCAGCTCACAGGATGTAGCGCGACAAGTCCTCGTTGTGCGCGAGTTCGCCCAGCTTGGCGTTCACCGACTCGGCGTTGAGCTGCACAGTCTGGCCCGACAGGTTCGGCGCGTCGAAGCTCAGGTCTTCCAGCAGCCGCTCCATCACCGTGGCCAGTCGGCGCGCGCCGATGTTCTCGGTACGTTCGTTGACCTCGAAGGCGATCTGCGCCAGGCGGCGGATGCCGTCGGGTGCGAGGTCCAGCGTCACGCCTTCGGTGGCCAGCAGGGCCTGGTACTGGCGCACCAGGTTCGCGTGCGTGCTGCCGAGGATGGCCTCGAAATCGTCCACGCTGAGGGCCTGCAGTTCGACCCGGATCGGGAAGCGGCCCTGCAGCTCGGGGATCAGGTCGCTGGGCTTGGCCAGGTGGAAGGCGCCGGAGGCGATGAACAGCATGTGGTCGGTCTTGACCATGCCGTACTTGGTGTTCACGGTCGTGCCTTCGACCAGCGGCAGCAGGTCGCGCTGCACGCCCTGGCGCGACACGTCTGCGCCCTGGGTGTTGCTGCGCGAGGCGACCTTGTCGATCTCGTCGATGAAGACAATGCCGTTCTGCTCGGCATTGTGCAGTGCCTTGCTGCGGATCTCGTCTTCGTTGACCAGCTTGGCGGCTTCCTCGTCGGTGAGGATCTGCAGCGCCTCGGCAATCTTCAGCTTGCGCTGGCTCTTGCGCTGCTGGCCCATCTGCGAGAACAGGCCTTGCAACTGCTCGGCCATGGCCTCCATGCCGGGCGGGCTGACGATGTCGAGGTTGGCGCGCGGCTCGGCCACTTCCAGCTCGATCTCCTTGTCGGCCAGCGAACCTTCGCGCAGGCGCTTGCGCATGACCTGGCGCGCAGTGTTGTCCGGCGTGGGCGCGGGGGGCGGCGGCGTGAAACCGAAGGCGTCGCCACCTTGGCTGCTGCGCGGCGGCGGCACCAGGATGTCCAGGATGCGGTCCTCGGCGGCGTCCTCGGCCTTCAGCCGGGCGCGCTTGAGTGCGGCTTCGCGCTCCTGCTTGATGGCGATGTCCATCAGGTCGCGCACGATGGTGTCCACGTCCTTGCCAACGTAGCCGACCTCGGTGAACTTGGTTGCCTCGACCTTGATGAACGGCGCGTCCGCCAGCTGCGCCAGTCGGCGCGCGATCTCGGTCTTGCCCACGCCGGTCGGCCCGATCATCAGGATGTTCTTCGGCGTGATCTCGGCGCGCAGCTTGTCCTCGACCTGCTGGCGGCGCCAGCGGTTACGCAAGGCGATGGCGACGGCGCGTTTCGCACCCTGTTGCCCAACGATGTGCCGATCCAACTCGGACACGATTTCCTGGGGTGTCATGCTCATTCCAACACCTCGATCGTGTGGTTCTGGTTGGTGTAGATGCACAGGTCGCCGGCAATTTCCAGCGACTTCTTGACGATCTCTGCTGCGCCCATTTCGGTGTGGGCCAGCAGTGCGCGGGCGGCGGCCTGCGCGTAGGCCCCGCCGGAGCCGATGGCCACCAGGCCGAGCTCGGGCTCCAGCACATCGCCATTGCCGGTGATGATCAGCGAGGCATCGCGGTCGGCCACGGCCAGCATGGCTTCGAGGTTGCGCAGGACCTTGTCGGTGCGCCAGTCGCGTGTGAGCTCGATGGCCGCGCGCACCAGGTGGCCGGAGTGCTTCTCCAGCTTCGACTCGAAGCGCTCGAACAGCGTGAAGGCATCCGCCGTCGCGCCGGCAAACCCGGCCAGCACCTTGTCGTGATGCAGCCGGCGCACCTTGCGCGCACTCGCCTTGACGACGATGTGCCCCAGCGTGACCTGACCGTCACCGCCCAGTGCAACCTGCCATTGGCCGTCCGGCCCGCGCCGCCTCACGCTGATGATCGTGGTGCCGTGGTAAGAGTCCATGGATTGTTTTGGAAGCGAAAACGAGGGTTAGCTGAGGGCACCGACGTTGGAATGCAAGCCGCCATGCAAGTTCTCAGACAGGGAATGCGAAACCGACAGCAAGTTGGATCAGCGCGGAGCGCAGGCAGCGCCGGGCCGCCCCAAGCGGCCTGCGCAACCCGCTCGGCGGGTGGTCTCGCGTACCCGCGAGACCGGGTGCGCCAATTCAAGCTTGACGGAGCTGGGCGTAGGCGTGCTCGACGATGCCCATCGCGCCGAACATCAGCGCCACCAGCCGGTGCACTTCGGTGAAGCGCACGTTGCGGCCTTCGGCGCGCTTGGCAATGACCCAGTTCAGCAGGTCGCCCGCGGCAATGAAGTCCACGCGGATCAGCAGCGCGCAGGAGATGTGCACCATGCGCGCAGTGCCCAGTCGGTTGTCCAGCATGCCCAGCAGCGGGCCAATGTCGCCCGAGAGCTGGCCTGAGAGTTCCAGCGAGGTCACGCTGTAGCCGCTCTTGCCTTCGCTGGCGCCCTGGATGGTGGTGATGGGCTCGCTCAGCACCGACATCGGGGCCGACTGGGTGTTGGCCGACGAGCTGCCCACGAGGGCCGAGCAGCGCGTGGGCTCCCAGCTGGGCGGCGACACTTCGTAGGTCACGCAGTAGTCGATGGCCACTTCGTCGAACTGGTCCGGCCGGTTGATCATGCGCAGCGCTTCCAGCCGCGTCATCCAGTAGGCCGGATCGGCGTCCCGCACGCCCACGGGCGCGGCGTCCTGCAGCGTCATGAACAGGCGGTCGGACGACAGCCAGCGCATCTCGAGCACTTGCCGGGCCCAGCCCTGCATCAGCCGGTACAGCCGCGCGGCGGCGTCGGGGTCGATCTTCTGCAGCTGTGTCCAGTCCAGCACCCAGGGCTGCGGCAGTTGCAGGGTTTGGGAATTCAGCTGGGTGACGGCGTCCACGTCCAGGTGCGCCGGGCAGACCCAGGCCACCTCGGCGCCGGTGCTGGCTGCTGCAGGTACCTGGCTGGCGGCTTCGGCCACCAGCTTGGGCAGCGAGAACCACTGTGGCGACGAGCGCTGGAAGCGCTGCAGGTATTCATTGGCCAGCGCGTCGAAGCTGGCCTGCTGGCCGGTGGCGCGGAACAGGTCGAACAGCACCAGCCAGGTGTCGTTGTGGTTCTGCCTTGCGCCGCCAGCGGCGGTGAGCTGCACCAGCGCGCGTTCGCAGAGGGCGAAGTCGGCATTGGCAAAGGCAATCACGGCTTCGTCGAGCTCGTGGTCGTGGGTGATTTCCTGCACCTCGACCACGCCGGCGTCCATGGCCCCGGCGGAGGCCGGCGGCTGCGCGGCAAGCTCGGGCGCCTTGCCCAGGCCCACCGGCTGCTGCAGCACCGGCGGGTTGTTGATCACGCCCGTCATCGGCGGGGCGGCCATCAAGCGGCTGGCGGCCGAAGCCGCCGGGCGGGCGCTGGCGGCGGCGCCCGCGGCGGCATTCGGTGCCGCCACCGGAGGCGCGACGCGGAATTCCAGCCGTTCGGGCAACAGCGACATCGGCCGGGTCGGGTCCATCGGCATGCTGCCCGAGCCGGGCACCGGCACGGTGGTCTGGCTCTCGATCGGCGTGGTCAGCGTGGGCGGCATGGTCACGCCGCGTGGCAGCCGGGCCGAGCCGCTGCTGCCCACCATCTGCTTCTCGATCGCGTCGATCTTGGCCTTCATGCCCGGGTCAGGGGCGCCGGGCAGGTGCGTGGGCCGCACGTCGGAGTCGTCCAGCCGGGAGCTGGCGCCCAAGGCGCTGGCCTGTTCGGGGCTGAGGCCTTCGCGGCGGATGCGGCGCAACATGTCGAGCTCGCGCTTGCGCACGAAATCGTTGCGCCGCTTGCGCTCGATCATGGCCTTCAGCTCGGCCTTTTCGACGTCGGCAAACTGGCTGGCGCCGGCATCGGTGGGCAGACCCATCAGGTCGCGCGCCGGTGAAGACACCATCTTCACCATGCGGCGCAGCACGCCACCGTTGTCGTTACTGCTGGCCATGGTGCGGTTTGCCCGGCTGAAGGATCACGCGAGGGGAAGGGCGGCTTTGGGAAAGCGCAAGTGCCGGCTCAGTCGCCGAACATCTTCTGCTTGAGCTCGCGGCGCTGCTGCGCTTCGAGCGACAGCGTGGCCGTCGGGCGGGCCAGCAGCCGGCCCAGGCCGATGGGCTCGCCGGTCTCGTCGCAGAAGCCGTAGTCGCCAGCGTCGATGCGGGCGATGGACTGCGAGATCTTCTTCAGCAGCTTGCGCTCGCGGTCGCGGGTGCGCAGCTCCAGTGCGTGCTCTTCCTCGATCGTTGCCCGGTCGGCCGGGTCCGGCACGATGGAGGTGTCTTCGCGCAGGTGCTCGGTGGTTTCACCGGCATTCGACAGCAGCGCGTCCTTCTGCTCCTGCAGCTTGGCGCGGAAGAACTCCAGCTGCTTCTCGTTCATGTACTCGGCTTCTGGCATGGCCATCAGCTCGGGTTCGGTCAGGTCGCGGCCCGCCTTGGTTTTCCAGGCGTTGGCCAGCTTGGGGTCTGCTTTCGCGGCAGGCTTCACAGCATTCATGGGTTCAGGATAGGGTTTAGCCGAAGGCTTGGGAGGAGAAAAGCGCTCAGCAAAACTGGCGGTGGAACTGACCGGTCCGCTGCCACTGCGCGGGCGGCTGATGGAGGACACCGGCGGGCTCACCGCAGCTTTCACGGCGGCGGGTTTTTCGGTCGCCTTGTCAGCACTCTTGCCGGCAGCGCTTTTGGCACCTGCTGGCTTCTTGGCGGATTCCGCATCGGACGCCAGACTGGAATCGGAAGTCTTGGCCGGGGTCTTGCTCACGGTCGGTCTCCTCACCACAACGCACGTGAAAGGGCGGTTATACCCCGCGGTAGCGCTTGATTGTGGTGCACATGCCACGTCACGGGCCGGGTCGGGGCGCGCGGATTGTAGCCACGCGGTCTGAGTTCACGGTAAGACCTTTTTCCACTGCTTTCAAGCAACGGCCATGTGTTGGCGAGGACCGTGTCAAAACTGCCGGCAACGCAGCCGCGGCCGGCCTCAGGCAACACAGCCTTCCAGGCCTTGCAGCAGGATTTCCTTGGGCAGGTCGATGCCGATGAACACCATCTTGCTGACCTTGGCTTCGCCTGGCGCCCATTTCGGCCCCAGGTCGCTGCCCATCAGCTGGTGCACGCCCTGGAAGATGACCTTGCGCTCGCTGCCCTTGACGTTCAGCACACCCTTGTAGCGCAGCATCTTGGGGCCGTAGACCTGCACGATGGCGCCCAGGAAGTCTTCCAGCTTGGTCGGCGACAGCGGCTTGGTGGCGCGGAAGACAAAGGACTTCACGTCGTCGTCGTGCTGGTGGTGGTGCGGGTGGTCGCAGTGCTCGCCATGTTCGTGGTCATGGTGGTCATGGCCGTGGTGATCGTGCGCGTGGTCATGGCCGCCGTCGTTCAGGAACTCCGGGTCGATGTCCAGCTTGGCATTCAGGTTGAAGCCCTTCAGGTCGAACACGCTGGCCAGCGGCACTTCGCCGAAGTGCACCCGCTGCTGCGGCGCGCGCGGGTTCATGTGCTTCAGCCGGTGGGCCAGCGCATCGGCCGAGGCTTCGTCGACCAGGTCGGTCTTGCTGATGAAGATCTGGTCGGCAAACCCGACCTGGCGCTGGGCTTCCACGCGGTCGTTGAGCTGCTGGTCTGCGTGCTTGGCGTCGACCAGCGTCAGGATGGAGTCCAGCTGGTAGCTCTCGGCGACCTCGTCGTCCATGAAGAAGGTCTGGGCGACCGGGCCCGGGTCGGCCAGGCCGGTGGTCTCGATCACCACGCGCTCGAAATCCAGCTCGCCTTTGCGGCGGCGCGCTGCCAAGTCGGCCAGCGTGGTGCGCAAATCTTCGCGGATGGTGCAGCAGACGCAGCCGTTGTTCATCTGGATCACCTGCTCCTTGGTTTCGGTGACCAGGATGTCGGTGTCGATGTTTTCCTCGCCGAACTCGTTTTCGATCACGGCAATCTTCTGGCCGTGGGCTTCGGTCAGCACGCGCTTGAGCAGGGTGGTCTTGCCCGAGCCGAGGAAGCCGGTGAGGATGGTCGCAGGAATCAGGGACATGGCGGCGCTTCTGTAGGTGAAGGGTTTCGGTCGCGGGGCTTCTCGCGGAGCAGGCCCCGGATCGGCGTCACTTTGGGGTCAGTCTGGCATTTTCAATGCCCTGCCGGGTTTGCGCTGGCGCCGGGGTTTGGCCGGCAGGGCCAGCCGTGGACAGCGCCGATTTCAACGCTGAAAGATTGCCCGTTTCTTGCTTGTTTCTTGCTTGCATTTGCCTTGCCTGGCGCGGGGGGCGGACTCTGAGGCCTGACCCCGGCGCTGTCAAGCCGAACTCGCGCCGCTGCCCTGCGGCTGAAAAACGAATCGAGTATTCTCCCGCTTCCTCCACTGCCGGCACCCCTTGTGTCCGAACCCCAGTCTCCCCGGCCCCCGCGGCCGGGTCATGCCGCTGCCGGCGCCGCCCAGCGCACCGGCTCCGAAAGCGGTGGCCGCAGCTTGTTCGAGCGCGTGGTCGAATTCCTCTCTCCTGGTCCGGACTCCAGGGCCGAGCTGATCGAAACCCTGGCCAGCGCCGAGCAGCGCGAGCTGATCGAGCCGCAGTCGCGGGCGATGCTGGAAGGCGTGCTGCGCCTGGCCGACATGGCCGCCGGTGACGCGATGGTCGCCGCCCCGCGCATGGACGTGCTGGACATCGGCATGAGCTACGAGGCCCTGCTGGCCGAGGTCATTGCCACCGGCCACTCGCGTTTCCCGGTGACCGAGGGCGGGCGCGACAACATCATCGGCATCCTGCTGAGCAAGGACTTGCTCAAGCTGCAGCGGGCGCCCGAGCTGAACCTGCGCACCCTGCTGCGCCCGGCGATCTTCGTGCCGGAGTCCAAGAGCCTGAACGAGCTGCTGCGCGACTTCCGCTCGAACCGCAATCACCTGGCCATCGTGATCGACGAGTTCGGCACCACGGCAGGGCTGATCACCATCGAAGACGTGCTGGAAGTCATCGTCGGCCAGATCGAGGACGAGTTCGACGATGCAGACGCGCCCAGCGGCGTCTACACGCTGGCCGACGGCAGCTACCGCGTGGCCGGCGACGCCGAGATCGCCGCCGTCAACGAAGCCCTGGTGCTGACGCTGCCGGAGCAGGATTTCGACACCATCGGCGGGCTGATCGCCCACGAGCTGGGCCATGTGCCGCAGCGCGGCGAGACGGTGATGACCCACGGCCTGAGCTTCAGCGTGATGCTGACCCGCGGCGGCGCGGTGCGCTGGTTCAAGGTGCGCCGCGCGCCGAACGGCGTCATCGCCGAAGACGCCGCGTGAGCCGGGGCCGGCTGGCCGCGCCTGCGTGGCGCCCGGGTCTGCTGATGCTGGCCGCGGGCGCGTTGCAGGTCGCGTCGTTTGCGCCGCTGGGCTGGTGGTGGCTGCAGCCGCTGTGCCTGGCCTTGCTGGCAGGGACCGTGCAGCGTGCCACGCCACGCCGCGCCGCCTGGGCCGGCTGGTGCTACGGCCTGGGCTGGCTGGTGGCCGGCCTGTGGTGGCTCTACATCAGCATGCACGACTTTGGCGGCATGCCCATGCCGCTGGCCGCGCTTGCGGTGCTGCTGCTGGCCGGGCTGCTGTCACTCTACCTCGCGCTGGCAATGGCCGCGGCTGCGTGGCTGGGCCGCGGGCACTCGCCGCTGCTGCGCGGCCTGGTGTTCGCCGCCTGCTGGCTGATGGCCGAGCTGGCGCGGGCGCAGTTGCTCACCGGCTTCCCGTGGATCGCCTCGGGCTATGCCCACAGCGAGGGCTTGCTGGCGCCGCTCGCGCCGTGGGTGGGTGTTTACGGCATGGGCGCGGTGGCGGCCTTGCTGGCGGCGGCGCTGGCCGGGCTGGTCATGGCACCGCGCCGCGCGCCTGCCTTGCTGGTTGCAGCGCTGCTGCTGCCGGTGTTCGGCTGGCTGGCGCCGAAGGACTTCACCCAGCCCGCCGGCGAGTTGACGGTCAGCCTGCTGCAGCCCAACGTGCCGCAGGACATCAAGTTCGACCCCGAGCGCTTTGGCGAGAACATGGCCTCGCTGCAGGCGCAGTTGCTGAGCGCGACCGGCCAACTGGTTGTCACACCCGAATCCGTGCTGCCGGTGCCGCGGGCCGACCTGGACCCGGCCTACTGGGCCTCGCTGGTCCAGCCGTTTTCGCAGGGCGAGCGCGCCGCCCTGATCGGCACCTTCCTGGGTGACGCGCAGCAAGGCTATGTCAACTCAATGGCCGGTGTCTCGGCCCGGCAACTCGCCAGCGGTTCCTTCTACGGCTATGGCAAGCGACACCTGCTGCCGTTTGGCGAATTCATCCCACCGGGCTTCGGCTGGTTCGTCGAGCTGATGCAGATCCCCCTGGGCGACCAGGCGCACGGCACCAACGAGGCGGTGTTCGAGGTCGGCGGCCAGCGCGTGCGGCCGCTGATCTGCTACGAAGACCTGTTCGGCGAGGACTTTGCCGGCAGCGCCGTTGGTCCGCAGTCGGCCACGATGTTCGTCAACGCCAGCAACCTGGCCTGGTTCGGCAAGCACATGATGCAGGAGCAGCACCTGCAGTTCTCGCAGCTGCGGGCGATGGAATTCCAGCGCCCGCTGGTGCGCGCGACCAACACCGGCATGACGGCGGCCATCGACCACCACGGCGTCGTCACCCAGGCGCTGCCCGGCTGGACCACCGGCGTGCTGGACGTGACGGTGCAGGGCCGCCAGGGCGACACGCCGTATGCGCGCTGGCTCAGCCGCTGCGGGCTGTGGCCGCTGTGGGCACTGGTGGCGCTTGTGCTGCTGGCGGCTCGCGTGATGCCGCGGCGGGAGGGCACATCCCCCACTCGCGCCTCTGCAGCCGACACTTAGAATCGATTCTCCTGATGCCGTCCTGCGGCTCCTAGGCTTGGTCATGCGCTGCGGCGCGCGTGGCCGCCGCTTCCTGTGCCCACCATGCTCAGCTTCCAGCAACTCATTCTTCGCCTCCAGGACTACTGGGGCCAGCAAGGCTGTGCCTTGCTGCAGCCCTATGACATGGAGGTTGGCGCCGGCACCAGCCACACCGCCACCTTCCTGCGCGCGCTCGGCCCCGAGCCGTGGAAGGCCGCCTATGTGCAGCCCAGCCGCCGCCCCAAGGACGGCCGCTATGGCAACAACCCGAACCGGCTGCAGCACTACTACCAGTTCCAGGTCGTGCTCAAGCCCGCACCGGCCAACATCCTGGAGCTCTACCTCGGCTCGCTCGAAGCGCTGGGCTTCGACCTGAAGAAAAACGACGTGCGCTTCGTCGAGGACGATTGGGAGAACCCGACGCTGGGCGCCTGGGGACTGGGCTGGGAGGTCTGGCTCAACGGCATGGAAGTCACCCAGTTCACCTACTTCCAGCAGGTCGGCGGCATCGACTGCAAACCCATCACCGGCGAGATCACCTACGGGCTGGAGCGGCTGGCGATGTATCTGCAGGGCGTCGAGAACGTCTATGACCTGGTGTACACGGACGGCCTGAAATACGGCGACGTGTTCCTGCAGAACGAGATCGAGCAGTCGACCTACAACTTCGAGCACAGCAACGTCGAGTTCCTGCTGACCGCCTTTGGCGCGCACGAGGGCAATGCCCAGCAGCTGATCGGCGCGAAGCTGGCGCTGCCGGCCTACGAGCAGGTGCTGAAGGCGGCGCACACCTTCAACCTGCTGGACGCGCGTGGCGCCATCAGCGTGACCGAGCGCGCCGCCTACATCGGCCGCATTCGCAACCTGGCGCGCGCCGTGGCCGCGGGTTACCTCGACAGCCGCGCCCGCCTGGGCTTCCCGATGGCGCCCAAGGCCTGGGCCGAAGAGGTGCAGGCCCAGCTGGTGGCCAAGGCCGAAGCGGAAGCCAGGAAAAACGATTCGAAGAAGGCGGCTTGAGCACCATGACCACCCAGAACCTGCTCGTCGAACTCTTCGTCGAGGAACTGCCGCCCAAGGCGCTGAAGAAACTCGGCCAATCCTTTGCCGGCACGCTGGCCGACAGCCTGAAGGCGCAAGGCCTGGCCACGGCCACCAGCGTGGCCACCGCCTATGCCTCGCCGCGCCGGCTGGCGCTGCACCTGACGGAAGTCGCTGCCAAGGCGGCCGACAAGCCGGTGCAGCACAAGCTGATGCCGGTCGCCGTCGCGCTGACGGCGACGGGCGAAGCCACGCCCGCGCTGCTGAAGAAGCTGCAGGCGCTGGGCCTGGGCGCCGAGGTGCTGCCCCAGTTGCAGCGCCGGGTGGACGGCAAGGCCGAAACCCTGTTCCTGGACATGCAGGCCGAAGGCGTGGCGCTGGAGCCCGGCCTTCAGAAGGCACTGGACGAAGCGCTGGCCAGGCTGCCCATCCCCAAGGTCATGACCTACCAGCTGGCCGACGGCTGGAGCGACGTCAAGTTCGTGCGCCCGGCCCACGGCCTGGTCGCGCTGCATGGCGAACAGGTGCTGAAGCTCGCGGCGCTGGGCCTCACGGCCGGCCGCGAGACGCAAGGCCACCGCTTCGAGGCTGCCGTCAGCCCGGTGGTGCTCAACAGCGCCGACAGCTACGCCACGCAGCTGCGCGAGCAGGGTGCAGTGATCGCCAGCTTCGACGAGCGGCGCGACGAGATCCGCCGCCAGCTGGATGCCGCCGCCGCCAAGCTCGGCCTGAAGCCCATCGAGGACGACGCGCTGCTGGACGAAGTGACGGCGCTGGTCGAGCGGCCGAACGTGCTGACCTGCCAGTTCGAGGCCGAGTACCTGGCCGTGCCGCAGGAATGCCTGATCCTGACGATGAAGGCCAACCAGAAGTACTTCCCACTGCTCGACGGCCACGGCAAGCTGACCAACCGCTTCCTGCTGGTCAGCAACATCAGCCCCGAAGACGCCAGCGCGGTGATCGGTGGCAACGAGCGCGTGGTGCGCCCGCGCCTGGCCGACGCCAAGTTCTTCTTCGACCAGGACCGCAAGAAGACGCTGGCCTCGCGCGTGCCGGGCCTGGCCAAGGTCGTCTACCACGGCAAGCTCGGCACCCAGGGCGAGCGCAGCGAGCGCGTGGCCCGCATTGCGCACGAGATCGTGCAGCAGCTGCGCATGGCCGTGTACCCGTACACCGTGCTGGCCAAGGACGAGCTGGACATGCTCGAACACAAGGCCCACGAAGCTGCGCTGCTGGCCAAGACCGATCTTCTGACCGACATGGTCGGCGAGTTCCCCGAGCTGCAAGGCATCATGGGCGGCTACTACGCCCGGGCCGAGGGCCTGCGCGACGGCGTGGCCATCGCCATCGAGGACCACTACAAGCCGCGTTTTGCCGGCGACGCGCTGCCGCGCAACCACACCGGCACGGTGCTGGCGCTGGCCGACAAGCTGGAGACGCTGATCGGCCTGTTCGGCATCGGCCAGCTGCCCACCGGCGACAAGGACCCGTTTGCACTGCGCCGCCATGCGCTGGGCGTGATCCGGCTGCTGATCGAGAAGAACCTGTCGCTGGAACTGCCGGCACTGGTCAAGGCCGCGGTGCCGGTCTTCGGCGAGCTGATCCAGGACCCGAGCGCCGCTTTAGGCACCTTCCTGGCCGACCGCCTGGCCGTGGGCCTGCGCGACCAGGGCTACAGCGCGCAGGAGGTGGACGCCGTGCTGGCGCTCGCGCCTGCGCGCCTGGGCGACGTGCCGCGCCGGCTTGAAGCGGTGCGCGCGTTTGCCGCGCTGCCGGAAGCGGCTTCGCTGGCTGCGGCCAACAAGCGCGTCGGCAACATCCTGAAGAAGGTCGAAGGCACGCTGCCGACCGAGGTCTCCGCCGAGCTGCTGAAGGAGCCTGCCGAGCAGGCGCTGGCCGCCACGCTGGCCGAGCTGGGCCCCAAGGCCGACGCGTTGTTCGACGCGCACGACTACGCCGCCAGCCTGCAGGCGCTGGCCGGGCTGAAGGCGCCGGTGGATGCGTTTTTCGATGACGTGATGGTCAACGCCGAAGACCTGGCGCTGCGCAACAACCGCCTGGCTTTGCTGGGCCGGCTGCACGCGGCGATGAACCGCGTGGCCGACCTGTCGCGCCTGGCGAGTTGAGCGACTGAACCTTCATCACCATGCAAGCGCCCAAGCTCATCATCATCGGCCGCGACGGCATCCTCAATCGCTTCCGCGAGGACCACGTCAAGGAGCCCGACGAATGGGAGCCGATTCCCGGCGCGCTGGAGGCGGTGGCGCAGCTCAACCATGCCGGCTGGCACGTGGTGCTGGCGACCAACCAGTCCGGCATCGGCCGCGGGCTGGTCGACATGGCTTCGGTCAATGCGGTGCACCAGCACATGATGAAGCTGCTGATGGCCAAGGGTGGCCGCATTGATGCGGTCTTCTTCTGCCCGCACGCCCCCGAAGAGGCCTGCGACTGCCGCAAGCCGCTGCCGGGCATGATGCATGACATTGCGCTGCGCTACGGCGTGGACCTGAAGCTGGTGCCGATGGTGGCCGACACGCTGCGCGACCTCGAAGCAGCGCGCGCCGCTGGCTGCCCGCCGCACCTGGTGCGCAGCGGGCGCGCCACGCTGGTGACCGAGGCCGAACTGGCGCAGTGGATGGCCGCGGTGCCCAGCACCGAGGTGCATGACGACCTGGCCTCCTTCGCTCGCTGGCTGCTCGCGAAAGAAGCTGCCCAAAAGCTGCTCCACCCGGCCGGCACGCACGGCCAGCGGGCGCCCGCCGCGGGCCTGAAGCCCAGCGTTTGAAATTAGAACCCGCAAGGCAGGAGCCTGGAAGTACATGCAACGTTTGGGATGGATGATTCGATCGGCCCTGTTTTTCCTCTGGATGACCGTCACGGTCATCCCCTGGGCGCTGGCCGTGGTGCTGGTCTCGGTGGTGATGAAGGGCACGCCGCTGTACTGGATGTGCGCCGGCTGGCTGAGCACTGCGATCTGGGGCGCCAAGGTGATCTGCGGCGTGAAGTACCGCATCACCGGCATGGAACACGTGCCGACCGCGGCCGACAGCAAGGCTGCCGTGATCCTGGCGCCCAAGCACCAGTCGACCTGGGAGACCTTCGCCTTCCCGGCGATCATGCCGCACCCGCTGTGCTATGTGTTCAAGCGCGAGCTGTTGTGGATCCCATTCTTCGGCTGGGCCATCGGCAGCCTGGACATGATCCACATCGACCGCAGCAAGCGCAACCAGGCCTGGAGCAAGGTGGCCGAGCAGGGCCAGCAGCACATGGCCAAGGGCAACTGGGTCATCATGTTCCCGGAGGGCACACGCTCGGCTCGCGGCGAGCAGGGCGACTACAAGACCGGTGCCTCGCGGCTGGCCATCACGGCCGGCGTGCCTGTCGTGCCGATTGCCGTCAGCTCGGCCAAGTGCTGGCCACGCAAGAGCTTCCTGCTGCGCCCCGGCATGATCGACGTCTCCATTGGCCCGCCCATCCCCTCCGTTGGCCGCAAGCCCGACGAATTGATGCGCGAAGTCGAAGCCTGGATCGAAACCGAGATGCGGCGCATCGACCCCGAAGCCTACGCAAGCCGTTGAGTCACTAGAATCGCCGCTCATGGCCCCACGCCGTGACGCCGCCTTGCCGCGCCAGATGTCCTTGTTCGACCTGATCGACGCGGCGTTCCCGTCGCTGACCGGTGCGTTCACCGCGCCGTCAACCCCGGCACCAGCCGCGCTGTCCCAGCCCCCAGCTGTCCAGCCCCCACCGCCTGCGCCGCCCCCCGGCCCGCGGCCGTTCGATTACACCCATGCCAAGGCCGACCGCGAGATCCGGCTGGGCGACTGCCGGGTGGGCTACCTGCTGCGCCGTGCGCGCCGAAAATCCATCGGCTTTTCCATCGGGCCGGACGGGCTGGCCGTCAGCGCGCCGCGCTGGGTCGGCATTGGCGACATCGAGCAGGCGCTGCGCGACAAGTCCGGCTGGATCCTGCGCAAGCTGGCCGAGCAGCGCGAGCGCGGCCGCCGGCTGCAGGCTGCGCGCATCGAATGGCATGACGGCACCAGCCTGCCTTACCTCGGCGAGACCTTGATCGTCGTGCTGGACCCGCGCGCCACCGGTGCCCGCCTGAACAGCGACGCCCAGGCCTTGCCCGGCGTGCCGCGGCTCACGCTGCACCTGGGCCTGTCGCACAACGCCAGCGCCGAGCAGATCCGCGACACGGTGCAGGCCTGGCTGCAGCGCGAAGCCCGCAAGCTGTTCGAAGAACGCTGCGCCCACTTCGCGCAGCGCCTGGGCGTGCGGGTCACGCGCATGCGGCTGTCGTCGGCACAGACGCGCTGGGGCAGCGCCTCGGCCGATGGCTCGATCCGCCTGAACTGGCGGCTGGTGCACTTCGGCCTGTCGGTGATCGACTATGTCGTGGCGCACGAACTCGCCCACCTGCGCGAGATGAACCACAGCCCGGCCTTCTGGGACGTGGTGCGTTCGGTCATCCCGGACCTGGATGAGCGCAAGGCGCAGTTGCGCTCGCCGGTGGTGCCGCTGCTGGACTGATCAGCCGGCGGCGGGGTCGCGTGCCCGCTCCAGCCGGTAGGCAAACTGCGCGCGGGTCAAGCCCAGCCGGCGCGCCGCCGCTGCCAGGTTGCCATGTTCTGCCTCGGCGGCCTCGTTGAGCAGCCGCCGCTCCAGCGCCTCGAGCGAAAACGGGCCGCCGCCTGCGCCGTCGCCGGTGCTGCCATTGAGCGCGCCGCTGAGCAACGCCAGCAGTTGCCGCGGTTCGCCGCCGTCCCTGGCCGTGGTCAGCGTGCCATGTGCGCCGATGGCCAGCAGGGCCGCGTCGCTGAGCTGTTCGCGGCGGAACATGTGGGCCACGTCGATGGCGGCGCCGTCCTCGGCCGAGATCACGCCCCGCTCGATCAGGTTCTGCAGCTCGCGGATGTTGCCGGGAAACGCGTAGTGCAGCATTGCGCGCACGGCGCGCTGCGTGAAGCCGGTCGGGTGGCGGCCGTGGCGCGCGGCTTCGCGGCGCAGGAAGTGGTTCATCAGCAGCGGCACGTCGTCGCGCCGCTCGCGCAGCGGCGGCAGGTGGATCGGGTAGACGTTCAGCCGGTAGTAGAGGTCTTCGCGAAAACGCCCGCCGCGCACCTCCTCCTGCAGGTCGACATTGGTGGCCGCCACCACGCGCACGTCCACGCGCAGGGTGCGGGTGCCGCCCACCCGTTCCACCTCGCCCTCCTGCAGCGCGCGCAGCAGCTTGCCCTGGCTGACCAGGCTCAGCGTGCCGATCTCGTCGAGGAACAGGGTGCCGCCATCGGCGCGCTCGAAACGGCCGGGGCGCGACTGGCTGGCGCCGGTGAAGGCGCCGCGCTCGACCCCAAACAGCTCGCTTTCGATCAGGGTTTCGGGGATGGCGGCGCAGTTCACCGCGACAAAGGGCTGCTCGGCGCGCGCGCTGATGCGGTGCAGCCGGCGTGCAAAAGCCTCCTTGCCGACGCCTGACTCGCCGGTGAACAAGACCGTGGCGCGGGTGGCGGCCACGCGGGCGAGCTGGTGGCAGGCCGAGTTGAAGGCCGAAGACGCGCCGACGATCTGGTGGTGGTCGTCGCCGGTGGCTGCGGCCGGCGCCTGGCTGGCCATCATGTTGGCCAGCGGGCGCGTTTCGTCGGCCGAGCCAGCTTGCGCGGCGCCCAGCCGGCGGAAGTCCTTGGCCTCCAGGTAGCGCAAGTCTTCGCTGACGTCGCCCCAGGCAGCGGCATGGCGGCCCACCACGCGGCAAGCGCTGGCGCCCATCGAGCGGCATTCGATCTCGCGGAAGACCACCAGCTGGCCGAACAGGCTGGTCACATAGCCGGTGGCATAGCCCACCTGCGACCAGCAGGCAGCCTCGGTGCCGATGCCGTAGGCGCTGATGTGCTCGTCGTCCTCGCTGGAATGCTCCCAGAGGAATTCGCCTTCGTAGGTGCCGCCGTCGATGTCGAAGGCAAAGCTCAGCGGCGTGACCTTGACCGCGCCTTCCAGCGCATGCAGCCGGGTGCCGGCCATGAAGACATTGGCGGCTTCGCCCTGCGGCCAGCGCTCGCGCACCAGCTGCGCGTCGCGGGCGCCGGCCACGTAGCCCGCGCGGGTCAGCAGGCCGCGGGCCCGCTCGGTGCCCAGCGTGTCGATCAACTCGCGCCGCATGTGGCCCATGGCCGAGCTGTGCATCAACAGCATGCGCTGGTCGTTCAGCCAGATCCGGCCATCGCCGGGCGAGAAGAACAAGGACTCGGTCAGGTCGGCGAGCGTGGGCGCCTGGTCGTCGACGTAGTGGCCGCTGTCGCCGCGCCGCAGCATCGCGCCGGTCTGCCGGGCCACCTCGGCGAGGGAAATGCGCGGGGGCTTGGCCATGCTTGCCTGTTCATCAAATCATCAATACCGCGGGTCGCGGCGAGCTGAAATTGTTTTCATTTCATAAATATTCAGCCTCCGGTAAAACCCTTTGATGCGCCGCAATACTGGGTACAAGGGTAAGTGCCTGGTTGGGTAATAGTTTCACTGTGAAAGCAAAGCGCGGCAGGGCGGCCATGCCGGCGCTGCGGCTGCCGCAGCGCAGGTCCATGGCACAGGCGTTGCAAATTGGGCTTGAGCGAGCCGTGCCTCGCCTGCACCAGCCAAGCGCCAGGAAGCCCCAACCCATGACCATGACGACGACCTCTCTTCTTCAAGCTGCGCCGTGGCGCGAGCATGTGTTCAGCGGTGGCTGGCGCGAGGCCTCGGCGGCGGCCGACGTGGTCGAGCCGGCCACCGGCGAAACCCTGGTCCGTGTCGGCCTGGCCTCGCCCGGCGACGTGGCCGGTGCGGCACAGGCTGCCGCAGCCGCCCAGCAGTCCTGGGCCGCGATGGCGCCGCGCGAGCGCGCTGCGGTATTCCACCGGGCCGCGGCGCTGTTCCAGCAGCATTTTGATGAGCTGGCGCTCTACGTCACCCGCGAAACCGGCGGCATCCTGCCCAAGGGCCAGCATGAAGTGCGTGAAGCAGTGGCCTTCTGCCAGATTGCCGCTGCGATGCCGCTGCAGGCCCAGGGCCAGGTGCTGCCCGCCACGCCAGGCCGCCTCAGCCTGGCCCGGCGAGTGCCGCACGGTGTGATCGGCGTGATCTCGCCGTTCAATTTCCCATTGGTCCTGACGCTGCGCGTGGTGGCGCCAGCGCTGGCCGCGGGCAATGCGGTGATCGTCAAGCCGGACCCGCGCACGCCTGTCAGCGGCGGCTTCCTGATCGCCCGCATCTTCGAGTTGGCCGGGCTGCCAGCCGGCGTGCTGCATGTGCTGCCGGGCGGGGCCGAGGTCGGTGAGGCGCTGGTGACCGATCCCCAGGTGGCGATGATCTCCTTCACCGGCTCGGTCGGCGTGGGCCGCCACATCGGCCAGCTGGCGGGGCAGCACCTGAAGAAGGTGTCGCTGGAACTGGGCGGCAGCAATTCGCTGATCGTGCTGGACGACGCCGACCTGGACATCGCCGCCAGCAACATCGCCTGGGGCGCCTGGCTGCACCAGGGCCAGATCTGCATGGCCAGCAACCGGGTGCTGGTGCACGCCGCCATCGCGCCTGCCATTGCGGAGCGCCTGGTGGCCAAGGCCAGGCAATTGCCGGTGGGCAATGGCGCCACCGGCCAGGTCGCCATCGGCCCGCTGATCGATGCCCGCCAGCGCGACCGGGTGCACGCCGCGGTCATGGCCAGCGTGCAGGCCGGTGCCCGGTTGCTGGCCGGTGGCCAGTACGAGCAGCTGTTCTACCAGCCCACGGTGCTGGCCGGCGTGCGGCCCGGCATGCCCACCTTCGACCACGAAACCTTCGGCCCGGTGGTCAACCTGGTCAGCTTCCAGACCGACGAAGAGGCGGTGGCCCTGGCCAACCTCGGCCAGGGCGGCCTGGCGGCCGGCGTCATCTCGGCCTCGGTGGGCCGGGCACTGGCGCTGGGCCGGCAGCTGCGCGCCGGCATGGTCCACATCAACGACCAGACGGTGAACGACGACGCGGTGAACCCCTTCGGCGGCCCTGGCATCGCCGGCAATGGCAGCTCGCACGGCGGCCCTGGCGACTGGGAGCAGTTCTCCACCTGGCAATGGCTGACGGTGAAGGACGCCGCCACGCCGTTCCCGTTCTGATGCCTCGCCCACACATTCCAAGGAGATAGCCGTGAATTTCCAAGGCAAGACCATCGTCATCACCGGCGCCTGTTCCGGCATCGGCGCCGAGACCGCCCGTTTGATGCGTCTGAAGGGCGCCCGCGTGATCGGCATGGACCGCAATGCGCCGACCCTCACGCTGGACGGCTTCATCAAGGTCGATCTGGCGGAGCAGGCCGCGATCGATGCGGCCTTCCGGCAACTGCCCGAACGCTTCGACGCGCTGTGTAACGTGGCCGGCGTGCCTGGCACCGCGCCGGTCGACCTGGTGGCGCGCGTCAATTACCTGGGCCTGCGCCACCTCTGCGGCCTGGCGCTGGAGCGCCTGCCGGCCGGCGGCGCCATCGTCAACATCGCCTCCATCCTCGGCGCCGAATGGCCTGCGCGTCTGGCGCAGCACAAGGCGCTGGCCGAGGCCACCAGCTTCGAGGCCGGCCTGGCCTTCCTGGCCCGGCACCCGGTGCCGCAGGAAAGCTGTTACCAGTACTTCAAGGAAGCGCTCATCGTCTGGAACGCCGTGCAGTCGCAGCCATGGTTCCTGAGCAAGGGGGTGCGCATGAACTGTGTCGCCCCCGGGCCGGTGATGACACCCATCCTGGGCGATTTCGTGCAGATGCTGGGCGAGGAACGGGTGCAGAAGGACGCGCACCGGATGAAGCGCCCGGCCCTGGCCGACGAGATCGCGCCGGTGGTGGCCTTTCTGTGCGCCGATGAATCGCGCTGGGTCAGCGGCGTCAACCTGCCGGTCGACGGCGGCCTCGCCTCGACCTACCTCTGATCCCAGGCCAGGGACGGAACAAGGCCGGCGCACCAGCACCCGGCCGAAGCAAGCGGCGCACCAGAAGCCGTTCGACTCAAAACCACGGAGACTCCCATGCAACCCACCCGTCGCGTGATCGCGGTGGCGGCCGCGCTCGCGCTGCCCGCTGCCAGCCACGCCTTCCAGATCGACATGCCGGACGACAGCGAGCTGAAGCTGCGCCTGGACCTGACGCCAAAGTACAGCGCCGGCTACCGGCTGAAGGACCCTTCGGCCGCGCTGACCCGGTTCGACGTGGCGGCCGATCCAGGCACCGTCAACGAGGACGATGGCGACCACAATTTCAAGAAGGGACTGATCTCCAGCCGCTGGGACCTGCTCGGCGAACTGGACCTGACCGGGCCGAGCTACGGCATGCGGCTGTCGGGCAGCGCCTGGCACGACAGCGTCTACCTGCGCCCCAGCAGCTACGGCGGCACCCCGATCTATGCAGGCGGCGTGCCCATTGGCGCCAGCACCTCGAGCTCGAACAACTTCAGCGACCAGGCTGCCAACGAATTCCTGCCCGACACGGTGCGCCAGCACGGCCGCGGCAGCGAGCTGCTGGACGCCTTCGTCTATGCCAAAGGCGACCTCGCCGGCATGAAGGCCACGCTGCGTGTCGGCCGCCACACGCTGCAGTGGGGCGAGAGCGTGTTCTTCGGCCAGAACGGCATTGCCAACGCCCAGGGGCCGGTGGACGTGGCCAAGATCGTCTCGGTGCCGGGCTGGCAGTTCAAGGAAGTGCTGCTGCCGGTCGAGCAGGTCTCCGGCTCGCTGCAGGTGGCCGAGGGCGTGTCGCTGGGGGCCTATTACCAACTGCGCTGGCGGCCCAGCAGGATTCCCGGCGTCGGCAGCTATTTTTCCAACCAGGACTACGTCGGCACCGGCACGGTGAACTTCGGCGTCGATGGCAATGGCAACCCCATCCTGCTGGCCTACGACAAGCACCAGGACCTGCGGCCGCGCAACAACGGCCAGGGCGGCCTGCAGCTGCGCTTCAGCCCCACCGGCAGCGACTACGAGTTCGGCCTGTACGCTGCGCAATACCACGACAAGACGCCGGCCGTGCCGGTGTTCGACTTCGTGGGCGGCAATGTGCACCTGGCCTATGCAGAAGACGTGCGCACAGTGGGCGCCAGCGTCACCTCGTCGCTCGGCCAGCTCAATTGGGCGGCCGAGGCCTCGCTGCGCTGGAACGCACCGCTGACCAGCGACCCGGCGGTGCTGGGCCTGGGGCCGGTCGCCAGCTGCGGCAGCACCAGCGCCGATCCGTGCTTCGCCGTCGGCCGCACCGCGCATGCGCAGGTCTCCGGCATCTACGTGCTGCAGCCAGGCCCGCTGTGGGGCGGCGGTGCGGTGGTGGCCGAGCTGGCCTACAACCGCACCCTGGCCGTCACGCGCGACATCTTCGCGGCGGCCGACGGCAGCAGCCAGGGCATTGGCGGGCTGGACCCGAACACCACCAAGGGCGCCTTCGCATTGCGCATGCTGTTCGAGCCGCAGTACTTCCAGGTGCTGCCGGGACTGGACCTGTCGATCCCTGTGGGCGTGGGCTACAACTTCGGCGGCCGTTCGTCGGCCATCTTCAACTTCGCCGGCGGTGCCAGCAGCGCCGGCGACTACAGCATCGGCTTGAAGGGCACCTACCAGAACGACTGGAAGCTGGCGCTGACCTGCACCGACTACTTCGGTACCGCCAAGACCTTCACCGAGACGCTGGTTGCCGGCAGTGGCACGCCGCGCCAGCTCAGCTTCGGCCAGTCGCTGAAGGATCGGGCCTACCTTGCCTTCAGCGTTTCGCGCACCTTCTGAACCGCGCTCCACGGAGTATTCGCATGATCCGCAAGCAATTCCACGCATCCCTGCTGGCCGCCGCTGTGGCGCTGGCCTGGGCCGGCAATGCCGGCGCCGCCGTTTCGGCCGACGAAGCCGCACGCCTCAAGACCACGCTGACCCCGCTGGGTGCCGAGCGCGCCGGCAACAAGGACGGCAGCATCCCCGCCTGGGACGGCGGCGTGACCAAGGCACCCGCAGGCTACAAGCCTGGTGAACCCCGGCCAGACCCCTTCCCCGGCGAGAAGCCGCTCTACGCCATCAGCGCGAAGAACATGGCGCAATACGACGCGCGGCTGAGCGACGGCGTCAAGGCGCTGATGAAGCGCTACCCCGACTTCCGCATCGACGTCTACCCGACGCACCGCAGCGCCGCAGCGCCGCAATGGGTCTACGACAACACCTTCAAGAACGCCACGCGGGCCAAGCTGGTCGACGATGGCCAGGGCACCGAAGGCGCCTATGGCGGCACGCCATTCCCCATTCCCAAGGATGGCGACGAGGTGTTCCAGAACCACCGCCTGGCCTGGACCGGCACCTACATCCAGGCACCGGTGCGGGTCTGGGTCGTCACCGCCGATGGCCGCCGCGCCATGGCCTCCGGGGGCACGCAAAGCTTTCGCAAACAGTTCTACGACCCCGAGGGCAGCCTGGAGAAATTCGACGGCTACTCCCAGCTCGGCAAGTTCTCCGTCAGCGAGCCGGGCTCCAAGGCCGGCGAGGCCATCCTGGCGCACGACAACCTGAACGCCAGCAACCCGCGCGGCCTGTGGCAATACCTGGTGGGCCAGCGGCGCGTGCGCAAGGCGCCGTCCGTGGCCTATGACACGCCCGACTCGGTGACCTCCGGCATCGGCCTGTTCGACGAAGCCTTCATGCTCTTCGGCCCGAACGACAAGCACAAGCTCAAGCTGGTCGGCAAGCGCGAGCTCTACATCCCCTACAACAACAACCGCGCCGCCTCCGCCAAGGTCGCGGATCTCGTCACGCCCAACACGCTCAACCCGAGCCTGGTGCGCTGGGAACTGCACCGCGTGTGGGAGGTCGAGGCCACGCTGGCCGAGGGCAAGCGCCACGTGGTGCCCAAGCGCAAGTACTACGTCGACGAGGATTCCTGGCAGATCATCCTGTTCGACGGCTGGGACGCCAAGGGTGAACTCTGGCGCACCAACTACACGCTCACGCTGCTGGCGCCCGACATTCCGGCGCTGGTGGGCAACATGTTCTGGGGCGGCTACGACCTGCAGACCGGCGCCTACTACCTGAACATGGCCAGCAACGAACTGGCCTCGCAGTACAAGCCTGTGCCGCCGTTGCCGCGCTCGTTCTTCAGCCCAGAAGAACTCGCCAACGAAGGAGCACGGTGATGAAGCGGCATGTGCTGGCCATTGCGCTGGCGGCATGTGCCGCGCTTGCGCAAGCCGCAGCGCCGGCCGCGCTTGCCGAACCGGCGCTGGTCACGCCCAAGGCGCTGGGCGCGGCGATGCTGGCGGTGACGCGGGCCGGCGAGCGGCTGGTGGCGGTGGGCGAACGCGGCACGGTGCTGTGGTCCGACGACGGCGGTACACGCTGGCAGCAGGCCAAGGTGCCGGTGCAGGCCGCGCTCACGGCGGTGCGCTTTGCCGATGCGCGGGCGGGCTGGGCCGTGGGGCACCTGGGGGTGATCCTCAAGACCGAGGACGGCGGCCGCAGCTGGGCCAGGCAGCTCGATGGCGTGCAGGCTGCCGCGGCCTTGCAGGCCGCCGCGGGCGCCGACGACCGTGCGCAGCGCCAGGCCCAGCGCATGGTGGAGGAGGGGCCCGACAAGCCCTTCTTCGACCTGGAGGTGATCGATGCGCGACACGCCGTGGCGGTGGGCGCCTACGGCCTGGCCTTCGCCACCTCCGATGGCGGCGCGCACTGGGCGCCGCTGCCCACCGCATCCGCCAACCCCAAAAGCCTGCACCTCTACGGCGTGCGGGTACAGGGCGAGCGCTGGTTCATGGCCGGTGAGCAAGGCCTGCTGCTGCACTCGACCGATGGCGGCGCCAGCTTCGCGCCGCTGGCCTCGCCCTACAAAGGTAGCTTCTTCGGCCTGCTGGCCACCCGCGAGGGGGCCCTCATCGCCTATGGCCTGCGCGGCAGCGCCTGGCGCTCGGCCGATGCCGGAAACAGCTGGGACAGGATCGAACTCGGTAGCGCCGTGACGCTGCAGGCCGGCATCGAGCGTGCGCCGGGCCAACTGGTGCTGCTCGGCCAGACCGGCGAGCTCTTCGCCAGCCAGGACGACGGCCGCAGCTTCGCTTCGCTCAAAACCCCCGCAGGCCCCTTGCCTGCCGCCGGCCTGGCCACTGCGCCTGACGGCGCCTGGGTCATCGCCAGCCTGCGCGGCATCCGCCGCGCCGCGCCCTGAACAACGGATACCCTCATGCACGCCCCCGACACGCTGGCCGCCCCACCGGTGGTGGCCCGGCTCGAAGACTTCGACACCGCCTCCGGTTCAGCCCCTGAGCGGCTGCTGTTCAACCATCGCCCCTGGGTGATGCTGGTGTGCCTGTTGGCCACGCTGCTGCTGGGCTGGCAGGCCACCCGCCTGACGCTCAGCGCCAGCTTCGAAAAGACCATCCCCACGCAGCACCCCTACATCGCCAATGCGCTGAGCCACCAGGCCGACCTGGGTGGGCAGGGCAATGCGGTGCGCATCGTGGTGGAGGCCAAGGCCACGGCCCAGGCCAAGGCCGGCACCATCTACGACCCGCACTACCTGGCCGTGCTGCAGAAAATCAGCGACGAGCTCTACGTGATGCCGGGCGTTGACCGGCCGTTCATGAAATCGCTGTGGACTCCTAACACCCGCTGGGTGGCCGTGACCGAAGACGGGCTGGACGGCAACACCGTGATGGCCGACAGCTACGACGGTTCGCCCAAGGCGCTGGCCGAAGTGCGCGCCAACGTCGAGCGCTCGGGCGAGATCGGGCAACTCGTGGCCGGCGACGCCAAGTCCAGCATCGTCTTCGTGCCGCTGCTGGACCGCAACCCCAAGACCGGCCAGGCGCTGGACTATGGTGAACTCGGCCGCCAGCTCGAAGCCTTGCGAGCCAGGTACGACAGTGACGCCATCGGCATACACATCACCGGTTTTGCCAAGGTGATGGGCGACCTGATCGAAGGCCTGAAGCTGGTGCTGCTGTTCTTTGGCGTGGCCCTGGTGATCTGCGCCGGCGTGCTCTACGGCTACACCCGCTGCGTGCGCAGCACGGTGCTGGTGGTGGCCTGCTCCCTCATTGCCGTGGTCTGGCAGGCCGGCCTGCTGGCGCTGCTGGGCTATGCGCTGGACCCGTACTCGGTGCTGGTGCCGTTCCTGGTCTTTGCCATCGGCATGAGCCATGGCGCGCAGAAGATGAACGGCATCATGCAGGACGTGGGCCGCGGCACGCACCGCGTGGTGGCCGCGCGCTACACCTTCCGGCGCCTGTTCGTGGCGGGCCTGACTGCGCTGCTGTGCGACGCGGTGGGCTTTGCCGTGCTGGCGCTGATCCGCATCCAGGCCATCCAGGAGCTGGCGCTGGTGGCGAGCATCGGCGTGGCCGTGCTGATCTTCACCAACCTCGTGCTGCTGCCCATCCTGCTGTCGTACATCGGCGTGAGTCCCAAGGCGGCGCTGCGCAGCCTGCGCGACGAAGTCGGCGAGGCCGGCAAGGCAGCCGGCGATGGCCCCGCCTCGGGGCGGCTCTGGTCGCTGCTGGACGCCTTCACCCGCCGCGGCCCGGCGCTGGCCGCCCTTGCCGTGGCCGGCGGGCTGGCCCTGGCGGGCTACGCCGTCAGCACCCGGCTGCACGTGGGTGACCTGGACCCAGGCGCACCCGAGCTGCGGGCCGACTCGCGCTACAACCGCGACAACGACTACGTCACCAGCCACTACGCCGCCTCCAGCGACATCCTGGTGGTCATGGTCTCGACGCCCGAGGACCAGTGCACCCGCTACGGCACGCTGGCCCAGGTGGACCGGCTCGCCTGGCGGCTGGAACAGCTGCCCGGGGTCGAGTCCACCAACTCGATGGCCGCGCTGTCCAAGCTCGCGATGGTGGGCTACAACGAAGGGCAGCTGAAGTGGTTCGAGCTGATTCCCAACGACAGCGCGCTGGGCGGCGTGCAGACCCGCGCGCCGCGCGAGCTGTTCAACCAGGCCTGCTCGTTCCTGTCGCTGTACGTCTACCTGAAGGATCACAAGGCCGAGACGCTGAGCAGCGTGGTCGAAGAAGTCGAACACTTCATCGCGAACGACGCCGCGGAGGCGGGCCGCCGCGCCGGGCCGCCCCAAGCAAGGCCCGATCCCCTCGGGGGATCGCCCCGCGTATTCGCGGGGCAAGGGGCGCCACCTGAACGCTTTATGCTGGCCGCGGGCCCGGCGGGCATTGCGGCGGCCACCAACATCGTCGTCAAGCAGGCCATGCGCGAGATGCTGTGGTGGGTCTACGGCGCGGTGGTGCTGCTGTGCTGGGTGACCTTCCGCTCGTGGCGGGCGGTGGTGGTGGCGGTGCTGCCGCTGGTGCTCACCTCCATCCTGTGCGAGGCGCTGATGGTCGGCCTCGGCATAGGCGTGAAGGTGGCCACGCTGCCGGTGATCGCGCTGGGCGTGGGCATTGGCGTGGACTATGCGCTGTACGTGCTCAGCGTGATGCTGGCGCGGCTGCGCGCAGGCGAGACGCTTTCGTCGGCCTACCTGCACGCGTTGCGCTTCACCGGGCGCGTGGTGATGCTGACCGGCGTCACGCTGGCCCTGGCGGTGGGCACCTGGGCGCTGTCGCCCATCAAGTTCCAGGCCGACATGGGCATCCTGCTGGCGTTCATGTTCGTCTGGAACATGGTGGGTGCCCTGGTGCTGCTGCCGGCCCTGGCGCACTTCCTGTTGCGTCCGGCTGCTCGCGCCGTGGCGGCGCTGCCCGCTTGTGCGGTGGCCTGAAGTGCACGCCATGCGGATGCGCTGTTTCCGCCTGCTGAGCCTGCTGTTGCTGTGGGCCGTCGCTGCCCTCACGGTGGAGGCCGCGCAGGCGGCATCGGCCATCGTCATTGGCCAGTCGCTGCCGCTGACGGGGCCTGGCTTTCCGGTTGCCAACCGGGTGCAGGCCGGGGCCAAGGCGCTGGTCGACCGGGTCAACGCGACCGGGGGCATCCACGGCCGCAGGCTGGATCTGTTGACGCTCGACGATGGCGGAGACCGCCGACGCCTCGCGGCGAACCTCGGCAAGCTGGTGCGCGAACAGGGCGCCGTTGCGGTCGTGAACTGTCTGGGCGAGCGCGCCTGCCTGGAGGCCGCTGCGGTGACCCGCGAACTGGGCGTGCCCTTGATCGGGCCGTTCTCCGGTGCGGCGGCCCTGCGTGCGCCGATGCTGCGCCATGTCTTCACGCTCAGGCCCGACGACCGCGCCGAGGCCGATGCACTGGTGCGCCAGCTGCGCTCCGTGGGCATCGGCCGCGTGGCCCTGCTGGTCGATGGCGACGAGCCGGCGCGTGAGCAGGCACTGGCCGATGCGCTGCAGGCGGCCGGCATCGCTGCACAACGCCTGACCATGACGCCCCAGCGCGCCGCTCTGCTGACCGCGCTGCATGACCTGGCCGATCTCGGCCCGCAGGCGCTGGTTCTCAACCTTGGCCCGGCCTCGCTGGAACTGCTGGCCAACGAGCAGGAGGCGGCGCGCCAGGCCATGCCCGGCACCCTTGCGGCGCTGTCGTCGCCGGGCCTGACCCAGCTCACCCGGCTGCTGCGCGACCGCGTGATCGGCTTCACCAGCGTCGTGCCCGTGCCGGAGTTGTCGCAACTGCCGCTGGCGCGCGAATTCGAGCGCGACGCAGAGGCCTTCGTCGGCCCGGAGGCTTTCAGCTTCGAGGGCCTGGCGGCCTACCTGACCCTGCGTGTCTGCGCGGAAGCCCTGCGCCGCGCCCGGCCGCCTGCCGACGGCTCGGGCCTGCCCGAGGCCATCGAGTCCCTCGGCCATGTGGACCTGGGGGGCTGGCCGCTGCATTTCGGCCCTGGCCAGCACCAGGGATCCGACCGCGTCGAGATCGGCCTGCGTGGCCGTGACGGCAAATTGAGACGTTGAACAAAGGAAAGAACCCCATGCTTGATCTTCAACTCGGCGCCATGATGGCGCAGGCCCAGGCCGCCGGCATGCCGGACCTGTGCGATCTGCCGGTACAGGCCGCGCGCGGCCTGTACCGGCAGATCCTGGCGTCCGCCGATGTGGCGCCGGCCGATGTGGGCGTGAGCGAGTTTCGCGACCAGCTCGGTGACTCGCCGGTGCACCTGCGCGTCTACACGCCGCACGGCGCCACCGCCGCGCTGCCAGTCGTCGTGTACTGGCATGGCGGTGGCTATGCGCTGGGCGATCTTGATGGATACGACGCCGTCTGCCGGCAGCTGTGCCACGACACCGGCGTGATCGTCGCCTCGGCTGCTTACCGTCTCGCCCCCGAGCACCCCTTCCCGGCGGCGCCGGAAGATGCCTGGGCCGCGTTGAACTGGGTGGCCGAGCACGCGCATCGCTTCGGTGGCGACGCCTCCCGCCTGGCCGTGGCCGGCGACAGCGCCGGTGCCGTGCTGGCCACGGTGGCGGCGATCCGGGCACGCGATGCCAGAGGCCCCGCCATCGCCTACCAGGCCTTGATGTACCCAGCGGCAGCCGGTGGCCACGATGGCGACTTCCCGTCGCGCGAGGCGCACGCGGCCGGCCCCACGCTGACGCTGCGCACGGTGGCGTCCTTCAACGAGCTGTACTTCGGTGCCGCGGCCAAGGCGGCCGACTACCGCGGCGCGCCGCTGCTGGCGCCCAGCCTGGCCGGCCTGCCGCCAGCGCTGCTGCAGCTGGCCGCCCACGACCCGCTGCGCGATGAAGCCATGGCCTATGGCCAGGCCTTGCTCGCGGCCGGCAGCGCGGTGAGCATCGTCGAGTACCACGGCCTGGCCCACGGTTTCGTCAGCATGGGCGGCGGCGTCGCCGCGGCGCGGCTGGCGCAGTTGCAGCTGGCAGCAGCGCTGCGGCAGGCATTGCCCTAAAGCGCCAGCACCAGGCAGGCCGATTTCGAGCGCGAGCAGCAGATCAGCATCTGGTCGTTGGCGGCCTGCTCTTCGGGTGTCAGGTAAGCGTCGCGGTGGTCCGGCAGGCCGGACTTGACGCCGGTCAGGCAGGTGCCGCAGACCCCTTGCTCGCACGAGACCATCACTGGCACGCCCGCGGCTGTCAGGGCCTGCGCAATGCTCTGCCCCTTGGGCACCTGCACCACCCGGCCGCTGCTGGCCAGTTCAACCTCGAAGCCGGCATCGCTGTCGCGCGGGCCGGCATCGGCGCTGAAGAACTCGCAGTGCAGCTGGGCCTCGGGCCAGCCTTGCGATCGTGCGGTGCCCAGCACCGCGTCGATGAAGCCCTTGGGTCCGCAGACGTAGAGGTGGGTGCCCGGCGGCTGCCCGGCCAGCAAGGCCGGCAGCTGCAGCCGTTGCGCCGGCGCTTCGTCGTCGAAATGCAGCGCAACCTGGGCCGCATGTCGTGCGCTGTCCAGCCGGTCGAGGAAGGCCGCGCGGCTGCGTGAACGGGCACAGTAGTGCAGCGCGAAGGCTTCGCCTGTGGCCGCCAGATGTTCGGCCATGGCCAGCATGGGCGTGATGCCGATGCCGCCGGCCAGCAGCAGGCTGTGGCTGGCCTGCGGCGCCAGCGGGAAGTGATTCCTGGGCGCGCTGATGCTCAGCAACTGGCCTTCGTGCACATCATCGTGCAGGGTGCGTGAACCGCCGCGCGAGCTGGCCTCGCGCAGCACGCCGATCTGGTAGCGGTGGGTTTCGCCCGGTGCGTTGCAAAGCGAATACTGGCGCACCAATGCGCTGGCGCCGGCCGGGGCCAGGTGCACGTCGATGTGGGCGCCCGCGCCGAAGGCCGGCAGCGTGCCGCCGTCCAAGGGCACCAGGTCGAAGGCGCAGATGTCGGCCGCCACGGCTTGCTTGCGGGCCACCCTGACGTGCAGCAGCGGCAGATCCGGGGTTTTCATCGCGGCGCTCATCAGGCTGCGTTGGCCGGCTGGCCGGCCGCGGCCTGGGCCTGCTCGGCGGCCAATAGTCGTTCGATGACCCGGCGCGACTGCACGCCGCCGGCGTCGATGTTGAGCATCAGCAGCTTGCGCTCGGGCCAGCGCAGCAGGTTGGACTGCTGGCGCTCCAGGATTTCCTGGTCTTCGGCAAAGATGCGGCCCTGGCCCTCGCGCACCTGCGCAGTCAGTGCCTTGTCGTCAGGCCGGAAGTGGCGGGCCATGCCCCAGAAATACCAGTGCGAGTGATCGGTTTCGGGTGTGATGAAGTCCACCACGATGCTGGAGGCCTTGCAGTCGTCCGGCGCGTCGTAGCCGCCGCGGCCGGCCAGCGCCACGCCGACCTCGATCATCACGTGCGAGGGCGGCGTGAAGTGGCAGATCTGCCAACGGTCCACCGGTTGATCGTCGGGCAGTCCATTGGACCGCAGCGCCATCTTCCAGAAGGGCGGGGCTTCGATGCCGTGCATGAATCGGCTGGTGATGACCTCGTCGCCTTCGACCCGGGTGGTGCAGGGCGACTCGTCGATCTCCTTCTGGCCGATGCTGGTGGCATGCACATAGGTTTCGTGCGTCAGGTCCATCAGGTTGTCGATCATCAGCCGGTATTCGCAGCCGATGCGATAGAGCCCGCCGCCGTAAGCCCAGCCTGGATCTTCCGCCCAGTGCAGGCGATGGATCTTCGCCGGGTCGGCCTGCGCGGGATCGCCAGGCCAGATCCAGACGAAGCCGTGGCGCTCGGCCACGGGGAAGCTGCGGATCGCCGGGAAGCCGCGCACCCGCTGGCCCGGCATGGCCACGGTCTTGCCATCGCAGCCCATCTCCAGTCCGTGGTAGCCGCAGACCAGCTTGCCTTCGCAGACCCGGCCCAGCGACAGCGGCGCCCCGCGATGTGGGCAGAAGTCCTCCAGCGCATGCACCTGGCCTTGCTCGCCACGATAGAACACCAGGCGCTGGTTGCAGATCGTGCGGCCCAGCGGCTGCCCGGCCAGCTCGGCCGAGGTGGCGGCCACATACCAGGCGTTTTGAGGGAACATGGCGGTCTCCTGTTCAATTGGATCCATTCGAATGGATCCAATTGTGCAGAAACGATGGGTTGACAGCAAGGTAAAAGGCTTTCGATGGATCCAATTGAGACTCGGGATTTACCCTCGGGTGGCGCGCCCAGCGTGGTGGCCTCGCTGCGCCAACTGATCATGGCGGGGCGCTATGCCGCCGGCACGCGTCTGGCCGAGGTGGCGGTGGCCGAGCTGCTGGGGGTCTCACGCACGCCCGTGCGCCTGGCCTTCCGCACGCTGGCGCAGGAGGGCTTGCTGCAGCCTGCGGGCAAGCGGGGTTTTGTCGTGCGGGCGTTTTCGGAAGCCGACGTGCTGTGCGGCATCGAGGTGCGCGGGGTGCTGGAAGGGCTGGCGGCGCGCCGCCTGGCCGAGCGGGGATTGGATCCCGTCACCCGCGCGACGCTGGAGGCCTGCCTGGCCGAGGGCGAGGCGGTGCTGGCTGGCGGCACGCTGGGCGAGCCCGAGATCGACCGCTGGTCCCGTCTCAACGAGCGCTTCCATGGCGCCATCGTGCATGCCGTCGGCAGTCAGGTGATTGCCGATGCAATTGCCCGCAACAACCACCTGCCGTTTGCCTCGGCCGACTCCATCGTCATCGATCGCTCGGCGCTGGCCGGCGAATACGAAAAGATCCGCCTGGCACAGGTGCACCACCGCTTGATCGTGGATGCGCTGGCGCGCGGCGAGTCGGCCCGGGCGGAGATGCTGATGCGCGAGCATGCCTACGTCGGCCTGCGGTATGCGCCACTGTTCGGCCTGCAGGGCGCCTCGGCTGCGTGAGCTTGCTGAAATGCGCTGCCATCATCGAGTGTGAGGATTACCGAACCCTCCAAAGGGGGATGGTTCGCAACAGGTCTTACAGGCAAAGTACAAACATCGCTGTCAACCGCGAATAAGCGTGATCAGGGAAGGTCGCACTGAGTCAGGCCGGTCAGGTTTCTGACCGGCCTATTTTTTCGCCCGGCTTTTTCGTTCACCAGCCCAGCGGTGCTGCCCAGCCGGTGTAGGCCTTGGGCAGCGGCGGTGCATAGTCGCCCACCGCGCTGGTCTTCAAACCCAGGCCATGCAGCGCCTGCGCCAGTTGCACTGCGGCGGCCACGCCGTCGATCACCGGCACGCCCAGCTTCTGCTGCAGCGCGGCGCACAAGCCCGCCATGCCGGCGCAGCCCAGCACGATGGCGCCGCTGCGGTCGCGTGCCAGCGCCTGGCGGGCACAGTCCTCGATCTGCGCCATGCTGCCCAGGCCGCCGTCTTCCAGCGCCAGCACCGGGATGTCGGTGCCGTGCACGCCGCGGCAGCGCCGCTCGAAGCCGTATTTGTGCAGCAGGTGTTCGGCGATCACGCAGGTGCGGGTCATCGTCGTCACGACAGAGAAGCCGGTCGAGATCATCGACGCGATATGGAAGGCCGCCTCGGCAATGCCCAGCACCGGCGCACGCGTGGCCTCGCGTGCGGCGTCCAGGCCCGGGTCGCCAAAGCAGGCGATGACCGCGGCGTCGATGCGGTCGCCGGCCAGGCGCATCTGCTCGGCCACGCCGGCCGCGGCAATCGCCTCGTCGAAGAAGCCTTCGATGGACGCCGGGCCGAAGCTGGGCTGCACCGCCAGCACCTCGGTGCCTGGCGAAGCGGCAGCGCGCGCGGCCTCGGCAATGTTCGCGGTCATCGCCGCGGTGGTGTTCGGATTGATCAGCAGCAGCTTCATGGTGGTGCGATTTTGCATACAAAATGAGGGCGACGCACCAAACCGGCTGGCGCTGGTGCGGGCCGGGCCGTGGCCCTTGTCTCACTGCCCTGGTGCAGCAAGACATGGGCCGGGCGGTGCACAAGCTGGCACACGCATTGCATACAAAGTGGCACATGAATGCACGCACCGACTTGGAACTCGTGGGCCTTGTCAAACACTACGGCGATGCCGTGGCGGTGGCAGGCATCGACCTCAAGATTGCCGGCGGTGCCTACTGCTGCCTGCTCGGGCCCTCGGGTTGTGGCAAGACCTCGACGCTGCGCATGATCGCCGGCCACGAGCTGCCGACCGAAGGCAGCGTGCTGCTGGCCGGCCGTGAAATCACCGAGCTCTCGCCGGCCGAACGCGGCACCGCGATGATGTTCCAGAGCTACGCGCTGTTCCCGCACCTCACGGTGCTGCAGAACGTGGCCTTCAGCGCGCAGATGAAAGGCGTGGCCAAGGCCGAGCGCGAGGCCAAGGCCGGGCAGTTGCTGGAACTGGTGGCGATGACGCCTTACGCCCAGCGACTGCCCGCCGCGCTCTCCGGCGGCCAGCAGCAGCGCGTGGCGCTGGCCCGCGCGCTGATGACGCAGCCGCGCGTGCTGCTGCTGGACGAGCCGCTGTCGGCGCTGGACCCGTTCCTGCGCATCAAGATGCGCGCCGAGCTGCAGCGCTGGCACAGGGAACTCGGGATGACCTTTGTCCATGTGACGCACTCGCAGGAGGAGGCGATGGCGCTGGCCGACCTGGTGGTCGTGATGAACCACGGCCGCATCGAGCAGGCCGGCCCGGCGCGCGAAGTCTTCGAGCGCCCGCGCACCGAATTCGTGGCCCGCTTCATCGGCGCGCACAACGTCATCACCACACCCGGCGGCAAGCTCGCGGTGCGCAGCGACCGCTGCGAACTCTCGGGCGGCGAAGCGTCGGCTGGTGGCCTGCCGGTGGTCGTGCGCGCCATCGAATACCAGGGCAACCATGTGCTGGTGCACCTGGTGCAGCCGGGCACCACCGAGACCGCGGACGACGACGCGCCGTCCGCCGCCTGGGTCGCCAGCATGCCCGACGCCAAGTTCCACCAGCAGCCCATCGCGCCCGGCCAGCAGCTTTCGCTGCACTGGACCGAGGCCGACGCGCACTCGCTGGCGGCCTGATTCGCCTGGCCGCCTGAATTCAGATCCCTCTTTTCCGTCCCACCCACACACAGCCTGTTTGCTGGAGAACCCGATGAGCGATATGGACCAGACCCCGCCGCAGCCCGTCACGCCGTCCGTCGACGCGACGCCCCAGACCGGCGAGGCCTCGTCGGCCGGCCGCCGCAGTTTCCTGAAGAACGCCAGCGTTGCAGCGGTCGGCATCACCGGCTTCCCCTACGTGCACGCGCAGGAAAAGATCACGCTGCGCTACCTGGGCACCGCGGTGAACCAGGACAAGAAGATCGCCGAGAAGTTCGAGGCCGACACCGGCATCAAGATCCAGTACATCCCGGTCACGACCGATGACGTGACCAAGCGCGCCGTCACCGCGCCCAACAGCTTCGACCTGATCGACACCGAGTACTTCTCGCTGAAGAAAATCATCCCCACCGGCAACCTGCTGGGCATTGATGTGAAGCGCATCAAGAACGCCGACAAGATCACCTCGCTGTTCACCAAGGGCGAAGTCGCCGGCAAGAAGGTCGGCGACCAGGGCACCGCGCCCAAGAAGGTGATGTACCTGGAGAAGCCGGACAGCAAGACCTTCGCGAAGGACGCGACCGGCTTCATGACGCTGATTCCCACGGTCTACAACGCCGACACGCTGGGCATCCGCCCGGACCTGATCAAGCGCCCGATCGACTCGTGGAAGGAGCTGCTGAACCCCGAGTTCAAGGGCAAGGCCGCGATCCTGAACATCCCGTCCATCGGCATCATGGACGCGGCGATGGTGGTCGAGGCCATGGGCCTCTACAAGTACCCCGACAAGGGGAACATGACCAAGAAGGAAATCGACCTGACGATCAAGACCCTGATCGAGGCGAAGAAGGCCGGCCAGTTCCGCTCGCTGTGGAAGGACTTCAACGAGTCGGTCAACCTGATGGCCTCGGGCGAAGTGGTGATCCAGTCCATGTGGAGCCCGGCCGTCACGGCGGTGCGCACCAAGGGCATTGCCTGCACCTTCCAGCCGCTGAAGGAAGGCTATCGCGCCTGGGCCGCCGGCTTCGGCGTTCCCAAGACGGTGACCGGCAAGAAGGCTGACGCCGTCTACGAATTCATCAACTGGTTCCTCGACGGCTGGGCTGGCGCCTACCTGAACCGCCAGGGCTACTACAGCGCCGTGCTGGACACCGCCAAGGCCAAGATGGAGGCCTACGAGTGGGCCTACTGGATGGAAGGCAAGCCGGCCACGCAGGACATCAAGTCGCCCAACGGCGACGTGCTGGCCAAGGCCGGCGCGGTGCGTGACGGTGGCAGCTACGAGGCCCGCATGGGCGGCATCGCCTGCTGGAACGCGATCATGGACGAGAACACGTACATGGTTCAGAAGTGGAACGAGTTCGTGGCTGCCTGATGTCCTGAGAACCGAGATGACTCGCACACGCCGCTCTTCGTCCCGCAGCCTGCTGGCCTGGCTGCAGGCCGCGCCGCTGGCGGCGGTGTTCGTCATCTTCTTTGTCGTGCCGCTGGCGCTGATCGCGATGGTCAGCACCTGGCAGGCGACCGACTACGAACTGATCCCGGCCTTCACCGGCCAGAACTACCTCGATGTCTTCAATGGTTGCGGCCACAGCCTGGTCACCGCCGGCGAAGACGTCTGCGTCACGCTGAAGACCTATGGCTCCACGCTGAAGTTCAGCCTGCTGACCTGGCTGATCACGGCGCTGCTGGGTTTCAGCATCGCCTATTTCCTGGCCTTCCACGTGAAGAGCCAGCTGATGCAGACGGTGCTGTTCATCGTCTGCACCGTGCCCTTCTGGACCAGCAACGTGATCCGCATGATCTCGTGGGTGCCGCTGCTGGGCCGCAACGGCCTGATCAACAGCACGCTGGTCGCGATGGGTGTCATCGAGCAGCCCATCGAGTGGCTGCTGTTCTCTGAGTTTTCGGTGGTGCTGGCCTTTGTGCACCTCTACACGATGTTCATGATCGTGCCCATCTTCAACTCGATGATGCGCATCGACCGCTCGCTGCTGGAGGCCGCGCGCGACAACGGCGCCAAGCCCTGGCAGACGGTGCTGCACGTGGTGCTGCCGCTGTCCAAGACCGGGCTGATCATCGGCTCCATCTTCGTGCTGGCGCTGGTGATGGGCGACTTCGTCACGGTCGGCGTGATGGGCGGCCAGCAGATCGCCTCGGTCGGCAAGGTCATCCAGGTGCAGACCAGCTACCTGCAGTTCCCGCTGGCCGCGGCCAACGCGATGATCCTGCTGGCGGTGGTGCTGATGATGATCGTGGCCTTGATGCGGTTGGTGAACCTGAGGAAGGAACTCTGATGGCCGCCGTCCCGCGTCGTGAATCGAGACCGCTCAGCTTCTGGCTGCTTGGCGCCGTCTTCGCCGCCTTTGTGCTGTTCCTCTACGGCCCGATGCTGGCCATCTTCTTGCTCAGCTTCCAGGGCCCCGAGGGCGGGCTGACCTTCCCGATGCGCGGCTGGTCGCTGCACTGGTTCGCGCAGCTGTGGGAAGGCATTGGCGTGATCGACATCGGCGCCGCGCTGCGCCGCTCGCTGGCGCTGGGCCTCACGGTGATGGTGCTGACGGTGGTCTGCTCGCTGCTCGCGGGCCTGGCCTACCGCAAGAAGCTGCCGGGCGGCAGCGCGCTGTTCTATGTCGTGGTCGCCAGCCTGATCATGCCCAGCATCATCGTCTCGCTGGGCGTGGGCCTGATGTTCCGGCTGCTGGACACGGGCATCAAGACCGTGCTCGAAGCCCATGCGCCCAGCCTCCTCGAAGGCTTCACCAGCACGCTGGGCATGTTCAGTTCCGGCCTGGGCGCGCAGCTGACCTGGACGCTGCCGTTTGGCCTCTTGATCATGTTCGCGATCTTCAACCGCTTCAACCCGGCCTACGAAGAAGCCGCGCGCGACCAGGGCGCCACGCCCTGGCAGGCGCTGCGCCACGTGGTGCTGCCACTGATCGCGCCCAGCCTGGTCGGCATCGGCATGTTCGGCTTCACGCTGAGCTGGGACGAGATCGCCCGCAGCTCGCAGGTCATGGGCGACCTGAACACCTTGCCGCTGGAGCTGCAGGGCCTGACGACGACCGTGACCACGCCGGTGATTTACGCACTCGGCACCGTCACCACGGTGATCTCGTTTGCGGTGATGGGCCTGACGCTGCTGCTGGTCGCGCTTTGGCGGCGCCGTGGCGCGGCCTGAGGCGACCTTGCGCGCCACCAGCCAAGCGCTGCGCCGGGCGCTTGTGATTGAGGACAATGCCGAGATGCCCACCCATGTCGCCCATGGCGCCACGCGCCGCCGCCAGGCCGGCAAGGCAGAAGCTGCCGACACGGCGACCCAGCGGGTCTACCAGGGCATCTATCAAGCCATCATCGAGCACCGGCTGGCGCCCGGCGCGCGGCTGCGCGAAGAGGAGCTGGCCGAGAGCTTCAGTGTCTCGCGCACCGTCGTGCGCCAGGCGCTGCAACGCCTGGCGGCCGACCAGATCATCGTGCTGCAGCACAACCGCGGCGCGCAGGTGCCGCATCCGGACCTGGCGCATGCGGCGCATGTGTTCGATGCGCGCCGCGTCGTCGAATGCGACATCGCGCGCCGCCTCGCCGGCAAGCTCAGCGCTGCCCAGGTCAGCGAGCTGAACGGTCTGGTGCAGGCCGAAGCCGCGGCCCATGTGCGCGGCGACGCAGCCGCTGCCATCCGCCTGTCCGGCCGCTTCCACCAGGCACTGGCCGAGCTGGTTGGCAATCCTGTCTTCATCGACCTGATCGACGAGCTGCTGCCCACCACCTCGCTGCTGATCGCGCTCTACCAGCGCGGCGACCGGCCGGGCTGCGTCACGCACCGGCACCAGGAGCTGATCGCCGCGCTCACCGTCGGCACACCCGCCCAGGCCGCCGCCGAGATGCGGCGCCACCTGACCGAGCTGGAGAAGTCGCTGGTCGGCGGGCAGGGTGGCACGGCCTTGCGCGATGTGTTCGCGCCTTATCGAGAAGCGAGCAACACCTCGGCGCCAGCCGGCGAAGGCATGGCGGGCGCTGCAGGCAGCACTGGCACGTAACGCAGCACGCCGTCTTCGTCGCTCGGCAGCGCCCGCAGCCGGCCGGCCTCCTGCAGCGCGTGCAGGTGGGCAATCGCCTCGCCCATGGCAAAGCTGGTCTGGTGCACGTCCAGCGTGCGCTTGAACAGCACCGGCAGCAGCTCGGCGGCCGAGCGCGGCGCTTCTGCACAGGCGGCCACCAGCAGGTCGAACTGCAGCGCATGGTGGGCCTGCAGTTGGTCGATGCGCTGGTGCGCGCCGGTGAAAGGCTTGCCATGCGAGGGCAGCACCAGCGTGTCCGCCGGCAGTGGCCTGAAGCGCTCGATGGACTGAAGGAACAGCGGCAGCGGGTTGGCCTCCGGTTCGTGGCCGTAGACGCTGATGTTGGTCGAGATGCGCGGCAGCAGCATGTCGCCCGAGATCAGCAGGTTCAGCGCAGGACAGTGCAGCGCGATGTGCTCGGGCGCGTGGCCGTGGCCGACGATGCAGTGCCAGTCGTTCGGGCCAATGCGCAGCGTCAGCCCGTGCAGCAGCCGGCGGTATTCATCGGGCAGCTGCGGCACCAGGTGCGCGTAGCCGGTGGCATGCGCGCGCACGGCGGCCAGGCGCTGCGGGTCGGTCAGCCCGTGGCGCGAGAACAGCTTCTCGGCCTGCGCACGCATCAGCTCGGGGTCGCTGCGGCAGGCCTGGCCGGCGGAGTAGAAATCGGTGGCGCTGATCCACATCCTGCAGCCCCATTGCGCGCACAGCCAGTGCGCCAGCCCGAGGTGGTCCGGGTGCATGTGGGTGACGATCACGCGCAGGATGGGCAGGCCGTCCAGCCCGTGGGCGAACAGCCGGGTCCAGGCTTCGCGCGCCTCGGGAATGTCCAGCCCGCAGTCGACCACGGCCCAGCCGGGGCTGCCGTCTTCGGCCTCGTCGCGCAGCAGCCAGAGGTTGATGTGGTCCAGCGCAAACGGCAGCGGCATGCGCAGCCAGCGCACCCCCGGTGCCACCTCCATCGCGTGGCCGGTCTCGGGCAGGGTGTCGCCCCAGGGGTAGCGCAACTGGGCTTCTAGGGCATTGGCCATGGCAGGGAATCCGACAAAGAAAACTTGGAGACGCGACCACGACGGCAAGGCCCCGGCGCGGTAGGCGATGGTCCGCCAACTTTGCCAGCCTGCCTGTCGCCTGCGAGACGGCAAGTCGCGTAGACTTCGGTTCACGTTAACGTAAACGTCAATCCACGTCATGCCTGCTTCCGATCGTCCCTCCCGCGCACGTGCCCAAGCCACCGGTGGCGACGGCCGTGCGGAAGCCGCTGCGACCTTCACCATCACCGAGCTGGCGCAGGAGTTCGACATCACGCCGCGCGCGATCCGCTTCTACGAAGACGTGGGCTTGATGACCCCGGCGCGTGCCGGTCGCAACCGCGTCTACACGCTGCGCGACCGCACCCGGCTCAAGCTGACCCTGCGCGGCAAGCGCCTGGGCCTGTCGCTGCAGGAGATCAAGCAGCTGGTCGACATGTACGACTCCGGCACAGACGCCCGCCCGCAGCTGGAAGCTTTCCTCGGCGTGCTGGCCGAACACCGGCGCCAGCTGGCCCAGCAACTGGAGGACATCCAGGTCACGCTGGCGGAAATCGAGCAGCATGAGGCCCGTTGCCGGCAGTTGCTGGCAAAGCCCGAGCCGGTTGCGAAACCGGCGGGCCGGGCCAAGGCTGCGCGCCGTGCTGCGGCTGTTTGAGTCCTGATGCTTTCCAGAGGCCCCCGTGCTTACACTCGCGTCCGGCGTTTGGTGCAATGCAGCAAACGCGGTGGCCCAGCCGGCACCGTCCCGCTGGCGCCTTGTGCCTGAATCGACTTTTGAAGCCGTCCTGCCATGAGCCAACACCTCGAAGAACTCTTTGAAAGCAACCGCCGCTGGTCCGCCGCCACCGAGGCCCGCGAGCCTGGCTTTTTCAGCCGTCTGCTCAAGCAGCAGACGCCGCAGTACCTGTGGATCGGCTGTGCCGACAGCCGGGTGCCGGCCAACGAGCTGGTGGACCTGCTGCCCGGCGAGCTGTTCGTGCACCGCAACGTGGCCAACGTGGTGGCGCACTCGGACCTGAATGCGCTCTCGGTGATCCAGTTCGCGGTCGACCACCTGCGCGTGCAGCACATCATCATCGTCGGCCACTCGAACTGCGGCGGCGTCAAGGCCGCGATGCTGGACACTCGCAACGGCCTGGTCGACAACTGGCTGCGCCACGTGAAGGACGTTCGCCGCATGCACCATGGCTTCCTGGAGAGCCTGCCCGCCGAGTACCGCGTGGACGCCTTGTGCGAGCTGAACGTGCTGGAGCAGGCCCGCAACACCTGCTACACCACCGTCGTGCAGGACGCCTGGGCGCGCGGGCAGGAAGTGGTCGTGCACGGCTGGGTCTACGGCCTGCACAACGGCCTGCTGGACGACTTGCGCATGACCGTCTCCGGCACCACTGACGTGGGCGAGGCTTATGCCAAGGCGCTGGCCGGCATCCACCGCCGCTTCCTCGGCGCGCCGCTGGCGGCAGAGTCAACGCAGGCCGCTGCCGCGCCCTTGTCGCCCGCATTGCCGGCAGACAGCAGCGCCGCGCCCGACATGGCCGAACAGCCCGCGGGCTGATTGCAACTTCAGTCGTGCATGCGCCCGCCTGTCCGTCAAACCCTGTTCCCGCAGCAGCTTGACGACAGCCGCGGCCATGAGATCGCCCGCGCGCTGCTGGACGGTTTCGACAAGCACTACCGGCTGTTCCGCGAGGCCAGCGCCAGTGCCAAGCAGCGCTTCGAGCAGGCCGACTGGCACGGCCAGCAGCGCGCGCAGCGAGAGCGCATCGAGTTCTACGACCTGCGCGTGGCCGAGGCCGCCGAGCGGCTGCAGGCAGAGTTCGAAGCCGGCACGCTGGCGATGGGCATCTGGCAGCAGGTCAAGCTGCACTACATCGGCCTGCTGACCCATCACCACCAGCCCGAGCTGGCCGAGACCTTCTTCAATTCGGTCACGACCAAGATCCTGCACCGGCACTACTTCCACAACGACTTCATCTTCGTGCGCCCCGCCATCTCGACCGAATACATCGAGAACGACGAGCCGGCCGCCACGCCCACCTACCGCTGCTACTACCCGACGCGCGAGTCGCTGCGCGACACGCTGATGCGCGTCATCACCAACTTCCGGCTGCAGGTCGCGTTCGAGGACCTGGCGCGCGACGTGGACGCGGTGCTGGCCGCCATGCTGCTGCGGCTGGACCAGGACGGCCCGTTCCGTGCGCGGGCCAACTTCCAGATCCAGGTGCTGTCCTCGCTGTTCTACCGGAACAAGGGCGCGTATGTGGTGGGCAAGGTGGTCAACGGCTACAGCGAAGCGCCGTTTGCGCTGCCCATCCTGCACCTGGACCGGCCGGAGGGCGCCGCGCCGAAGCTGGTGATCGACGCGGTGCTGTTCGGCGAGGACGACCTGCAGATGCTGTTCAGCTTCGCGCGGGCCTATTTCCTCGTCGACATGGAAATTCCCAGCGCCCATGTGCAGTTCCTGCGCTCGCTGATGCCGCGCAAGCCGCGCGCCGAGCTCTACAACGCGCTGGGTCTGCAGAAGCACGGCAAGAACCTGTTCTACCGCGATTTCCTGGCCCATCTGCAGCACTCCAGCGACAGCTTCCGCATCGCGCCCGGCATCAAGGGCATGGTGATGCTGGTGTTCGACCTGCCGAGCTTCCCGTTCGTGTTCAAGCTCATCAAGGACTTTTTCCCCGAGCAGAAGGACACCACGCGCGAGCAGGTGCAGCGCAAGTACCTGCTGGTCAAGCAGCACGACCGCGTGGGCCGCATGGCCGACACGCTGGAGTTCTCCAACGTGGCCTTCCCGCTCTCGCGCTTCGACGAAGCGCTGCTGGCCGAACTGCGCCACTTCGCGCCCAGCCAGCTGGAGTTTTCCGAGCGAGCGTCCGACGGAGGCCATGGAGGCCCGCGCGAACTGGTCATCAGGCACGTCTACATCGAGCGCCGCATGGTGCCGCTGAACATCTACCTGCAGGACGCCACGCCCATCCAGCTCGAAAACGCGGTGATCGAATACGGCAACGCGATCAAGGACCTGGTCGCGGCCAACATCTTTCCCGGCGACATGCTGTGGAAGAACTTCGGCGTGACCCGCGCGGGCAAGGTCGTGTTCTACGACTACGACGAGATCGAGTACCTGACCGACTGCAACTTCCGCCGCGTGCCTGCGCCGCGCAACGAGGAAGAGGAAATGTCCGGCGAGGTCTGGTGGCCGGTCGCGCCGCGGGACGTCTTCCCCGAAACCTTCGCGCCTTTCCTGCTGGGCAACCCGCAGGTGCGCGAAGTCTTCATGAAACACCATGCCGACCTGCTGGACGCTGCGTTCTGGCAAGGTCACAAGCAGCGCATTGCCGCAGGCCATGTGCACGACGTTTTTCCCTATGAGCCGGGCAAGCGCTTCGCCGTGCAGCGCGCCCAGGCGGCAGCCTGAGGGCCGCGGCTCTTTCATCACGGCAATCACAGGAGACTCGAAAAATGGCCGATCCCATCGTCATCGCATCCGCTGCCCGCACCCCCATCGGGGGCCTGCTGGGCGACTTCTCATCACTGGCTGCCTGGGAACTGGGCGCCGTCGCGATCAAGGCTGCCGTCGAGCGCGCCGGCGTGCCGGGCGACGCCATCGACGAAGTGCTGATGGGCAACTGCCTGATGGCTGGCCAGGGTCAGGCGCCCGCGCGCCAGGCCCTGCGCAAGGCTGGCCTGCCGGACAGCACAGGCGCCGTCACGCTGAGCAAGATGTGCGGCTCGGGCATGCGCGCGATGATGTTCGCGCACGACATGCTGGCCGCCGGCTCGGCCGAGCTGATGGTGGCCGGTGGCATGGAGAGCATGACCAACGCGCCGCACCTGATGTTCGCGCGCAAGGGCGTGAAGTACGGCGCCACCGCCATGTACGACCACATGGCCATCGACGGCCTGGAAGACGCCTACCAGCGCGGCCAGGCCATGGGCGTGTTCGCCGAACAGTGCGTGGGCAAGTACAGCTTCACCCGCGAGGCCATGGACCAGTTCGCCATCGCCTCCACCCAGCGCGCCAAGCAGGCCAACGAAGACGGCAGCTTCGACTGGGAGATCGCCCCGGTGGCGCTGGCCGGCAAGGGCGGCGAGACCCTGTTCAAGCGCGACGAGGCCCCGTTCAAGGCCAAACTGGACAAGATCCCCGGCCTGAAGCCCGCGTTCAAGAAGGACGGCACCATCACCGCCGCCACCTCGTCCAGCATTTCCGACGGCGCCGCCGCGCTGGTGCTGATGCGCGAGTCCACCGCCAAGGCGCGTGGCCTCACGCCGATTGCCCGCATCGTCTCGCACGCCGTGCACGCGCAGGCGCCGGAGTGGTTCACCACCGCACCGGTCGGCGCGATCCAGAAGGCCTTGAAGAAGGCCGGCTGGACGGCCGAGCAGGTCGACCTGTGGGAAGTCAACGAAGCCTTCGCCGCGGTGACCATGGCCGCGATGGCCGAGTTCAAGCTGCCGCACGAGATCGTCAACGTGCACGGCGGCGCGGTCGCGCTGGGCCACCCGATCGGCGCTTCCGGCGCGCGCATCGTCGTCACGCTGCTGGGCGCGCTGAAGAAGCGGGGCTTGCAGCGCGGCGTTGCGGCGCTGTGCATCGGCGGCGGCGAAGCCACGGCGATGGCCATCGAGCTGCTGTGACATGAGCGAACTCGCCGCCGCGCTGGGCCTGCACAGCCTGGGCCTGTTCTCGCTGACGGTGCTGGTGCTGAACGCCACGCCCGGCGTGGACATGCTCTACACCGTCTCGCGCACGCTGACCGGCGGCGCCCGCACCGGCGTGGCCGCGGCGCTGGGGGTGTCGGCCGGTTGCGTGGTGCATGCGTTGCTCGCGGCGTTTGGGCTGGCTGCCTTGCTGGCCGTCTCCAGCCTCGCGTTTGCGACGCTGAAGTGGGCCGGCGCGGCCTACCTGGCGTGGGTGGCGCTGCAGATGTTGCGCAGCGCAGCCCGGCCCGCCGAAACGCAGGCCGCGCAGGCGGCCGAGGCGCGGCAGCGCTCGCTGCCCGCGGTGTTCCGCCAGGGCATGGTCACCAACGTGCTGAACCCCAAGGTGGCGCTGTTTTTCCTGGCCTTCTTGCCGCAGTTCATCGCGCCGGACGCGCCGCACAAGACGCTGGCCTTCCTGGCGCTGGGCGCCTTGATGGTGACGCAGGGCACAGTCTTCCTGCTGGCGCTGGTGGCCGTGTCGGCACGGCTGCGCCGGCTGGGCGGCTCGCCCACGCTGTCGCGCTGGCTGAACGGCTTGGGCGGTGCGTTGTTCCTGGGCCTGGCGGCGCGGCTCGCGCTGGTCGAGCACAGGGTTTGATGAAGAATGCGGGCCTTCCGCTGCACTGACTGATACCGCTGTGAACGCCTGGCATTTCGTGACCCGCTTCGGTGAAGCCCAGATCCTGCTGCCGGCCGCGCTGCTGGTCGGCCTGCTGCTCGCCAGCCGCCCGGAGGGCCGGCCGGCCGCATCACGCTGGCTGGCCGGGCTGGTGCTGGCAACGGGGCTCACCACCTTGACCAAGATCGCCTTCATCGGCTGGGGCATCGGCTCGGCGAGCCTGAACTTCACCGGCGTCTCGGGCCACTCGATGTACGCCTCGGCGATCTACCCGGTGCTGCTCGCCGCCTGCGCCGAACTGCTGCTGGGCCGGGGCCGCATGGCCGCCGCGCTGCTGGGCGCTGTGATCGCGCTGGTGGTCGGCGTCTCGCGCCTGGCGGTGGATGCGCATTCGGTCAGCGAGGTCATCGCCGGCTTCGTGGTTGGCGGAGCGGTGAGCCTGGCGGTGCTGTTCGCCGAACATTGGCACACGCCGCGGCTGCAGCGCTGGCTGCAGGGCGGCGCGCTGGCGGCGATGGCGCTGTGGCTGTTCGGTGCCACCTCCTATGCACCGCCGTCCCCCACGCATGCGCTGGTGACCCGCATCGCGCTGCGGCTCTCAGGCCACGAGCACCCTTACACCCGGGCCCAGCTGCTGCACACGCTGCGCGAGCCACTGGATCTGCCCACCGCCAGGCTCTGACATGACCTCTGCTGTTTCGAACTTCTCGCCCCGCGCGGTGCTGGTCATCGGCGCCTCGCGTGGCATCGGCCTGGAACTGGTGCGCCAGTACCGCGAGGCCGGCGCGCAGGTGGTCGCCACCGCGCGTGATGACGCCGGCCTGGCCAGGCTGCACGCGCTGGGTGCCAAGGGCCTTCGGCTGGACGTGACCTCGGCCGCCAGCGTCTCCGGCCTGGCCTGGCAGGTCGACGGCGAATGCTTCGACGTCGCCATCGTCAATGCCGGTGTCTACGGCCCGCAGACCAGCGGCCTGCAGTCGCCCACCGCGGCGGACTTCGACCAGGTCATGCACACCAATGTGCTGGGCCCCATGCAGGTGCTGCCGCAGATGCTGGACGCGCTGGCGCCGGGCGCGCGCGTGGGCGTGCTGTCGTCGCGCATGGGCTCCATTGGCACGCGGGCCAGCAGCGCCGGCTGGCTCTATCGCGCCTCCAAGGCGGCGGTCAATTCGGTGCTGGCCGACACCGCGCTGGCGCTCAAGGGCAAGGCCTTTTGCTGCGCGCTGCACCCCGGCTGGGTGCGCACCGAGATGGGCGGCAGCGGCGCCGACATCTCGCCCGAAGAAAGCGCCGCCGGCATCCGCCAGGTGCTGACCGGGCTGGACGCCAAGCGCCACGGCGGCTTTTACGACTACAGCGGCGCCACCATCCCCTGGTAAATGGTGCCCCCATACCTGCCACTGCGCGTCAGGCCCCCCGAGGGGGTCAAGAAAGCTCGGGAGCGGCCCCTCGCTTTCTTGATTTGCCCCGCACACAACACATCCGGAGACAAGAACCATGCTGCTGAGCGAAGAGCACCAGGCGGTGCAGGAGGCGGTGCGCGCCTACGTGCAGGACAAGATCGCCCCGCACGCCGCGCGCTGGGACAAGGAACACCATTTCCCCGCCGAAGAGTTGAAGGGACTGGCCGGGCTGGGCTGCTACGGCGTGGCGGTGCCGACCGAGTACGACGGCGCGGGCCTGGACTACCTTGCGCTGTCACTGATCCTGGAAGAGGTCGGCGCCGGTGACGGCGGCACCTCCACCGTGGTCAGCGTCAACAACTGCCCGGTCTGCTCCATCCTGATGGCCTTTGGCAACGAGGACCAGAAACAGAGGTTCCTCAAACCGCTGGCGCGCGGCGACATGCTGGGCGCGTTCTGCCTGACCGAGCCGCACGTGGGCTCCGAAGCCGGCGGGCTGAAGACCATGGCCGTGCGCGATGGGGACGACTACGTCATCAACGGCGTCAAGCAGTTCATCACCAGCGGCAAGAACGGCGACGTGGCCATCGTGATGGCGGTCACGGACAAGGCCGCCGGCAAGAAGGGCATCAGCGCCTTCCTGGTGCCCACGAAAACGCCCGGCTACACGGTGGCGCGGCTCGAAGACAAGATGGGCCAGCACAGCTCGGACACCGCACAAATCCTGTTCGAGAACTGCCGCGTGCCGGCGGCGAACCGGCTGGGCGAAGAAGGCCAGGGCCTGAAGATTGCGCTGGGCGGGCTGGAAGGCGGGCGCATCGGCATCGCCTCGCAAAGCCTGGGCATGGCGCGCGCCGCGTTGGAAGCGGCGCTGCGCTACGCCAAGGAGCGCGTGGCCTTCGGCGTGCCGATCTACGAGCACCAGGCCGTGCAGCACAAGCTGGCCGATTGCGCCACCCAGCTTGAAGCCGCGCGCCAGCTGGTCTGGCATGCCGCGACCTTGAAGGACGCCGGTCTGCCCTGCCTGAAGGAAGCCGCGATGGCCAAGCTGTTCGCCAGCGAAATGGCCGAGAAGGTCTGCTCCGCGGCCATCCAGGTGCACGGCGGCTACGGCTATGTCAGCGACTTTCCCGTCGAGCGCCTGTACCGTGACGTGCGCGTGTGCCAGCTCTACGAGGGCACCTCCGAAGTGCAGAAGATCCTGATCGGGAGGGCACTGGTCTGAGATGCCCAGAAAAAAGCCGCGCTGACTCAGCGCGGCCTTGGGTTGTGTGGTCGCAGGGTACGACCTTGCGCCTCTTCAATGCCAGTTGGCTGCGATGACGGGTGTCAGAGACGACTGATAGTCCGGAGGCAGCGTTGTTTGTCCAGCCGCGGGCGGGCTGAATGCCGCCATGGCGTCGACCAGCGCGTTCACTTGACTGTCCAGCAACACTGCGCCGTTCGCTGTTTGGAACTGCTCGATGTGATAAGAAGTGCTCGAATACCAGCTGGTAATCGAGACTTTGTCGCTTGTGCCAATGACACTGACCTCCAAGTTGGTGCCCACCTTGCGGAACCAAAGCTGATCGGTGGCGATGTTTGCTCCGAACGACAAGAGGTCGACATTGCCGGCCGTGGTGTCGTAGTCGGAGGCGGTGTCGGCGCCATCGCCGCGGGCGAAGACAAAGGTGTCGTTGCCTGCGCCGCCGTCGATGGCGTCATTGCCCAGACC
>NZ_JAJNKD010000024.1:0-97047 GCF_021043325.1 Ideonella azotifigens
GCCTGGCCTTCGGCCTTCTTGCCGCCGGCCGATTCGGTGGTCAGCATCACGATGGGCGTGAACTTGTAGGCCGGCAGCTGCTTGACCGCCTTGACCAGGCTGATGCCGTCCATGTTGGGCATGTTCACGTCGCTGATGATCATGTGGACCTTCTGCCCGGTCAGCTTCTTCAGCGCGTCAACGCCGTCGCAGCCTTCGATCACGTCGTAGCCGGCGCCGCGCAGCGCAATGCCGACAACTTGCCGCAGCGAGGCTGAGTCGTCGACGATCATGATGGTCTTGGCCATGGATGGATTCCCTTTGAGTTCTGAGAGACGAGGTCGGAATGGGGCGGATCAGAAGAAGGTGACTTCTTCTTCGGCTGCGGCGGGCGCAGCGACCGCGCTGCCCGTGTGGCTGCGTTGATGGGTGTTGCGCTCGTCGGCCATCGCGTAGCTGCTTTCCAGCTCGGCCAGCAATGCGGCGCTGTCGACCGCCTGCAGCTCACCGGCCGACTCGAAGCGGCTGCGGGTGGCGCTCAGGAGCGTGGGCAGGCGCTCGATGTTGTGGCGCACATGGGTCATGCGCTGGCTCACGCGGTCCTGGAACTGGAGTTGCACCAGCGCTTCGACGATCTCGCCCTGGATGCCCACGCTTTCGCGCTTGAGCACTTCGGAAGACGCTTCCAGCCCTTCGGTGACGCTGCGGAAATGGCCCAGCACGCCGTTGATCGAGGTTTCGGCTTCGGCCGCCGAGGCCTGCCCGCGCTGGGATGAAGCTTCGGCGCTGCTGCGCGTGGTCTTGATGGCTTCGCTGATGACCTGCACCTTCTCGGCCATGCGCTGGGCGGTCTCCCCCGACATCACCGAGAGCTTGCGCACTTCCTGCGCCAGCACGCTGAAGCCGCGGCCGTTTTCGCCGGCATGCGCGGCCTCGATCGCGGCGTTGATCGCCAGCATGTTGGTCTGCGAGGCGATGGAGGCGACCTCGGCTGCCATCTCCAGCAGTTCACCGACGAAGTGGCCCAGGGACTGCACCTCGGCGTGGATGGCGCTGTTGCTGGTCATGGCTTCGCGCAGGGTGTCCAGCACGCCGTGCAGGTCGCGGTTGCTCTGGTCGAATACGGCGCCCACGCCCTGGTCCCCGTCCTGGGCCGAGGCTTTCAGCGCCTGGTCCAGCCGGTCCACGATGCTGGCAAAACGCTGCGACAGCGCGGCCACGGCATCTTCCATCTGGGCACGCGAGGTTTCGATGTGGGCGCTCCAGACCGGCAGCACGTCCTGCCCCAGCCGATCGGTGCCGGCCACGAAGGCGGCGGCGCTGTCGTGGTCTGACGAGCGGCGGCGCGCGCGCTGCCAGTCGCTCCAGGCGCCTGCGACCAGCAGCGCGACGCCGCCCAGCAGCGGCCCGGTCTGGACACCGCCGGTCAGCAACATGCCGGCCGCGCCGGCCAGGCCCATGCCGCTGCCATGCATGCGGCCGAGCCGCTGGATGAGGGTGGTGGCGGCGCTGGGAGCGACGGGCGAAGAAGGCATTGTGGAAGCAGGCATACGGCCTCACATCGGCGGGCTGGTCCTCGACTTGAGGCGCCACGCCCGAACTTGACCGGGTGCAGACCCGGTGTCACGAACTTGACTATTCCATCGGAGCACCCAGTGGAAAGCGAGACAAAGTGCCATGTTTGGCCCTCATTTCGGAACACTGCAGAGCCCCCAGGCGCTCGAAAGTGCGGTCATCCCGGCGCTTGCGCCCTCTTGGGGTGCCGCATGAAAACGCGGCTACCGTGAATTAGTGACGGCGAGCACACCGCAGGTGGCGAGTCGTGCGCAGTTGCCATCATTCAGTTGGTCGACTGGGTGGCCGAAGTCTCTGTAGACCAAGCAAGCCGCGTTGCTTCCGCGCGGGCCCTTTGCACCACCAAGAAGAGACAGCCATGACACACCGCTCCCTGACGATTCGCGCCAAGCTCACGTTGGCCTTTGGCATCCTCGCCGTCCTTGTGGCCGTCGTGGCTGCCCTGGCACTCAAGGACCTTGGCGATGCCAATGCGCGCTTTGTCCATCATGTTGACGGTGTGAGCGCACGCGCCACGGTGGCCTCGCACCTGCGCATCGCAGTCGACCGCCGCGCCATTGCGGCTCGCAACCTGGTGCTGGTTTCTACGCCGGCCGACCTGGCTGCCGAGGACGAGGAGGTGAAGGCAGCGCATGCCGAGGTGCAGCGCAGCCTGGCGCAGCTGAAGGCCATGGTCGCGACCAGCGGGGTGTCCGAGGCTGCCCGCCAGCACGTCGCTGCCATTGACCAGGTGGAGCAGCGCTACGGTCCGGTGGCGCTGGCCATCGTGGACCTGGCATTGAAGGGCGAGCACGATGCCGCCATCGCGAAGATGAACACCGAGTGTCGGCCGCTGATCAAGGCGCTGGCCAAGGCCACGACGGACTATGCCGACTACACCGAATCCCGTGCAGCGCAACTGAAGGAAGAAGCCCAGGTCCAGTACGGCCAACAGCGCATCTTGCTGATCGCGGCCTGCTTGCTGGCCCTTGGCGCCGCGGTGCTGGCCGGCTGGCTGATCGTGCGCGGCCTTCGCAAGGCGCTGGGCGCCGAGCCGGCTGACCTGAGCCGGGTCGCAAGCCGCGTTGCCGAAGGGAACCTGACCGACTTGGATGGCGCACACGAGGCACCGCAGGGTAGCGTGCTCGCTTCGCTGGGTGCGATGCAGGGCAGCCTGTCGCGCATCGTCAACGAGGTGCGCCGCGCGGCGGATTCCATTGCCACCGGCACCGAGCAGATCGCCCATGGCGGTGCGGACCTCAGCGCGCGCACCGAACTGCAGGCCAGCGCAATCCAGCAGACCGCCGCGACCATGGACCAGCTCGGCTCGACCGTGCGCAGCAATGCCGAAAATGCGCAGCAGGCCAATGTGCTGGCGCAAGGCGCGTCCGACGTGGCCGGCCGTGGCGGCGCGGTGGTCGGCCAGGTGGTGGACACGATGCGCGGCATCAATGCCAGCTCCAAGCGGATTGCCGACATCATCACGGTGATCGACGGCATTGCCTTCCAGACCAACATCCTGGCGCTGAACGCCGCGGTCGAAGCGGCTCGCGCCGGTGAGCAGGGCCGCGGCTTCGCGGTGGTCGCCAGCGAGGTGCGGGCCCTGGCGCAGCGCAGCGCAGCGGCTGCCAAGGAGATCAAGACCCTGATCACCACCAGCGTGGAGCAGGTGGAGCAGGGCTCGGCGCTGGTGGACCGCGCTGGCGAGACCATGAGCGAGATCGTCGGTGCGATCCAGCGCGTCAGCCACATCGTCGGCGAGATCACCTTGGCCACCGCCGAGCAGAGCAGCGGCGTGGCGCAGGTCGGCCAGGCGGTCGCCCAGCTGGACGAATCGACTCAGCAGAATGCCGCGCTGGCCGAGGAGAGCGCCGCGGCCGCCTCCAGCCTGCGCGAGCAGAGCGAGCACCTGGTGGGTGCCATGTCCACCTTCAAGCTGGCGGCCTCCTGATTCACTCGGGCTGGATGCCCGCGTCCTTGATGATCTTGCCCCAGCGGTCCAGCTCGGCGAGCTGGAAGGCGGCTAGTTCCTGCGGCGAGGTGGGGTGGGTTTCCATGCCGTTCTGTTCGGCGAACTCGCGCAGCGCATCGGTCGCCATCGCCTTGCGCATCAGCTCGTTCAGGCGCTGCACGATGGGGGTGGGCGTGCCGGCTGGCGCATAGAGCGCGTTCCAGTGGTTGGCCACGTAGCCTGGCAGACCGGATTCCGCAATGGTCGGCACGCCGGGCACCAACGGCGAGCGCGTGGGGCTGCTCACGCCCAGCGCGCGCAGCTTGCCGGCCTTGACCTGCGGCAGGCTGGTGGTCAGGTCGACGATCATCACGTCGGTCTGCCCACCGACCAGGTCCATGACCGCCTGCGGGTTGCCCTTGTAGGGCACGTAGGTCAGCTGCGTGCCGCTCATGTGCTGGAACAGCTCCACGCCGATGCGCGCCGACGAGCTGCCGGCGCCGAAACTCAGCTTGCCCGGCGACTGCTTGGCCAGCGCGATGAATTCGCCCACGGTCTTGGCCTTGGAGGTCGGGCTCACCACCATCAGCATGTAGCCCTGCACCATCTGGCCGATGGGCGTGAAGTCCTTGATCGGGTCGTATACCAGCTTCTTGAACAGATGCGGGTTGGCGGCCTGCGTGGTGTTGGTGGTGATGAACAGCGTGTAGCCGTCCGGTGCGGCGCGGGCGGTGGCCTGTGCGGCAATGCCGCCGGAGGCTCCGGCGCGGTTGTCCACGATCACCGGCTGGCCGGTTTCCTTGGTGATGACGGCGCCCAGCGCGCGCGCCAGTCCGTCCGTCGTGCTGCCTGGCGTGGAGCCCACCATGATGGTGATGGGCCGGCTCGGGTAGGCCTGCGCTGAGGCCTGGCCGCTGACGAGTGCCGCGGCCAGCGAGCTGAGGGCGATGGCGATGGCGCCGAGTTGCTTGAACTTCATGATGTCTTGTCTCCGGTGTTGTGGTTGAAGCGATTCAGGTCGTCAGGCTCATGGCAGGCCGTTCGCCCGCCAGCGCCTGGGCGATGGCAGCCAGCACCATCTCGCCCATGGCCTTGCGCGTCTCGTGCGTGGCGCTGGCGCGGTGGGCCTGGCAGACGACGTTGTCCAGCGCGAGCAGCGCGGGCGGCACATGCGGCTCGTCGGCAAACACGTCCAGCCCGGCACCGGCAATGCGGCCTGACGTGAGGGCAGCGACCAGGTCCGGCTCGTTGACCAGCCGGCCGCGGGCGATGTTGACCAGGAAGCCGTCGGGCCCGAGCGCGTCCAGCACCGCGGCGTCGACGATGCCTTCGGCCTTGTCCGCGGCGGCAGCCAGCACGAGTGCGTCGCTGCTTCGGGCCAGTTCCTTCAGGTCGGCGATGTAGGTCCACGGCACATCGGTCATCGCGCGCAGGTCGGTGTAGGCGACCGGGCAGCCAAAGCCCGCGGCGCGGATGGCGATGGCGCGGCCCACGCGGCCCATGCCGACAATGCCCACGCGCATGCCGCTGAAGCGCCGCGCCAGGCGGATGGCGCTGGGCTGCGGACGCCTGACCCACTCGCCGCCGCGCACGAAGCGGTCCACCGTGCAGATGTCGCGGCAGGTGGCGATCAGCAGGCCAATGGCCAGGTCCGCGACGTCTTCGGTCAGCGCGCCCAGCGTGGCCGCCACCGGCAGGCCGCGCGCACGGGCGTAGGCGAGATCCACCGCATCGGTGCCCACGCCGTTGACCGCGACGATCTGCAGCGCCGGCAGCTGTTCCATCATTGCCTTGCTGATGCCGGTGTGGCCACCGGTGATGACGCCGCGCATCTTCGCGCCGTGTTCGCGCAGGTAGGCGTCCGGGGCCGCCTGCTCGTAGAGCCGGTGCACCGTGTACAGCGCGTTCAGCTGGTCGTTGATGACCGGGACCAGGATGGGATTGAGCTGGAGGATGTCGGGTTTCATGACCGTGCTTCCTTCGCTCAGCCGCGGCCGACAAACGGCATGTGGCTGGCCATCACCGTCATGTTCAGCACATTGGCCGACAGCGGCAGGCCGGCGATGTAGCGCACGGCGTCTGCCACGTACCTGACGTCCACCATGGGCTCGGCGGCGATGCTGCCGTTGGCCTGGCGCACGCCCTTGGTCATGCGGGCCGACAGCTCGGTCAGCGCGTTGCCGATGTCGACCTGGCTGCAGACGATGTTGAACTCGCGGCCGTCCAGCGCCAGGCCCTTGGTGAGGCCCAGTACCGCGTGTTTGCTGGCCGTGTAGGGGCAGCTGAGGGGGCGCGGCGTGTGCGCCGAGATCGAGCCGTTGTTGATGATGCGGCCGCCCTGCGGCAGCTGCCGGCGCATCAGGCCAAAGGCGGCGCGGGCGCAGAGGTAGACGCCGGTCACGTTGGTGTCGATCACGTTCTGCCAGGCCTCCAGCGGCAGTTCGTCCACCGTCACCGCAGGCGCATTGACGCCGGCGTTGTTGAACAGCACGTCAAGCCGGCCGAAACTGGTCTCGATGGCCTTGAACAGCGCGGTGACGCTGGCCGCGTCGCGCACGTCGGTCGGCACGGCCAGCGCCTGTTGGCCTTGCTGCCTGGCGGCCTCGGCGATTTCGAGCAGCGGCTCGGCACGCCGGCCGGCCAGCACGACGGCAAAGCCGTCTTCGAGCAACGCCAGCGCAACGGCGCGGCCGATGCCGCTGCCAGCGCCGGTGACGAGGGCAACTTTTGGGGGCGAGGGATGGGTCATGCGTGACTCCTTGGTTTTGGGTTTTGGGGCGGTGTCTCAACCGCCCTGGTGCTGCCGCCTGAAGCTGCTCGGCGACTGGTCGTAGGCCTTCTTGAAGCGGCGCGAGAAATAGGCTTCGTCCGAGAAGCCGCAGTGCTCGGCGATCTGGCTGATCGAGCTGGAGGTGTTGATCAGGTGGGTGCGGGCCAGGCGCATGCGGCGGTCCAGCACCAGGTCGGTGAAGGTGCTGCCGGTTTCCTTGCGCAGCAGGTGGGTGAGGTAGTTGGGCGTGAGGAAGGCGGCAGCGGCGGCGTCTTTCAGCGACAGCGCCGGGTTGCCGATCTGCTCGCGCATGTACTTGGTGACGCGCTCCAGTGCGTCGCGCCGGCCGCGCTTCTCGGCCTTGTCTGCCGCCAGCGCGAGCAGCTGGTTCTGGTACAGGTTGCAGATGCGGCCAATGAGCGCCAGCAGGTGGCCCTTGAGGATCAGTGCGGAGCCGACCTGGCGTGTCGCGCCGATGGCGCGCATCTTCGCGACCAGGGTTTCCAGCTCGGCGAAATCGCTGCTGTCCAGCGTGAAGTCCAGGTGCTCCTGGAAGCGGAACGGGGCCAGCTCGGGGGCCTCTGCCAGCGGGATGTCTTCCAGGTCCAGCGGATCGCAGCGGATGTGCTGCACGAAAAATTCCTGGGTGAAGTTGATGACGACGAAGTCGGCATCCGCCGGGTGCGGAATGAGGTGCAGCCGGTGCGGCAGGATGAAGGCCACGGTGTGGCGCGGGAACGGGCGGATCGCGCCGCCGATGTGGTGCACCGTGTCGCCGCCGCGGTTGATCTGGATCTGGAAATAGTCGTGCCGGTGCGGCGTGGTGGTGGCTGGCCGCTCGTCCCGGTCGCGGATGTAGAAGTCCGGGCTGTCGCTGCGCTGCTGCATGGCAAGCGTCGGCACGATGGCGAGTTTGGCCATGGCGTTCACCGTGGGGCGATGGTCACGCTGAATGCGGCCACGCCTTCGATGCCGGCTTCGATCACGTCCCCCGGCAGCAGCGCGGCCACGCCGGCCGGCGTGCCGGTGAAGACCAGGTCGCCGGGCTGCAGCGTCACCGAGCGGGACAGGAAGCTGATCAGCTCGTGCACCGGCCAGATCAGCTCGGCCAGGTCGGCATGCTGCCGCTGGTCGCCGTTCACCGCGAGCCACACGGTGCCGCTTGTCGGATGGCCGCTGATGGGCGCCGGTACCAGTGGGCTGCAGGGCGCGGAAGCATCGAAGGCCTTGGCGCCTTCCCATGGTCGGCCCGCCTGCTTGGCTTCCAGCTGCAGGTCCCGTCGCGTCAGGTCCAGGCCGGCGGCGTAGCCCCACACGTGGTCCAGCGCTGCCTCCGGCGGCACATTCACGCCGGCCTTGCCGATGGCGACCACCAGCTCGATCTCATGGCAGAAATCTTCGCTGAGCGGGGGATAGGCGATGAGGCCCTGGGCTGGCACCACGGTGTCGGCCGGCTTCATGAAGAAGAACGGCGCTTCGCGTGGGGTGCCGGCCAGCGTGGCGCTGCCCGGCCATGGGTAGTTCCGGCCAATGCAGAACACCCGCCGGATCGGGAACCGGTCGGTGCTGTTGGCGATGGCCAGCGTCGGTGCTGGCACCGTCGGCAGGGCAGGAATGGGCGGGTTCTTCACGCAGCGGTCCTCAGGCAAAAGGCTTGAGGAAGCATAGGCAAGCGTATCGCCGCGGACTTGGACAGGACTGCGGTTCTTACGGACGGAACAACGCGCGCAAGGGCTTGATCAGGGGCAACCCTGAGGGCCGTGCGACCCACCGCGGCAGTGCGCCCGCCGCGGCTTTCAGGCCGGGCGTGTTACAACGAAGCCAAGCTGAATCCTGATCGCCATGCACTCTCCTTTTGGTATCGGCAACCTGCCGCTGGTCGAGCTGCTGCGCAGCGTGGACGACACCCCCTGGCACGGCTTCCTGGTGGCCGACAGCGACGATTTCGTCGTGCTGCACCAGGTCAGCAGCCGGCTTGACCTGGACGGCTATATCGCCTTCCGGCGCGAGGACGTGCAGACCATTGCCACTGACTTTTCTCGCCTGGACATGCTGCAGCGGGCGCTGGCGCTGAAGGAGCAGTACCCCAAGCCGCTGCGGCAGCTGGCACTGGGCTCGATGCGCGAGCTGCTGGCGTCGGCCGAAGCGATGTTCGGCGTTGTGGTGCTGACCGAGGAACTGGTGGATCCGGATGCGGTGGAGGTCGGCGCGCTGCGCATGAGCACCGAGGAGGCCTACGCGCTGCGCCGGCTCAGTCCCGAAGCCGAATGGGAGCTGGGTGGCCGCAGCTACCGCTACCGCGATCTCACGCGGGTCGAGTTTGGCACTGCCTACGAGCAGACGCTGCTGGCCGTGGCGCAGCAGCGCGAGCAGGAAGCCGCGCAGGCGGCGGCCAGCAGGCCGGAGGGCCTGGGCGGCTAGCCGTCTGTCGACAGCGCGCGGCCGCAGTGGAAGGGCTGGCGCAGCCGCCCGTCGGCCCCGGCAATGGCCTGGATGTCGATCACTGGGGCATGCGTCTTGACGCTGCCGAAAATGGTTGCAAACGCGGTGTCTGCGGCATCCCGGCCGATGCCAAAGCGCATGAAGCCCATCGGGATGGCAGTGCCCGAAGGGTCGAACATGTACCAGCGGTCGCCGAGGTAGACCTCGACGTAGGCGTGGAAATCGGTCGGGCCAAGGGCAGGGTCGGCACCGTAGTCGATGCCGGTGGCGAAGCGGGCCGGGATGTTGATCGCGCGGCACAGCGCGATCATCAGGTGCGCAAAGTCGCGGCACACGCCGGTCTGGTCCAGCAGCGTGTCCAGCGCCGAGGTTTGCGAGGTGCTGGTGTTGGAGGCGAAGGTGGTGCGCTCGCGCACCCAGTCGCAAATGCTTTGCACCCGGCTGTAGCCCTGCCAGCGGCTGCCGAACTCGCGCATGGCGAGCTGGTGCAGCCGGTCGGAAGGGCAGTAGCGGCTGGGGTAGATGTAGACCAGCGCCTCGGGCGGCAGCTTGGCCACCGGCACTTCCGGAATCAGTTCGGGCGAGCCGATGAAGTGGTGCACGTCCAGCGTGGCCCGGTAGTTGACCTGCAGCTGGCCGGGTGGGGCGCTGAAGCGCAGCAGGCGGTTGCCGCTGCTGGGCTCGTTCTCCACGCGGTAGGCCACCGGCTGGCTCAGCGTGAGCTGCTCGTCCAGCACATGCTGGCGGGCGGTTTGCGCGGCGTGGATGTTGAAGACGAAGTCGCTGCCGGTGGCGGAGACTTCGTAGTCGAGCTGGATGGCAATCTGCAGCCGGATCATGCGACCCTCGCTGCAGCGCGCAGCTGCTTGCAGATGTTCTGGCCGGTTTCGGTGAGCTTGAGCGTGCCGCCAGCCCATTCCATCCAGAACGCGGCCACGTAGGCCTCAATCAGCGATTCGCTCACCAGGTCGGCCCGGCGGCGGTGCAGCGCATCCACCGTGGCCAGCAAGGCGTTGCGCAAGGGGTCGATGCGCACTGGCGCAGGCTGGGATGAGCGTGTAGAGGGCTTCAATGAGCTTCCTGGTTGGCACACCGTAACACCGAATTGGCGATGCCCGCACGCCAGCAAGGGGCAACCCCCAAGGTTGTTTGCGCGGCGCCACAACCAGCCTGCCGCAGGCACCTGGCCGGCGCGGGGTGGATGCCGGAGCCGAGGTGACTGGATGGCGGCCCGCAAGCTCGCTGCCGCCAGCGAGGTCGCAGTAGCATCTCTGCCATGAAGTCCGAACCCGCCACCCCGCCTGCGGTCGCGCTGCCCGCCATCGGCCAGCATGGCCGCGACATGCTCAGCCACCGGCTGCTGGATGCGCCGCCCGAGCGGGTGTTCCGGGCCTTTGCGGACCCCACGCAACTCGCGCAGTGGTGGGGCCCGGCAGGCTTTCGCAACACCTTCGCCGAGTTCGACTTCCGGCCCGGCGGCCGCTGGCGCTTCGTGATGCACGCGCCGGACGGCAGCGACTTCCCGAACGAAAGCGTGTTTGCCCAGGTCGTCGCCCCCGAACTCATCGTGTTCGACCACCTCTCCGGCCACCACTTCGAAATGACGCTTCGCCTGGAGCCGGTCGGCACGCAACAGACCAGGGTGCACTGGCAGCAGCGTTTCGACACCGAGGCCGAATGCGACCGCATCGCCGCCTTTGTCGTGGTGGCCAACGAGCAGAACCTGGACCGCCTGGCCGCGGTACTGGCGGGACTGGCGCTTGACACGTCGGCAACGCCTGTTCACGCCGCGTGATGAGCGCGAGCGCGCCTAACCGCCCGATGCGCCTGGTGGTGCCGGCGGAGGACGCCGGTTGATTACGCTGGTCGTGCTGCCTGGGCTGGACGGCACCGGGATCTTGCTTGAACCGTTCCTGGCTGCATTGCCCGCAACTTGCGAAGCGTTGGTGATACGTTATCCCACGACCTTGCCTGCCGGCTACGAAGCACTGGTCGACCGCGTGCGCGCGCAACTTCCCCGGGACCGGCCGTACGTGCTGTTGGGCGAATCGTTTTCGGGGCCGGTGGCGTTGCTGCTGGCGGCGGAGCGTCCGCCAATGTTGCGTGGTGTCGTGCTGTCCTGCACTTTCGCGTGCAATCCGCATCCCTGGGCCTCAGGCCTGCGAAGCGTCATGCGCTGGCTGCCGATGCGCGCTGTGCCTTCGGCCTGGCTGGGGCGGCTTTTGATGGGACGCTGGACCAGCCCCGCGCTGCAGCAAGCCCTGGCCGAAGCGCTGGCTTCTGTCTCGGTGGAAGCGCTGCGTGCGCGGCTGAAAGCCGTGCTGGCCGTTGATGCCGGCAGCGCTTTGCAGCAGGTGGCTGTGCCGATGCTGTATTTGCAGGCCACGCAGGATTGGGTGGTTCCTGCCGCGGCCGGCCAACGCGTTCGCCAGTTGAAGGCAGATCTGCAGTGGGCGTCGTTCAACGCGCCGCACTTCCTGCTTCAGACACATTCCCGCCAAGCTGCTGAGGCCATTTGCAGTTTTGCCGCAGCGCTGATGGTGGATCCCATGCCTGAGGCATGACTGCTGTCCAGGTGCGTGGCAAAGTGCGCGGCGGCAACTTGATCGACAGGGAGCAAGACGATGGGCATGGCAAGACTTCTTACAGCAGTTGTGCGGCCAGGGTGACCACATGGCATTCACCCTGCGCCAAGCCATCCGCACCGATCTGCCTGGCATCTGGTCCGTCCGCTACGCCGTCACCGAAAACACCCCGACCCCCGGCCGCATCTCGGACGAGGAGGTCATCGAGGCCATCGAGCAGACCGGCCGCGGCTGGGTGGTGGAGCAGCAAGGCGGCATCGTCGCCTTCGCGATCGGCAATGTGCAGACCGGCAATATCTGGGCGCTGTTCGTGCACCCGAACGCGCAGGGCCTTGGCCATGGCGGACGTTTGCACGACGAGATGCTGGCCTGGCTGCGGTCGGTGAAGTTGCCCTTGCTGTGGCTGACCACCGGCGTGACAACCAGGGCCTGCGGGTTTTACGAACGCAAAGGTTGGCGAAAGGTGGGGGAGCCCGAGGGTGGCGAGTTCAGGTATGAGATGAATCTCGAACCCGAGGCTGCAGAGAGATGAACCGCAACATCGAAATCAAGGCCCGCATCGCCAGCGTCGAGGCGCTGTTGCCGCTCGCCGCGTCAGTCGCCGACGAAGGGCCGACGCTGATCCAGCAGGACGACAGCTTCTTCGCGTGCGCCCAAGGCCGGCTGAAGCTTCGCCAGTTCGCAGACGGCCGCGGCGAGTTGATCTTCTACCAGCGGGCGGACAGCGCAGGCCCGAAGACCAGCTTCTACCAACGCTCACCAACCGAATCGCCGGACAGCCTGCGCGAGGTGTTGACGCTGGCGCATGGCGTCGTCGGCCGGGTGCAGAAGCAGCGCACCTTGTTCATCGCCGGCCGCACGCGCATCCACCTGGACCGCGTGGCAGGGCTGGGCGATTTTCTGGAACTCGAAGTCGTGCTGGCGCCCGAAGAATCTGAGGCCGACGGCGTGGCCGAGGCGCATGCGTTGATGGCGAAACTGGGCGTGGTGCCGGGCCAACTGATGCAGGGCGCCTACCTGGACTTGCTGGCAGGCCGGTGATTGCGGACCGGCGATCAGATCCCCTCGAAACTCACCACCTCTTCCAGCGGCGCACGCTGCGCCACCAGCGAGTTCACCGGGTGCGCCGGGTTGGCGTAGCCGATGGCCATGCCGGTGAAGAGCATGCGTTCGGCCGGGATTCCGAGGAACTCGCGCAGCGTCTGTGGGTAGTTCGCCCAGGACTCCTGCGGGCAACTGTCCAGGCCCTCGGCGCGCAGCAGCAGCATGATGGACTGCAGCAGCATCCCGGCGTCGGACCACTGCGGCGGGCCGTGGCGCTTGTCCAGTGTGCAGAACAGGGCCAGCGGGGCGCCGAAGAATTCGTAGTTGCGGGCGAACCAGCGGCGGCGGGCCGGCTTGTCCTCGCGGGGCACGCCCATCGTGGCGTACATGTCCTCGCCAATCTGGAAGCGCCGGTCGCGGTAGGGCGAGAGCAGTTCGCGCGGGTAGACGTCGTACTCGGCTTCCTCTGCGGTGCCGGCGGCCAGGCGCTCGCGCATCAGTGCCTTCAGCGCGTCCAGCCGCTCGCCGCCCACCACGTGCAGGTACCAGGGTTGCAGGTTGCCGCCGGAAGGCGCGCGCAGGGCCTGCGTCAGCACCCGGCGGATGGTCTCGCCCGGCACTGGGGTGGGCAGGAAATCGCGCACCGAGCGGCGCGAGGCAATGGCTTCTTGGACTTGCATCGGGACATCCTGAAAGAGGGCCTCAACAGAGGCGTGCATGTTGGCAGATGCCGGGACCGCCTGCCGGCCCGGGCTCGCATTTCCCCGGATTGGCCTGCGGGGCGGCCGGCGCCTCTAAGATGCCTCTTTGCACCGCGAGCCTGCTGTCACCGATGAGACACCCCGCCTGGCGACTTGACCCTGCCGCCTATGCCTGGCACACCACGCTGCAGCCGCGCCATGCAGACGTGGACACGCTGGGCCACCTGAACAACAGCGCCGTGATCGGCCTGCACATCGAGGCGCGCCAGCAGTGGCAGATGGCACTGTTCGGCGCGCAGAGCTGGCGCCGAGAAGCGCCGATGTTGCGGCCCTCCGAGCTCGTCACCCACTTCATCGAGGAAGGCCATTACCCGGAGCCGCTGCAAGCCGGCCTGAGGCTGCTGGCGGTGGACGGCGAGTGCTGGCGCCTGGCCAGCGGGCTGTTCCAGGCCGGGCGCTGCATCGGCCTGCAGGACATCGAGATGCGCGCCTGGCAGCAGGGCGAGACCTGCGCGCTGCCGGCCGATGTGGCCGGTCCCTTGGCCGCCGCCTTGCATGACCAGCCACCGCCCACCGGCGATGTGCTGGCCGGCTCGCCTGCCGGCGGTGACGACCCGGCGGCGCTGCGCGCCGGCCCCGAGGCCTATGCGATGCACAGCAGCCTCCCCACGCGCTTCAGCGACCTGGACCCGCAGCGCCAGACCGATGCGCTGGCGCTGGCCCGCTACGCCGAACACGGCCGCATGCAGTTGCTGCACCGCCAGGCCGAGGGCTTGCCCGCCACGGGCAAGATGCACGCGCTGGTGGCCCAGGTGCGCTTGCGCATCCTGCGCGTGGCCCCGCCGCCGCGGGAGTGGCAACTGGCCAGCGGCGCCGGCCCCATCGGCCGCAGCGCGATGCCGATGCGCACGGCCTTGTTCGACGGCACGCTCTGCCATGCCGTGTCGGACGCGGTGCTGGTCTGCATCGACAAGGAGAGCCGGAGGCCGGTCGAGTTGCCGCCGATGCTGCGGGCGCGGCTGGAGGCCTTGCAGCTGCGTTGAGCCGCACTTTTCATTGTTTACGCCGATGGCTCGCTGCGACGTGCTCGGCCAAGATGGCACTCCCTCATTGCCAGTCAGGACCCACCGCATGGCCGGACCGTTGTCAGGACTCAAGGTCGTGGAATTCGCAGGGCTGGGCCCGGCGCCGTTCTGCGCGATGCTGCTGGCCGACATGGGCGCCGACGTGCTGCGCATCACCCGGCCGGGCGTGCCCGTGGTGCCGACCGACATCACGACCCGCAGCCGCGCGCAGCTAGCGCTGGACCTGCGCAGCGCCCCGGGCATCGAAGCCGCGCTGGCGCTGGTCGACCAGGCCGATGCGCTGATCGAAGGCTTTCGCCCCGGCGTGATGGAGCGCCTGGGCCTGGGCCCGGAGCTGTGCCTGGCGCGCAATGCTCGCCTGGTCTATGGCCGCATGACCGGCTGGGGCCAGCACGGGCCGCTGGCGCATGCAGCAGGGCATGACCTGAACTACATCGCCATCAGCGGGGCGCTGCATGCCATTGGCCGTGCCGGTGAGAAGCCGGTGCCGCCGCTGAACTACGTGGGCGACTTCGGCGGCGGCGCGATGCTGCTGGCGGTGGGCCTGCTGGCCGCGCTGAACGAGGCGCAGCGAAGCGGCCGCGGCCAGGTGGTGGACGCGGCAATGACCGATGGCGCGGCGCTGCTGTCGGCCTTCATGTACAGCTACACCGCGCGCGGCGAGTGGAGCAACCAGCGCGGCAGCAACATGCTGGACGGCGGTGCGCCGTTCTATGACAGCTATGCCTGCGCGGACGGCAAGTTCGTGGCCATCGGCGCCATCGAGCCGCAGTTCTACGCCGAGCTGCGCCAGCGTTGCGGCATGACGGATGTCGTGTTCGACGCGCAGCTCGATGTGGCGCAATGGCCCGCGCAGAAAGCCCAAATGGCCGCGCTGTTCGCCACCCGCACGCGCGATGAATGGTGTGCGCTGCTCGAAGGAACCGATGCCTGCTTCGCCCCGGTGCTGGACTGGGACGAGGCGCCGCAGCACCGGCACAACCAGGCACGGCAGACCTTTGTCGACCTCGACGGCCTGACGCAGCCCGCGCCGGCCCCACGCTTCTCGCGCACGCCTTCCCGCCCGCCCGAGGCGCCCGGCGAAACCACCCTGGCCGAGGCGTTGGCGCGCTGGCGGCCGGAACCCGCTTCACAGGAGACCCGATGACAAGCCCCACCGAAACCAGCGCCCGTGTGCGCCTCAGCATCGACGAACGCGGCATCGCCGAAGTCGCGCTGAACCGGCCCGAGAAGATGAACGCGCTGGACACGGCGATGTTCGAGGCCATCAACCGCACGATTGCCCAGCTGGCCGAAGACAAGCGTGTGCGCGTGGTGGTGCTGCACGGCGAAGGCCGGGCCTTCTGCGCCGGGCTGGACCTGGCGAGCTTCGTTGCGATGGGCGAGAGCGAACGCGCCCAGCGCTCGCACGACGCCGGCAACATGAACGACCTGGCCGCCCGCACCCATGGCTTGGCCAACGCCTTCCAGCAAGTCGCCTGGGGCTGGCATGCGCTGCCGGTGCCGGTCATTGCCGCGGTGCATGGCGTGGCCTATGGCGGCGGACTGCAAGTGGCACTCGGGGCCGATATTCGGCTGGTCACGCCGGACGCCAAGCTCAGCGTGATGGAGATCAAGTGGGGCCTGGTACCGGACATGGCCGGCATGGCGCTGGCGGCCGGCCTGGTGCGCGGCGACCAGTTGCGTGAACTGGTCTACACCGGCCGCGTGGTGAGTGGCGAAGAGGCCGTGGTGCTGGGCCTGGCCACGCGCGCCTGCGCCGACCCGCTGGCCGAAGCGCGCACCCTCGCGGCCGGCATTGCCACGCGCAGCCCGCAAGCCATTCGTGGCGCCAAGCGCCTGTGCAACCTGCTGCCGCAGACGACGCCGGCCGAGGTGCTGCTGGCCGAGGCGCGCGAGCAGCAAAAGGTGATGGGTGGCGCACAGCAGCAGGAGGCCGTGCGCGCCGGCATGGAAGGTCGCGCGCCGCTGTTCAAGGACGAGTGAACGCGATCAAGCTGTGAGCGCGGCCAGCGCGTCGATGATGGCCTGGACCTCCTGCCGCTGCAGCACCAGCGGCGGCAGCAGGCGGATCACGTTGTCGCGTGTCACGTTGACGAGCAGCCGGTGCTCCTGCAGCGCCCGCAGCGCGATCTCGCGGCAAGGCGCATCCAGCTCGATGCCCAGCATCAGCCCCATGCCGCGCAACTCGCGCACCCGTGGCCGGTCCGCCAGCGCCTCGCGCAGGCCGCTCAGCAGTGCCTCGCCTTGTGCAGCGGCATTCGCCACCAGGCCTTGCTGCTCGATCACTTCCAGCACTGTGCAGGCCGCGCGGCAGGCCAGCGGGTTGCCGCCGAAGGTGCTGGCATGGCTGCCGGGCGTGAACAACTCGGCTGCTTCGCCGGCCGCCAGGCAGGCGCCAATCGGCACGCCACCCGCCAGGCCCTTGGCCAGCGTCAGCACGTCCGGCAGCACGCCTTCGTGCTGGAACGCGAACCAGCGGCCGGTGCGGCCCAGGCCGGTCTGCACCTCGTCGAGCATCAGCAGCCAGCCGTGGCGGGTGCACAGCGTGCGCAGCGCGCTGAGGTAGCCCGGCGGCGCCACCTGCACGCCACCTTCGCCCTGCACCGGCTCGACCAGCACCGCGACGATGCGCTCGCCGTGCTCGGCCTGCGCGTCGGCCAGCGCTTGCGCGTCGCCAAACGGCAGCCGCAGGAAACCTTCCACGTAGGGCGCGTAGCCTTCCCTCACGACGGGGCTGGCGCTGGCCGACAGCGTGGCCAGCGTGCGCCCGTGGAAGGCCTGGGTCATGACCACGACCAGCGGCTGCGCAATGCCGCGCTTGTGTGCATGCAGCCGCGCCAGCTTCAGCGCCGCCTCGTTGGCCTCGGCACCCGAGTTGCCGAAAAACGCGCGTTGCATGCCGGACACCGCCGCCAGCCGCTCGGCCAGCTGCTGCGCCCACGCGCCGTGGTACAGGTTGGACAGGTGCAGCACGCGGCCGGCCTGGTCGGCAATGGCGGCCACCAGCGCCGGGTGGGCATGGCCCAGCAGGCTCACGCCCACGCCCGCCACGGCGTCCAGGTACTCGCGGCCCTGCGCGTCCCACAGCCGCGCGTCGCGGCCGGCAACGAATTCGACGTCGGCAGGTGCGTAGGTCTGCATCAGCGCGGCGGGCGGGTTGCGCCAGGCGGGTGGCTTGGCTTCGATGATCTGCATGGCGGTCTCCTTGAGGCGGGAGCTGCAGTGTCATTAACACGCCAATCAAGATCAATGCGCCGTATCTTTAATCACCTTGCAGTCTTGGTTGACAATCACCCGCATGGACCTTCATCAAGCCATGCAGGTGTTCACCGCGGTGGTGGACGCAGGCAGCCTCACCGCCGCCGGGCAGCGCCTGGAGATGTCCACCACCATGGTGGGCAACCATTTGCGCGCGCTGGAGCAGCGCCTGGGCGCGCTGCTGCTTCACCGCACCACGCGCCGCCAGCGCCTGACCGAGTTCGGCGCGCTGTACCACGCGCGTTGCACCGACATCCTGGGCCAGATCGAGGCGGCGGGCCGGCTGGCAGAAGACGCACTGGCCACGCCCGGCGGCACGCTGCGCGTCACCGCGCCGCCCACTTTCGGCGCAGAGTGTTTGATGCCGCTGTTGCCCGAATACCTGGCACGCCATCCCGCCGTGAAGGTGGACGTGGTGCTGACTGACCGCGTGGTGGACCTGGTGGACGAAGGCTTCGACGCCGCGTTCCGCCTGGGCACGCTGGAAAGCCCGCGCCTGGTGGCGCGCCCGCTGCGCGATCACCGCCTGCTGCTGTGCGCCGCGCCGGCCTACGTCGCCCGCCGTGGCCGGCCGGTGCGCCCGCAGGAACTGTCCGGCCACGAATGCCTGGCCTTCACCTACCCGGCCGGCACCGAATGGCGCTGGACCGAGCGGCAGTGGCGCTTCGCGGCTGCGCAAGGCGGGGGCGAGATCGTTGTCGCGGTCGACGGGCCGGTGGCCGTCAACCAGGCGCAGGCGCTGCGCCGCGCAGCGCTGGCCGGCCTGGGCATTGCGATGCTGCCGGAAGTGATGGTGGCGGCGGACCTGGCCGAAGGCCGCCTGCTGCAACTGCTGACCGGCCACGCGCTGCCCAGCCGGCCCATGCATTTGCTCTATGCACCTGAGCGCCAGCGCTCGCCCAAGCTGAAGGGCTTCATCGAGTTTGCGCTGCAGGCCTTCGGCGACGAGGGCGCCTTGTCGCCTACAGCTGGAACAGCGTGAAGCCCACGCCGATGCTGGTCTGCCGGTGGTTGTAGTCCAGCAGCGTCTCGCCGTAGCCGGTGAAGGCCTGCACGTACCAGCGCAGGCCGTCTGGCTTGTCCGAGAACACCGGGTGGCTCCAGCTCAGCTTCAGCGAGCCTTTGGACCAGGACTTGAACGAGGTGCGCGCCACCAGCTGCATGGTGTTCACGCCCGGGAACCAGGAGGCGCTCAACTCGGTGTGGCCGATGTAGTCGGTGATGTGCGGGTTGTCGTCGGTGCCGGTCTCGGCCAGCCGGTGATTGAAGACGGCCTGCAGCGCGTAGTCGTCGCGCGTGAAGGCGGTGCCCAGGTAGGCCCGGTTCCAGCTGCGCGAGAGCGGGTCGGGCTGGCCGTTGGACTCGTGCGCAATGCCGGCCTGCAGCATGCGCCAGCGCCACCCCGATGGCAGCAGGCCCAGTTTGTCCGAAATGGGCACGGTGTACATGACCTCGGGCTGGTAGTCGGAACTGCGGAACGGGGAGGATTCGGCGCTGTTCCAGAGTTGCCAGATCGACTTCTGGCTGAAGGCGACCCACAGGTCCGCATTGGGCAGCAGCGCGTCTTCCAGCACCTTGGCCCGCAACGAAAGCTGCAGCGCAGCCTCGGTGCTCTTGTAGGGCTGCTGGACGCCGTCGCTGGGGTGCGTGGGACTGGCCGGCAATCGGTTGATGTTGTTGGAGTAGTGCGCCGGCAGCAGCGCATTGGGCTGGTAGGTGCGCACGACGAAGGTGCCGCGCTTGGCACTGGGTTCCAACTCCCAGAACTTGGTGAGGTAGTCGGCCGCGGCCAGGCCCTGGCCGCTGGGCGCGGTGGCCACTTGCTGCAGCGCGCTGGGCTCGTTGCGTACCGGCAGCGGCACGGGTGCGGGCTTGGTATCAGCTGGCGCGGCTGGCGCTGCGCTGCCGCGGGCGAAGGTGTCGTAGCAGGCCAGGCGCCTGGCGTCATCGGTCAGCGCAGCGCAGTCGGCCAGGCTCTGCGCCTGGGCGAACCAGGGCAGGACGGCCCCGATGGCGCCGGCCAGCAGCCGCCGTCCGGGTTGGCGGGACGGGGGGATGGTGGCTGAGGGAGCGGGGGGCCAGGGCATGCGGGAACCTTGCAGAAAACAACCGCCGAATTCTCCTTGGCCGCAGCGCGCCGTGGTGTCAGCCGAGGCCTACAGCACAACAGGTTCGCGGCCTCGCCGCCGTGCTTGCGTCTGGCGCAAGCCGGCTTGCATCGAATGCGTTGGCAGCGCTGGCCCCGGCTGGCCATCATGGCGGCTCGGTGTCGTGAAGACGGAGGTTGAGCATGGGGCAGAGGGCGCAGAGGGTGCCGCCGCAAGAGCCGTGCAACGGCTGGCGCTTGCTGGTCGACAGGCAGGACTTCGGCCGGACCTTGCAGCGACCGGTGGTTCTGCCGGAGGAGGCTGCGCCCGGTGAGCTGCACCTGGCCGTCGAGCGGCTGGCCTTGAGTGCCAACACGCTGACCTATGCGTCCATGGGCGACTCGCTGGGCTTCTGGTCGCTCTATCCACCAGACGAAGCGGACGCCGCCGCGGGCTGGGCCCAGGTGCCGGCCTGGGGGCATGCGCGAGTGCTGGCGTCCGGCCTGCCTGGCGTTGCGCCGGGCTCACGCTGGTTCGGGCTGTGGCCGCTGGCCTCGGTGTTGCGCCTGCAGGTGATGCCGGCACGGCAAGGCCTGCGCGCGGTGGGCCCCGCGCGTGCGGGGCTGAACCCTGTGTACCAGCAATACCGTGAGGCCCCCACTGGCGACGAGGCCGCGCTGGCGGCCCAGGCCTGCTGGCAGCCGCTGTTCATCACCTCCTTCGCGCTGGCGCAGCGGCTGGCCTTGGAGCTGGCCCCAGGTACCTCGGTGATCCTCGTCAGCGCGGCCAGCAAGACGGCGCTGGGGCTGGCGCATCTGATGGGCGGCCGCACCCGCTTGCTGGGCCTGAGCAGTGCACGCAACACCGCCTGGTTGCGCGAGATGGCGCTGTTCGAACGCCTGGTGAGCTACGAAGCAATGCCCGAGCTTGCGGACACGGCCGGCCCGGTGCTGGTGGTCGACTTCTCTGGCAACGCGGCTTTGCTCGGGCGCTTGCTGCAGACGCTAGCACCGCGCTGCCAGCGCTTGCTGTGCGTGGGCAGCACGCATGGCGGCGAGGTGGGCGCTGCGGCGCAAGGCCTGCGCGTGCCCACGGAGGTCTTTTCGGGCCCGCGCCAGATCCAGGCGCTGGTGGCGGACTGGGGCGCTGGCGAGTTTGACCAGCGGCTGCAGGAAGCGCTGGGTTGGTGGACCGAGGTCCAGCGCCCGTGGTTCGAGTATCGCCACTTGGACGGCAGAGACGCCATCGCCGCCGGCTGGTTGCGGCTGCAGCGCAATGAATGGCCTGCGTCCAGCCTGCTCGTGGCGCGGCCGGGCAGTTGAAGGTCAGCTCGCCGCAAACACCGCCGCGCTGCGGGCCGCCTCGGCCTCCAGCCAGTCGCCCAGGCGGCGCACATGGGGACGGCGGGCTGCCGGCAGCTGGGCGGGTTGCGCCATCAGGTAGTGCCGGCCCAGCGCCACCGCAGGCAGCGGCAGGCGCTGCAGCCGGCCCTCGCGCAGCAGGTGCTCGGCATGCAGCGCCAGGCCCAGTGCCAGGCCCCTGCCGGCAGCGCAGGCTTCGAACAGCAGCATCAGCGTGGCGAAGCTGCTGGCGCTGGGGGCAACCTCGCCACGCCAACCGGCCGCCCGGGCCCAGTGCGGCCAGAGGTCACCGGGTTCCCGCACCGCCAACCGGCGTGAGCCCAGGACTTGCGGTACCAGGACTTCGCTGCTGCCCGCGAAGGCCTGCGCCAGCGGCGGTGCAGCCACCGGCACTGCGGTCAGTTCCACCAACGGGCGCGTGGCCAGCTCCGTCGCGTGAGCGTTTTCCAGTGGGCCTGCCAGCAAGCCCAGGTCCGCGCCGCAGCGCAGCAGTTCGGCAGGCGTGCGGCCAATCAGCAACTCGATCTCGCAGCCGCCCAGCAGGTCGCCCAGTTGGCCCAGCCGAGGCGCCAGCCAGCCGGTGGCCAGCGAATGCGAAGCCATCAGCCTGAGCACCGGCGCCTGTGTTTGGCCCTGCAGCGCCAGCCCGGCATCGGCAATCGCCCGCAGCGGCCCATGCACCGCCTGCAGGTACTGCCGGCCCGCGGCAGTCAATGCCAGCGCGCTGCCCGGCCCACGCACAAACAAGGGCCGGCCCAGCGCGCTCTCCAGTGACTGGATGCGCCGCGACAGCGCCGAAGCGCTGATCGCCAAGCGCTCCGCCGCCAAGCTGAAGCTGCCGGTTTCGGCGGCAGCCAACAAGGCCTCGATGGCGATCAACGGCGGCGTGCGCATGGCAACCGAAGTGTGCGCCGCCCAGGTGTCGGTTGGCTGACCCTCAGGTGACAACAGGGCCTGCACGAACCCAATCTCTCAAAGCGCGAAGTCGTCTTGCTGCCAGCGTTTGAGCAAGGCTGCCGCTGCCTGCGACTGTCCGTCGGCGGCCAGTCGTGACAACAACAGCTCGGGTGTGGGCGCTGAGCGCAGCGTGGCGCGCAGGGACGCAAAGGCCGATGCCAGTTCACGGGGCGACTGTTCGAACAGCGCAGTCAGAAAAACGTCCGGGCGCATGACCTTGATGCCGAGGGCAGAGAGCTTGCGAATGCCAAAGTCGCGCAGGTTGTGGGTGACGAGGTGGACCACAGGTGCGTCGAGTCCGGACAGCCCGATGCGCACGGCTTGCGCGCAGGCGGCGACATGAATGTCTTTCGCCGAGCGCATGGCAGTGGCAACTGCGCTGAACTGAGCTTGGACCTGAGCCGTCGCGATCTCGGCTTCGGGCAGCGCCGTGCGCATCAGCGCTTCGTGGCGTCTGGCGGAAGCAAGATCCGGCTTGCGCCCGGTGTCGACCAGGGCGCGGCTCAGTTCATCGAGGATCAGTGGGCTCCAGTGCAGGCGTATGGCACCGCGGTAGTCCAGGTGGATCAGCAGGCCCCGCGTGGTGGCGCCAAACAGCGTGTCCGCATCGGCGACAACAGGGATCAATGCTGCTCAACCTGCAAAGATCTCGTCGTCCAGGTCTGCGCCAAGCTGGGCGATGGCCCGCCGGCGCTGCGTCTGCTCGCGCTGATGCCAGGCCAGCACGTCCGACTTCAGCACCCGGCGCTGATTGCCAACGCGCTGGTGCAGGGGAATGTCGCCCGCCTCGATGCGCGCGACGATGTAAGGCCTGGACATGCCGACCAGGGCTGCGGCCTCCTGGGTGCTCAGCACGGGATCCGCTGGCGCTGTTGGCTTCGCTGCTGCGCGTTTGGCGCCGCTGCGGATTTCGGGGTGCTGGAACAGCTTCGCCAGGTCGCCCCGGATCAGGCGGCTGGCCTGCGCCGAGAGCTTCACGTGGCGACGAACAACTTCGATCAGCGGATCGATCTCGATGTTCACGGTCAAGGCCGTGGTGCCGGGTTTGGATGCAGCCTTCATGCAGAGAAGTTTAGCCGCTGGCTCGAAATACGCGAAATTTGCGAACCGGCAGTCCGGTCAGATCGCCGCGCCGCTGGCTTCCAGTCGCGCCACCACCGCCTGCGCCATGCTCAGCACCAGTGCGCGCAACTCGGCCGGTGCCAGCGCTTCCACTTCGGCGCCCCAGCCCAGCAACTGCCGTGCGCCGTGTTCGATGGATTCGATGGGCATCAGCACTTCCTGCCAACCGTCGGCGGACGGGGTGGCGCCGGGCAGCGGGACTGCGGGAAGGCGGCTGTTGCGCAGCCAGCCGAGGGCGCGTGGCGACACGCGTACGTGGGCCTGCAGCGTGCGCAGCTCGGCCTCGAAGCGGGCGGCGGAGGCGCGCCAGGTTTCGGCCAGGTTGAAGCTGCGGGGGCGCTGGAAGGTCGTGCCGGTGAATGCCAGGTCCAGCAGGCTGGCGAGGCGGTAGGTGCGTGCGCCCGGCTGGCCGGTGCTGCGTGCGATCAGGTACCAGGCGCCGGCCTTCAGCACCAGGCCCAGTGGCTCGAGTTCGCGCTCGACGGCGCCACGCCAGCTGTCGTAGTGGACCTTCAGGCGCCTGGCGTGCCAGACGGCGTCGGCCACCTCGCGCAGGTACTTGGGCGTGTCCTGCGCGCGGTACCAGTCCACCGGGTCGATGTGCAGGCGCTCGCCGACCTGGTTGGCCTGCTCGCGCCAGCCGGTGGGCAGGCTGGCCAGCAGTTTCAGGCGGGCGGATGCGGCCGCAGCGCCCAGGCCCAGCTCGGTGGCCGGGCCGGGCAGGCCGGCCAGCAGCAAGGCGTTGGCCTCGGGCTCGGTCATGCCGGTCAGCTGGGTGCTCCAGCCCTCGCGCAACTGGAAGCCGCCGGCCCTGCCGCGCTCACCCCACAGCGGCACACCGGCAGCGGAGAGCTGGTCGATGTCGCGCAGCACGGTGCGCTCGGACACCTCCAGGGCCTCCGCCAGCGCCGCAGCGGTGAGCCGCCCGCGGGACTGCAGCAGCATCAGGATGGACAGCAGGCGGCTGGCTTTCATGGTTTTGTCGCACGGCGCTAAACATGACAGAAGGTGTCATCTTATGCCGCCGATCATCGCCTTCATTGCCATGGAGACACCGATGACACCCACTGCTTCCTCGGTCACAGCGCCGCCCGACTGCGCCGTCGTCGAGCTGCGCCGGTACACGCTGCACCCCGGCCAGCGCGACCGCCTGATCGGGCTCTTCGAGCGCGAGTTCATCGAATCGCAGGAAGCGGCGGGCTTGGCGGTCCTGGGCCAGTTTTGTGACCTTGACGATGCCGACCGCTTCGTCTGGCTGCGCGGCTTTGCCGACATGGCCAGCCGACCGGCCAGCCTGGGGGCCTTCTATGGCGGCCCGGTCTGGCAGGCGCACCGCGATGCGGCCAACGCCACGATGATCGATTCGGACGACGTGCTGCTGTTGCGGCCTGCGTGGCCTGGCGCGGGCTTGGCAGCGCCCGCGCCGCGGGTTGCGGCGCCCGCCGGTACCTGCGCCGTCCACGTCCATCCGCTCGCGGCGCCGGCCAGCGACGACCTGCTGGCCCTTTGCCGGCACACGCTTGCGCCGCAGCTGGCCAGTGCCGGCGTCCGCCAGCAGGCCTGGTTCGTCACCGAAGCGACGCCCAACAACTTCCCGGCGCTGCCGGTGCGCGAAGGCGAGTCGGTGCTGGTCTGCGTGGCCATCTTCGCGGACCTCGCTGCGCTGGACGCCTGGGCCGGCTTTGGCCCGGCGCTCGCGCCATGGCTTGCCCGTCCCACACAGCAGCTGCGGCTGCTGCCCACCCCTCGCTCAGCGCTGCACGCCTGAGTTTTCAAAGGAGACACCATGAACCACGCTTCCAACGCCCACGACTTCGACTTCTTCCACGGTCACTGGCAGGTGCAGCACCGCCGCCTGCGCGAGCGCCTGGCTGGCTGCAACGAATGGGAAACCTTTTCCGGCGCCTGCGAGACGCGGCCGCTGCTGGGCGGCGCCGGCAATGTGGACGACAACCTGCTGCACCTGCCGGCCGGGAGCTACCGCGCGGTGACGCTTCGCTCGTTCAACAGCGAGACGCGGCAATGGGCCATCTGGTGGCTGGACCAGCGCCATCCTCACCAGCTCGACACGCCGATGCTGGGCAGCTTCGATGACCAGGGCACCGGCCTGTTCTACGCCGACGACCGGTTCAACGGCCAGCCCATCCGCGTGCGTTTCCGCTGGACCGACACCCGCAGCGACTCGCCCGGCTGGGAGCAGGCCTTCTCGACCGATGGCGGCCAGACCTGGGAGGTCAACTGGGTCATGCGCTTCGAGCGCATCGAGCGCGTGGCCGGCTGAGCGCAGCGGCTCAAGCCCCCAGGTCGAAGCTCGGCGGCTGGGTCAGCTCGCTGTCCACGTTCATCAACACGCTGGCCAGCGACAGCGCCTGCCACAGCGGGGCGGGCATCTGCATGATGGCCTCGGGCGTCTTGGCATGGTGAATCCAGGCGCTGATCTGGTGGTGCTGGTCTGCCGTGAGCAGGCCACGGCTGAGCATTTCGTCAGGGGTGTTCAACGTCAAATCCTCGTTGCGGACAGCTGCCGGCCTGGCCGGCTCGCCGAGAGTTTGGGGATGGCGTGCAGCGCTGCGCTGCATCATGCCTCAGCTCGCGGCAACCAGCCGCAGCCGGGTGATTTCCGATGGCGCGCCCAGGCGCAGCGGCGGGCCCCAGTAGCCGGTGCCGCGGCTGGTGTAGACCCACAGGTTGCGCAGCTTGTGCAGGCCGGCGGTGAAGGGTTGCTGCAGCGGCACGAACAGGTTCCAGGGCCAGAACTGGCCGCCGTGGGTGTGGCCGGAAAGCTGCAGGTCGAAGCCCGCGTCTGCCGCGGCGGGTGCGCTGCGCGGCTGGTGGGCCAGCAGCACCTTGGCACCTGCGCCGGCCGGCGCCCCGGCCATCGCGCGCTGCGGGTCGCTGCGGTTTTCGGGCTCGAAGTGGCCGGCGCTGAAGTCGGCCACGCCGGCCATCACCAGCTGCGCACTGCCGTGTTGCAGCACCACGTGTTCATTGGTCAGCACGCGCAGGCCCAGCTTGCCCAGCAGCGCCACCCATTCCGGCGCGCCGCTGTAGTACTCGTGGTTGCCGGTGACGAAAAACGTGCCGTGGCGCGAGCGCAGGCCGGCCAGAGGCGCGGCGTCGTCATGCAGGTCCTGCACGCGGCCGTCCACCAGGTCACCCGTGATGGCCACGGCGTCGGCCTGCAGCTTGTTGACCCGGTCGACGATGGCCTGCACATACGGCTTCTTGACGGTGGGGCCGATGTGCACGTCGGTGATCTGGGCGATGGTGAAGCCTTCCAGCGCAGCCGGCAGCCCGGCCACCGGCACCTTCACGTCCCGCACGTGGGCGGTGCGCCTGGCATTCATGAAGCCCAGCAGCACGCCGACCAGGGCCAGCAGCGGCACCGCCTCGGCGCTGGGCACGGCCAGCGGCGGCAGCGAGGCGAAGGGCATGGCCGCCAGCAGCACGAATTCGCGCAGCAAGGTCAGCACGAACAGCATCGAGAACAGGCCCAGCGCCGTCATGCCGGCCCAGGTCCAGCGGTCTGCGCTGCTGCGCTCGCGCGCCTTGCGACCGAAGAAGGCTGCGGGGATCAGCAGCGCAGAGCCGACCAGCACGGCGACGAGCAGGCCGCTGGCCCAGGGCCCCGGCAACTGCGGCGCGATGCGCCAGCCGATGTAGAGGTGGAGCAGCGCAGTCAGCAGGAGGATGGGCATCGTGCCCATGTGGGGACAGGCCCCGGCGCTTCAAGCCGGCGGGAACACGGTTTGCCGCTTGTGGCGAGTCATTCCAGGTTTTCGCCCCCATTTCGCCCCATTCCGCCCAACAGGGAGATCCCATGTCCGCCAACCCATTGTTGCCGTCCACGCAACCGGTCATCGTGCTCACAGGCGCCTCCAGCGGCATTGGCCGGGCCGGGGCGCTGGCCTTTGCCCGAGACGGCGCGCAACTGGTGTTGGCGGCGCGTGGCCGTGAGGGGCTGGAAGGCATTGCGGCCGAATGCCGGCAATTTGGCGCCGACGTGCTGGTGGTGCCGACCGATGTGACCGACGCGACCATGGTGCAGGCGCTGGCCGAGGCGGCCATCGGTCGTTTTGGCCACATTGACGTGTGGATCAACAACGTGGGTGTCGGCGCTGTCGGTCGTTTCGAGGACACACCGGCGCAGGCGCACCGCCGCATCATCGAGACCAACCTGATCGGCCACATGAATGGCGCGCACGCTGTGGTGCCGCACTTTCGCGCGCGCAAGCAGGGCACCTTGATCAACATGATCTCGCTGGGTGGCTGGACGCCTTCGCCATTTGCCACCGCCTACACCGCCAGCAAGTTCGGCTTGCGCGGCTTCACCGAGGCGCTGCGGGCCGAACTGGGCGACCTGCCGGACGTGCACGTGTGTGCCGTCTACCCGACCTTCGTCGACACGCCCGGCTTCACGCACGGCGCCAACTACACAGGCAAGCACCTGAAGCCGCCTTCACCGCTGGTGGACCCGCGCGAGGTGGCGCTGCTGTTCGTGGACCTGGTGCACAACCCGCGGCCCACCGTCAGCATCGGCGCCGTGGCCTGGCCGGCCCGCCTGGCGCATGCGCTGGCACCGGACCTGGTCGCCAGCACCACCTATGGCCTGATGGACCGTTCGCTGGCCCATGCCGACCCGGCGGCGGTGAGCGCAGGCAACCTGTTCGCGCCGACGCAAGGCCACGCGATTGACGGCGGCTACCGCGACGCGCGGCACGCCGCTGCGCGCAAGCTCGGCGCCTACGCGCTGGGCGCACTCGCGCTGGTGGCGCTGGTGGCGCTGGTGGCGCTGGCAGCGCTGCGTCCCCGGCCGCGGCGGCTGGCCTGATCGCCTGTCACTTCGTCGTCGACGCAGCTCAGGCTTGCAGCAAGCCCTGCAGTGCCAGCGCGTTCGGCAGCGCGCCGCCAGCGGCGGTGTTGTCGAACACGCACCAGCAATCGGCGCCGGCCGGCCAGGCGCGCAGTGCCCGGGCTTGCTGGCGCAACCATGCGTTTTCGTAGCGGGACCAGTAGACGCGGGGCGAGCCATGCCAGCGGTGGTAGAGCAGTGCGCCGCTGCCGTCGCCCTGCCGGCCCAGCCAGCCGCCGGGCAGGGCGGCCTCGGGCACTTTGGCCGGGTCTGCCGCAGCGCGGCTCACCTTCAGGCCGGCAAGCACGCGGTCTGCCGCAGGGGTGAACCAAGTCTTGTGCCGTGGCTCGCAGACCACCGCGCCGGCGTACAGCTCTGCGAGCAAACCGAAGAAGCTGCGCACCGGTCTGGCCTCGAAGGCGAACGATGGTGGCAACTGCACCAGCAGCACCGCCAGCTTGTCCCCGAGACCGCTCGCTTCGTTGAGGAATTGCTGCAGCGGCTTGCGCGCCCGGCGCAGCTGCGCCTCGTGCGTGATGGCCTGCGGCAGCTTCACGGCAAAGCGGAAGTCCGGCGGCGTCATGGCCGCCCAGCGGGCGTAGACCTCCGGCGCATGGTGGCGGTAGGCGGACGTGTTGATCTCGGCGCAGTTCATCACCAGCGCATAACGCGCCAGGTGCTGGCCCTCGCCCGAGAATGCCGTCGCCACCTCTTTGGGAATGGACCACCCTGCGGTGCCGATGTGCATGACATGCCTTGAAACCGACGATGCGGTCTCTCGGCAAGCCGGGTGCCGGTGGGGCTCAGGCCTGTTGCGGCAGCGGGTTGCGCATGCTCACGCTGATCAGGTTCCAGGCGTTGATGATGGCGATGGCGAAGGCCAGGTCGGCAATCTCCTCGTCGGAGAAGACGGCCTTCAGCAACGCGAACTCTTCGTCGCTGGCGTCCTTGTGCGGGATGTCGGTCACCAGCTCGGCCCAGCGCAGCGCAGCACGTTCGCGTTCGCTGAAAAACGGCGCCTCGCGCCAGCCGGCGACGGCGTTCAGGTGGCGCGGGTCGGCGTCCAGCTTGACCAGGTCCTGCCAGTGCATGTCCATGCAGTAGGCGCAGCCGTTGATCTGCGAGACGCGCAGGAACACAAGTTCGACCAGGCGGGCGCCCAGGCGGTCCTTGCGCAGCGCGCCAGAGGCTTGGTAGAGGCCCTTGAAGGCCTGCGGGGCGAGTTGGGAATAGGCGACGCGGGGGGCGTGGGCGGTCATGGTTGCTGTCTTTCGTGAAGCCGGGCCAGCACGATTGCGGCCCTCTCACTCATCAAGACGCGGCGACTTGGGCGCCTGTGACAGCCTCACCGAAAAAGCCGAAAAATCTCGCGGCGATCTCAATGCAACTGCTGTGCAATGCCTTGCAGCTTGTCCGGGTTGCGCACCACGTAGATCGCCACGATGCGTTCGCCGTCCGTCACAAAGGCCTGGGCCGATTCCAGCTGGCCGCCGAAGTAGCGCAGCAGGCCCGGCTCGCCGTTGACCTCGGCGAGCCGGTAGTCCACGCCGCCTTCGACCTTGCTTGGCAGCACGCCGTACAGATTGGCAATGCGGTGGCCGCCCTGCAGCACCTTGGAAGACGCGGGCATCTTGCCGCCGCCGTCGCCCACGAACTCGGCATCTGCCGCGAGCAGCGCTTCCATGGCCTGGGTCTGGCCGGTCTGCGCCGCGTGCATGAACTTCGCCAGCAGCTCGCGGTGCGTGTGGCGTGGCACCTCGAAGCGCCGCTGGCCCTGGCGCACACGCTCGGTGGCCCGGTGCACCAGTTGCCGGCAGGCGGCTTCGCTTTTGCCCAGCATGGCGGCAATCTCGTCGTAGTCGCGGTCGAAGGCCTGGCGCAGCAGGAAGGCGGCACGTTCGTCCACCGTCAGCCGCTCCAGTGCCCACATGAAGGCGACCGAAAGGTCACTCGCCAGCTCGGCCATGGTTTCCGGCGTGCGCTCTTCCACCTCCACCAGTGGCTCGGGCAGCCAGCAGCCGATGTAGTCGGCCCGCTCCGCTTTGGCCGCGCGCAGCCTGTCGATGGACAGCCGCGTGACGACAGTCACCAGCCAGGCCTCGGCCGACTGCAGCGCCGCCTGGTCCGCCTGCTGCCAACGCAACCAGGCGTCCTGCAGCACGTCCTCGGCGTCGGCCCGTGTGCCCAGCATGCGGTAGGCAATGGCGTGCAGGCGCGGGCGCGTGGCGGCGAAGGCGTCAGGGGTGGTGGTCATGGGCTGGCTCGAATCAGTCGGCATGAAGCCTAGACGGAGCGGCCCGGTAGTTTGTGACAGCGCGAGGCTGTTTTTCGCAAAGTGGCAGTGGACCTTGGATTGCCGCATCCCGCGGGGCCAGGGTCAAACTGTTTGCGGGCGCCTGCGAGCTGGCTCGGCAGGCGCCGGAGAGGTGGCCGCAGTGGGCCAGGATCTCAGGGGTTCGCGGCGCGGTAGGCGGCGCGATTGGCTTGGTGCATCGCCAGCCGCTCCTTGGCACCGGCCAGCCCGCGCTTGGTGTCGCGCAGCGCGGCTTTCACGCGGTCGCGCAGCACATGGAGGCGGGTGCGGTGCTTGTGTGCGGCAATGTTGTTGGCCATGAAAAAGGCTTTCTGAAGCGTTGTGAGGACATGGCTTGTACGCGTGGAAGCGCGGCCGGTCTGTGCGCTACCGCACATTGGGGCATGGGCGGGCCGGGCGCGCTACCCTTGGGGCTTGCTTTTCACCCACCGGAGCGCCTCTTGGCCACCTCACTGTTTCACCTGGCAATCCACGTCCGCAGCCTGGACGAGGCCCGGCAGTTCTACGGCAACCTGCTGGGCTGCGAAGAGGGGCGCAGCACCGACACCTGGGTCGACTTCGACTTCTTCGGCCACCAGCTTTCGCTGCACCTGGGCGAACCGTTTCCTGTGGCCAACACCGGCCGCGTCGGCGAACACATGGTGCCCATGCCGCACTTCGGCGTGGTGCTGGCGCTGCCCGCCTGGCAAGCCCTGGCGGACCGGCTCGGCGCCGCAGGCGTGGACTTCGTGCTGGCACCCAGCATCCGCTTCCGCGGCGAGCCCGGCGAGCAGGCCACGATGTTCTTCCTGGACCCTTCGGGCAACCCGATCGAGGTCAAGGGCTTCGCGGACCTGGATGCGGTGTACGCCGCATGACGGCAGGCGCCATCCCCTTTGTCGCCCGCGCTGGCGACAGTGAAACCGATGCCTGGGTGCAGGCGCTGCAGCAAGCCATGCCAGGCGAGCGCGTCGTGCGCTTCGACGCATTGAGCGCCGAAGAACGCGCCACCTGCACCGTCGCCGTGGTCGCCAACCCGGAGCCTGCAGACCTGCGCCAGCTTCCGGCGCTGCAATGGGTGCACAGCGTCTGGGCCGGCGTGGAGCGGCTGGTGGCAGAGCTGGGTGACACGCCGCTGAAGATCGTCCGCCTGGTCGACCCGCAGCTGGCTGACACCATGGCCGAAGCCGTGCTCGCCTGGACGCTCTACCTGCACCGCGACATGCCCCGCTACGCCCGCCAGCAGGCCGAGGCCATCTGGCAGTCTCAGCCCTACGTGCCCGCCCGCCAACGCACCGTGGGCCTGCTCGGCCTCGGCGCTCTTGGCGAAGCAGCCGCCCGCCGCCTGCTCACCGCCAATTTCCAGGTCCGAGGCTGGAGCCGCAAGCACAAGGCCATCGAAGGCGTGACCTGCTTTGCCGGCGACGATGAACTGCAGCCCATGCTCACCGCCTGCGACATCCTCGTCTGCCTGCTCCCGCTCACGCCGCAAACCACCGGCCTGTTGAACACCGAGCGACTGGCCTGGCTGCCACGCGGCGCGCAACTCATCAACTTCGCGCGCGGGCGGATCGTGGATGACGAGGCCTTGCGGGCGGCGCTGGTCAGCGGCCAGATTGCGCATGCGGTGCTCGATGTGTTTGCGACTGAGCCGTTGCCGCCGAGCGAGTGGCAATGGAAGCATCCGGGGGTGACGGTGCTGCCGCATTGTTCGGGGCCGACGGACCTGGGGACGGCGGCGGCGATCGTCGCAGGGAATGTTGGGAATTGGCGGCAAACTGGTGAATTGCCACCGGCAATCAACCTGGGCCGTGGGTACTGAAATCATGAAACGTCTCTTGATCCTTTCACTGCTGGCTTTGGCATTCGGACCGCTCTCCTCGATAGCGGCCGAGGTTCAAGGCGTCACGACAGAGATGCAATTGCGCGCCATGCCCGCAAAGGGCGTCGAACTACGGCCGGAAACCGAGGAACTTGCAAAATTGGTGCGCGCGACCCGGTGGGCGCAGGCCGAAGAGAAAGCTGCGGCCATTCGGCGTGCTTTCGAGGCCATGTTTGATCCGAGCCTCAAGCAGTACGTCTTCCAGTCGCCTGTCGAGTTCGGCGAATTCAGCAAGACCACCGATGTGAAGTTCGAGTGGATCGATTGGGGCTACAAGGAATGCCTGCAGTTTCAAGCTTTCCTTGCCGTCGAGAAGAAGGACTTTGCTGCCGCAATGGCCTTGTTGAAGTCAATCGAAGCCGTGGCACCGGTGTCCGCTGGCACTGCCGCTGAAACAGGCTACGTTCTTGGTCGGCTCGGGCGGGCCGAGGAAGGACTGGCTGAATATCGGCATGCATTTGAGTTGTCGCAGCGCTACGAGTCACAGCGGCCGTATCAGGGCGCATCGTTGCGTGGCATGGGGTCGGCGCTGATCGACCTGCAACGCTGGGATGACGCCGAGCGAATGTTCAAGCAGTCCTTGGAATTCGAGCCAGGCAACAAGGTGGCGCTGAACGAGTTGAGCTACATCGAGCAGCAGCGAAGCAAGTAGTCGAGGCGGCCGAGGGGCCATGGGTCGCAAGAATCGGCATCATGTCATTCGCCATCAAGACCAAGATTCCCGACCTTCAAGCCTCAACCTTCCGCTTCCCCCGCCAGAAAACCATGTACGGCGGCAAGACGATTGCGGTGGGTGATGTGGTCTACCTGTTCGCCAGCGAGAACGAAGGTGGCATGGGCTTGGTGGCGCGTGGTGTCGTGACGGCGGCGGCAGCGGTGCCGCGCATGCCAGGCGTCGAGCGGCAGACCCCACGGGTCAGCATCACCGTGGCGCGCACCGGGCTCGCCAAGCGTCGCCTGGGCCGCGCGGAACTGAAGCCGTTTTCGGACTGGAACGACGGCCGGCCGGAGACGGAATTGAACTTCAAGTTCTACCGGCAGGCGACCGACAAGATCGTGGGTTTGTCGCCAGAGGCAACGGCCTTCCTGGCTGGTTTCTTCTGACGCTCAGGCCTCGCGCTGGGCCGCCTGCACGAAGTCCACGAACGCCCGCAGCGGCGCGGGCAGGTGGCGGCGGCCGGGGTAGTAGAGGAAGGGGCCGGTGAAGGGGCGGCGCCAGTCTTCGAGGACGGGTATCAGCGCGCCGCTGGCCAGGTGCGGTTGCAGCCAGCCTTCAAACAGGTGGATGACCCCGCAGCCGGCGATGGCTGCGTCGACAGCGAGGTCCACGCCTGCGCCGCCCACGCGCACGACCAGCGGTCCCGTGGGCTCCACCGTGATGACTTCATCGTTGCGCTCGAACTCCCAGCCCGGCATGGCGCCGCTGGCGAAACGCCCGCGCAGGCAGGCATGTTGCAGCAGGTCGCGCGGGTGCTCGGGGCGGCCTCTCGCTGCGAGGTAGGTGGGCGAGGCGGCGGTGGCCATGCATTGCTGGCGCGGGCCGATGGGCGTGGCGATCATGTCCTGCTCCAGCCGCTCGTCGTAGCGGATGCCGGCGTCGCAGCCGGCAGCCAGCACGTCGACAAAGCTTTCGTCGACCGTCACTTCCAGCCGGATGTCCGGGTAGGCGGCGAGGAAGGGCGGCACCAGCGCCGGCAGCACCAGGCGTGCGGCGCTGGCCGGCACGTTGAGCCTGAGCGTGCCGGCGGGGCGGTCGCGGAAGCCGTTGACCACGTCGAGCGCGGCCTCCACTTCGACCAGCGCCGGCGCCAGCCGGTCCAGCAGGCGCGCGCCGGCCTCGGTGGGTACGACGCTGCGGGTGGTGCGATGCAGCAGCCGCACGCCCAGGCTGGCCTCCAGCCGGCGCACCGCTTCGCTCAGGCCCGAGGCGCTGATGCCGGCGGTGCGCGCCGCCTCGCGAAAGCCGCCGGCGCGGGCCACGGCCACGAAAAGCGCCAGGTCGGCCAGTGATTCGGCCATCGAAGTTCCTTGTGCATTGTTCGGTTTCGCGCACGGCCCGTGCGCATTGAAGGTACTTATCGTACGCGGCCTGGCTGCCTACAGTGAGCCCACTTCGAAAGGAAACCTCATGAACGCAATCGACAAAGCCGGTACTTTCCAACTCGGCACCCGACAGGTGAAGCGCGTGGGCTATGGCGCGATGCAACTGGCCGGCCCCGGCGTCTTCGGGCCGCCCAAGGACCGCGCAGCCGCCGTGGCGGTGTTGCGCGCCGCGGTGGAGAGCTGTGTTGACCACATCGACACCAGCGACTTCTACGGCCCGCACGCCACCAACCAGATCATCAAGGAGGCGCTGCGCCCTTACCGGGACGACCTGACCATCGTCACCAAGGTGGGCGCACTGCGCGGCCCGAACGCCGAGTGGATGCCCGCGCTTTCCGCCGAGGCGCTGCAGCAGGCGGTGCACGACAACCTGCGCAACCTCGGCCTGGACGTGCTGGAGGTCGTCAACCTGCGCGCCATGTTCGACGTGCACGGCCCGGCCGAAGGCTCGCTGGAGGCACCGCTCACCGTGCTGGCCGAGCTGCAGCAAAAGGGCCTGATCCGCCACATCGGGTTGAGTAACGTGACGGCCAGGCAAGTGGCGGAAGGCCGCAAGATCTGCCCCATCGCCTGCGTGCAGAACCAGTACAACCTGGCCAAGCGCGCAGACGACGCGCTGCTGGACCAGCTGGCCGCCGAAGGCACCGCCTATGTGCCGTTTTTCCCGCTGGGCGGCTTCACGCCGCTGCAGTCCGGCGTGCTGTCGGACGTGGCCACTTCGCTGGGCGCCACGCCGATGCAGGTGGCGCTGGCCTGGCTGCTGCAGCGCTCGCCCAACCTGCTGCTGATCCCGGGCACTTCGTCCATCACCCACCTGCACGAGAACCTGGCGGCGGCTGAGCTGCAACTGCCGGCCGAAGCGGTGGCGCGGCTGGAGACGATTGCGGCCGGCAGCGCGCCGGCGCATTGAGGTGCCTCTGGCCGGCTACGTCTTGCCGGCCGTGTCTGCCGCCGCCTTCGCGTAGGGCGCCAGGATGCTGCCGAGGTCCTCGTCCGAAGCCTGGCGCTCGGGCAGCAGCGCCCGGTCCTGGATGCCGTGCAGGTGCGCATCCATCAGGCTGACAGCGTGCTCGGTGTTCTTCTCGCGCAGCGCCTGAATCAGGTCCCGGTGCTCGTTGACGGCACAGTCTGACGAGTGCGGGCGACCGTAGACGGCCAGGATCAGCGAGCAGCGCGTGGCCAGTTCAGACAGGTAGCGCGCCAGCACCGGGTTGCCGGCCATCTCGGCCAGCTTGATGTGGAACTCGCCGGCCAGGCGGATTGAGGCCGTGCCCTGCTTGGCGCCGGCCGCCGCGTCTTCCTCGCGCACATGCGCCTCCAGCATCTGGATGGCGCCGGGCTTCAGGCGCGCAACGGCCAGTCGCACGATCTCCGCCTCGATGCAGCGCCTCGCCTCGAACACCGCGCGCGCCTCTTCCAGGCTGGGCCGGGCGACGGTGGCCGTGCGCTTGTTGCCGATCTCCACCAGCCCGTCTGACGCGAGCCGGGCCAGCGCGGCGCGGATCAGCGTGCGGCTCACCGCGAACTGCTCCGCCAGCGGGTCTTCCGGCAGCTTGGTGCCCGGGACCAGCGCGTGTTCGATGATGGCCCGGCGGATCGCCAGGTAGGCGGTGTCGGCTTTCTTGGAGAGGCTCACGGCAGCGCTGAAGCGGGAATCTGGAGGACTTCATGTATACCAGATTCGCCCGCCATGGCGCACTGCATGCGCGATCTTGTGTGCACAAGACTTGTGCGGACGCACTGAGGCGGAGTGCGTTTCCCCGGCCGTGATCCCCAGATCGAGGCAGAGCCATGGGCGAAAGGTGTGTATTCGCTGGCACACACATTGCATACGGCGATTGAAATTCACGTATACAATATTTATACTTCTTGCATGCGTGAAGCTTCCAAAGCGGCCTGGACCTGGTCGCCAACCCTTGTTGTTCCCTTGGAGCCTGTCATGCAACGTCGCCATTTCCTCCATGCCGCCGGCCTGGGCCTTGCCGCTCCGGCGCTTTCCCTGTCGTCTGCCCCCGTCCGCGCGGCCAACCCGCCGCTGAAGATCGGCTTCATCTACTCGGGCCCGGTGGCCGACATCGGCTGGACCTACCAGCACGACCTCGGCCGCAAGATGATCGAGAAGGAATTTGGCGACAAGGTGCAGACCGTCTTCGTCGAGAAGGTGCAGGAAGGGCCGGACGCCGAGCGCGTGATGCGTGGGCTGATCCAGGACGACTGCAAGATGATCTTCGCCACGTCCTATGGCTTCATGGACCCGACCGCACGCGTGGCCGCGGACTTCCCGGACATCACCTTCGAGCACTGCTCCGGCTACAAGACCGCGCCCAACCTCGGCGTCTACCAGACGCGTTTCTACGAAGGCGCCTACCTGCTGGGCATCCTGGCCGCCAAGCGCAGCAAGACCGGCGTCCTCGGATACGTTGCGCCTTTCCCCATTCCCGAGGTGATTCGCAACCTGGACGCGTTTGTGCTCGGCGCCCGCAGCGTGAACCCCAAGATCACCGCCAAGGTCGTGTGGATCAGCGCCTGGTACGACCCGCCCAAGGAACGCGAAGCCGCGCTCACGCTGATGAACCAAGGGGCGGACGTGATGTACCAGAACACAGATTCCGCGGCCATCGTGCAGCTGGCGCAAAGCAAGGGCGTGTGGGCCTTCGGCCAGGACTCCGACATGACCCGCTTCGGCCCCACCGCGCACCTCAGCGCCAACACGCTGAACTGGGGCGTCTACTACGTGCACAAGGTGCGTCAGAAGCTGGCCGGCCAGTGGAAGTCCGAGGACACCAAGTGGGGCATGAAAGAAGGCATCGTGCAGCTTGCGCCGCTGGGCCCTTCGGTGCCCAGGGAAGCCGTGGCGCTGTTCGAGGAAAAGAAGGCCGCCATCCTGGCGGGCAAATTCCAGCCCTTCACCGGCCCCATCGTGGACCAGGGCGGCAAGCAGCGCGTGGCCGCCGGCCAGGCCCTGGCCGAGAAGGAGTTGTGGACCATGAACTGGTACGTCGACGGCATCCTCGGCAAGCAGCCCTGAAGACCTGGAAGATCACAAGCCATGCACATCGACTTCACCGCGCTCACGGCCTACCAGCGCTACAAGCTGATGGCCAGCCTGATCGTGCCGCGGCCGATCGCGCTGGTCACCACGCTGGGCCTCACCGGGGTGGTCAATGCCGCGCCGTTTTCCATGTTCAACATGGTGGGCGAGGACCCGCCGCTGGTGATGGTCAGCGTGAACCGCTTGAACGGGGAAGGGCGCATGAAGGACACAGCGGCCAACATCCTGCGCCACGGCGAATTCGTCGTGCACCTGCCGGATGAGGGCATTGCTGCGCAGATGCACGCCTGCGGCGATTCGCTGCCGCCCGAGCACAGCGAGGTGGACGCCGTGGGCTTCACGCTGCAGCCCTCGCAGGCGGTGAGCGTGCCCACCATCGTCGAGGCGCCGGTGGCCTTCGAGTGCGTGCTGCACGAGCAGCTCACCAACGAGAGCCGTCACGTCTTCTTCGGCCGCGTGCTGGCGCTGCACGCCCGCGAGGGCCTGATCGACACCGAACGCTGGCGCGTGCGCCTGCAAGACTATTTTCCCGTGGCCCGTTTCGGCGCCAGCTTCTACACCCGCTCGCGCGACCGCTTCGCGATTGCCGAGCCCGACGAAGAAGCCCGCAGCACGCCCATCGACGAGATCTGACCCGCCATGTCCCACGCACAAGACGAAGTCCACCTGCGCAGCGCCATCGCCGCCGCCCGCCAGGCCAGTGCCCGCGGCGACATGCCTTTCGGCGCGGTCCTCGTGAAAGACGGCCAGACGCTGCTCACCGCGCTGAACAACCAGGTCACCACAAGCGACTGCACCGGCCACGCCGAGGTCGTGCTGATCCGCGAAGCCGCCGCGCAACTGGGCCCGGACGCGCTGCGCGGCGCGACGGTCTACGCCAGCGGCGAGCCGTGTGCGATGTGCTCGGGTGCGATGTTCTGGGCCGGCATCACGCGCGTGGTGTTTGGCGCGACGACGCCAGACATTGGCGCCGCGCTTGGCGGGCCATCGTTGGGTGCGCGGTGTGCGGATGTGCTGGCGTCTGGCTCGCCTCTGGTCGAGGTCCTTGGCCCGCTGCTGAGGGAAGAGGCTGTGGCGGCTTTGGCGCCGCATGCTTGACGGCGGCGGCGTTCTCTCAGCAGGGTTGTTCTTGATGGGGTATAGGTATACCATGTACATACATCGACTCATGAGGAGCAGGCCATGGTCAAGCGGGCGCGCGTTTTCATGACTGGCGGGAGCCAGGCCATCCGCTTGCCAGCCGAGTTCCGGTTTGCCGGGGATGTGGTCTACGTGCGCCGCAACGCTGACGGTGACGTGGTGCTCTCCGATCAGCCGCGCGAGCCCTACGCGGCGTTCATCGCGGCGCGGGCAGAGATCGGCACGGTGCCCGAGGGCTTCCTGTCGCAGGCAGAGCGGGCACAGGGCCGGGAGGTTCGGGATCCATTCGCCGGCATGGACGACGAGCCGGCCGGTGAGGGCGCATGACGCTCTACATGCTTGACACCAACGCGGTGAGCGCCGTCATGCGCGGTTCTGCCGCGATGGATGCGAAGCTGCAGGACCTGGACCGCTCCGCCTGGTGCATATCGGCGATCACGCACGCCGAAATCTGCTTCGGCCTGGCCTTGCGGCCGCAGGCCACCAAGCTGGCGCGAGCCGCCGGACTGTTCTTCGCTGCAACGACCACGGCCCCCTGGGACCAGGCTGCAGCCGAGGCCCACGGCCGCCTGCGCGCGCAACTGCGCCTGGCCGGCACGCCCATCGGAGACTTCGACGAAATGATCGCGGCGCACGCGCTCGCGATGGGCGCCGTGCTCGTGACCGACAACGAACGGCACTTTGCCCGCGTGGCAGGGCTGACCGTGGTCAATTGGCTCCGGGACGGTGGGGGCCAGGCTTCTTGAGTCGGTCTTCGTTTCAAGGACCCTGGCAGCATCCTGGACGATGGCTTGGCCGGCCGTGGTGGGCGACATACTGTTCGCCTCAACCCTGCAGGAGACACCCGACATGGCCAGCAAGAACACCATCTGCCTCTGGTACGACGATGCCGCGTTCGATGCGGCCACCTTCTACGCCGAGATTTTTCCGGACAGCAAGGTGACCGCGGTGCACCGCGCGCCGGGTGACTATCCCGCCGGCAAGCAGGGCAACGTGTTGACTGTTGAGTTCACCGTGGCGGGCATTCCTTGCCTGGGGCTGAACGGCGGGCCGGCGATGAAGCACAGCGAGGCGTTTTCGTTTCAGATCGCGACGGACGACCAGGCGGAGACGGACCGGCTGTGGAACGCGATCATGTCCAACGGCGGCAAGGCAAGCGAATGCGGCTGGTGCAAGGACAAGTGGGGCCTGTCGTGGCAGATCACGCCGCGGGTGCTGATGGACGCGATCACCGACCCGGACCCGGCCGCGGCCAAGCGTGCCTTCGAGGCGATGATGACAATGGGCAAGATCGACATCGCGGCGATCGAGAAGGCGCGGCGAGGCTGAGAGGCCGCGGCCTCAGCGGTGGGCGTGGCCAGTGAGCACCGGGCGATGGTCATGCACATCGCCTGCGCCTCTTCGGTGACCCGGACGCACGCGGCTTCGGCCGCGTCGGCCCTCAGCGTGCAGAGGGCGGCAGCTTGGCGTGGTCCAGGTCGGGGCGGCGCCAGGGGTCCACGTGGGTCATCAGGTTCAGCACGCGGTGGCGTTGCAGCACACGCTGCCGGGCAACGACTGCGATGTCGTGGCCGGCTTCGACGCTGAGGGTCGCATCCACTTCCAGGTGGGCGTCCACCACGATCATGTCGCCCATCTTGCGGGTGCGGATGTCGTGCACGTTTTTCACGCCGGGCGTGGCTGCCAGTGTCTGCCGGATCGCGCTGACTTCCTGCTCGTCCACTGCACGGTCCGTCAGGTCGTGCAACGCATCCCAGGCGAAGCTCCAGCCCATCTTGGCGACCATGAAGCCGACGATGAGCGCGGCGATGGGGTCAAGAATCGGGTAACCCGCCAGGTTGCCGGCAATGCCGATGCCGACCACCAGCGAGGACGCAGCGTCTGAGCGGGCATGCCAGGCATTGGCCACCAGCATGCTGGATTTCACCCGCTTGGCCACCGCCAGCATGTAGCGAAACAGCAGCTCCTTGGCCACCAGCGCGCCGCCGGCCACCCAGAGTGCGACGACATGGACCTGCTGCACCAGCTCGGGCTGCTCCAGCTTGCGAAACGCCGACCACAGCATGCCCACGCCCACCGCCAGCAGCAGCGCACCCAGCACCAGCGAGGCCGCGGTCTCGAAGCGCTGGTGGCCGTAGGGGTGGTCTTCGTCGGCGTCCTTCTGGGCATGGTGGCCGGCCAGCAGCACCACGAAGTCGGCCACCAGGTCTGACAGCGAGTGGATGCCGTCTGCCACCAGGCCCTGGGATTTGGCCAGGATGCCAACGGTCACCTGCGTGGCCGTGAGCATCAGATTGACCCCCACGCTGACCCAGGTGCTGCGCGCGCCTGCGGCGGCGCGCTCGGCTGGCGTGTGCTGCAGGTCTTCGGGATCGTCGGCGAAGTCTTGTTTGAAGTTCATTTCACGAGCGGCCAGCAAGGGGCCGACCCATTCAACACCAGCGTTTGCGACGTCGCTTGATGCAACGCAAGGCGGCCGGCGGGCGCACTGAGCAGACCCACATCATCGGGCACGCAGCTTGAGGACACCTTAAGGCAACGCTAAGACGCGCTGGCCATCATCGCAACAAAGGAGTTGCCATGAAGCACTTGTACTGGGTTCGCCTCTTGCCGGAGGCCCTGGCCGCGCTGGCCGCCCTCGCCGGGCCGGGGGCTCATGCCCTGGCCGCCACCCCCGCCGAGATCCTGAGCGCCTACAGCGCGCAGGCCGGCACGGCGCCTCAGCCGGCACGCGGCCAGCAGTTTTTCAATGTGACGCACGGCCGGGAGTGGCGTTGCGCCTCTTGCCACGGCGCGGTGCCAGTCCAGGCTGGCCAGCACGCCAGTACCGGCAAACCGATTGGCGCATTGGCGCCGGCCTTCAACCCCGAGCGCTTCACTGATCAAGCGAAGACCGAAAAGTGGTTCCGCCGCAATTGCAATGACGTCGTCGGGCGCGAATGCACATCGGCCGAGAAGGCCGACGTGCTGAGCTGGCTGATGACGCTCAAGCCGTGAGCGAGCCGCCCCGAATGTCGACGCATCGAAAGTCCACCATGCCCCGCGATCCTGCTGTCCCGCCACCCGTTGCCGCCTGGGCGCTGGCGGCTGCCCTGGCCCTTGGCCTGTGTGGCCGCGCTGCTGCTGAAGAGGAGCGGCGCGCGCCGGCGCCGCCCATGCTGCCCAGCTACAAGACAGAGTGCGCCGCCTGCCACGTGGCCTACCCGCCGGGGATGCTGCCAGCGGCGTCCTGGCAGCACCTGATGACCCGGCTGCCGAATCACTTCGGCACCGATGCCTCGCTCGACCCCGAGGTAGTGCGCTCGCTTTCCACCTGGCTGAGCGCAAACGCTGCGACCGGACGCCGCGCGCAGGAGGCGCCGCCTGAGGACCGCATCACCCGCTCAGCCTGGTTTGTGCGCCAGCACGACGAAGTGCCCGCAGCCGTCTGGAAGCGGCCATCCATCAAGAGCGCATCGAACTGCGCTGCCTGCCACACCGGTGCCGATCAAGGAGATTTCAATGAACACAGGGTCCGAATTCCGCGCTGAGGCGCCCGCCCAAAAGGTGCTGGTCTGGGACGCGCCGGTTCGCGTCTTCCATTGGCTGATGGTGTTCAGCTTCGCCGGGGCCTACCTGACAGCGGAGAGCGAACGCTGGCGCCTGGTGCACGTGACGCTGGGCTACACGATGGCCGGATTGCTGGTGTTCCGCCTCGTGTGGGGCCTGGTTGGCAGCCGCCACGCGCGCTTTGCGAGCTTCGTGCGCGGCCCGGCGGCCGTTGCACGCTACCTTCGCGGCCTGGTACACGGCCAGCCCGAGCATCATGTGGGGCACAACCCGGCGGGCGCGGTCGCCATCGTGGCGCTGCTGGGCTTGACTGCGCTGGTGACGGCAACGGGCTGGGCCACCTACAGCGACATTGGCGGTGAGTGGCTGGAAGAGCTCCATGAGGGCGCTGCCAACGCCATGCTGGCCTTGGTGGGTGTCCACATCGTGGGTGTGCTGCTTGGCAGCTGGATGCACCGTGAGAGCCTGGTCGCCGCCATGGTGACCGGGCGCAAGGCGGGGCGCCCGGAAGATGGCGTGCGAAGCACATGGCGCAGCGTGGCGGTGCTGATGCTGGTGGCTGTGCTGGGCTTCTGGGCCTTGCAGTGGCAAAGCGCGCCAGTGGCAGGCGGCCCGGATGCGGCCTCCGGCTTCACCGCCGGGCATGACCGCGACGATGATGACGACGACTGAAAGATCAGGACGAGGACAATCCGGACCATGCGCATCCTGCTAGCCGAAGACGATCCGTTGCTCGGCGACGGGCTGCGCGCCGGCTTGCGCCAGCTGGGCTTCCAGGTCGACTGGGTGCGCGATGGTGGCGCGGCAGAACGCGAGTTGCGCGCGCAGCCCTATGCGGCCACGGTGCTGGACCTCGGCCTGCCGCTGAAGGACGGCATGGCGGTGCTCGCTGCGATCCGGCAGGCCGGCCTCACGCTGCCGGTGCTGGTGCTGACGGCGCGGGATGCCGTGCCAGACCGTATCCGCGGGCTCGACGTGGGAGCCGATGACTACGTGGTCAAGCCGGTTGACCTGAACGAGCTCGCTGCCCGGCTGCGCGCGCTGGTGCGGCGCTCGCATGGCCAGCCGCAGGAATGCCTGACGGCCCAGGACGTCGTGCTGGACCCTGCTGCGCGCTCTGTTGTGCAGGCCGGCCTGAGCGTGCCGCTCTCGGCGCGCGAGTTTGACCTGCTGCACGCGTTGATGCTCAACGCCGGGCGCGTGCTGTCGCGTGAGCAGTTGGCGCAGCACCTCTACAGCTGGGGACAGGAGGTCGAGAGCAACGCGGTCGAGGTGCATGTTCACCACCTGCGGCGCAAGCTCGGCAGCGCGCTGATCCAGACGGTGCGCGGTGTCGGTTATGTGCTGACGCGCGAGCTGCCGAGGCCCTGATGCGGTTTCCCCTTTTGCACTTGCCCCGTTCGCTGCAGGGCCGGCTGTTGCTGATGGTGATCGGCGGGGTGGCCGGCATCTGGATCGCGGCGGCTGCGCTGACCTGGCTGGACGTGCGCCACGAACTCGATGAACTGCTGGACGGCCATCTGGCACAGGCCGCGGCGCTGCTGGTGGCGCAGCAGGCGGCCGAGACAGAGGAGGACGAGCACGGCATCAACGCCCCTTCGTTGCACCGCTATGCGCCGAAGGTCGCGTTTCAGGTCTTCCATGAAGGCCGGCTGGCGCTGCGCTCTGCCAACGCGCCGGCCACGCCGATGCTGGCCCTCGCCGGCAGTGCTGAAGAGCGTCCTCAAGAGGGCTTCCGCACGATTGCGATGGGCGGTGCGACCTGGCGGGTCTTTGCCACCTACGGTCGTGAACGAGACACGCAGGTCTTCGTTGGCGAGCAGGTCGAGTCGCGCAACGCCATCCTCCGGGCGGTGCTGCGCAGCGTGCTCACGCCCATGCTGTTTGCGCTCCCCCTGCTCGCGCTGGCGGCCTGGTGGGCGGTGCGCCAGGGCGTTGCGCCCATGCAGGTGCTGAGCCGCATGCTGGCCAGGCGGCAGGCGCAGGCACTGGCGCCGATCACGGTGGATGGGGCGCCCTCCGAGATGGCCCCGATGCTGGCGGCCTTGAACAGCCTGTTCCAGCGCATTGCCGAGCTGATGGCGTCGGAGCGCCGCTTCACCGCCGATGCCGCCCATGAGTTGCGCACCCCCATCGCGGCGATCCGCGCCCAGGCGCAGGTGGCACTGGCTTCATCGGACGACGCGGAACGTACCCATGCGCTGCAGGCGACCGTGCAGGGCTGCGACCGCGCCACGAGACTGGTCACGCAGCTGCTGACGCTGTCCCGGCTTGAAGCCGGCAGCTCGCCGGTGCTGGGCCGGCTGGATGCCTGCGCCGTGGTGCGCGAGGTGGTGGCCGATGTCGCCGCGCTGGCCTTGGACAGGCAGCAGACCATCGAGGTCGAAGCCCAGGCGGCTTGCCCGGTCAATGCCGACGCGACGCTGCTGGCAGTGCTGCTGCGCAACCTCGTCGACAACGCCATTCGATACAGCCCGGCGGGCGCCCGCGTCAGGGTGGTGGTTCGGAACCTGGCCGGCAGTGTCAGCGTGACGGTGGTCGACAGCGGGCCGGGCATGAGCGACGCCGAAATGGCACACCTGGGCGAACGATTCTTCCGGGTCGTTGGTACCGGCCAGAGCGGCAGCGGCCTGGGTTGGTCCATCACCCGACGCATTGCAAGCGTGCTGGCCGCCGAGCTCAGCGTGTCCCGCTCGGCTTTACTGGGTGGGCTGTCGGTCGAGCTGCGGTTTCCGCTGGCCTGAGGCGCGGGCCCGTCAGCCCTGCACCGCTGCAGGGGCCATGCTCAGCCCGTGGCGGGTGCCCGGCTCCATCAGCAAGGAGCGCTTGGCGAACTGCATTTCCTCGGCCGGCAGGTCCGCCAACAGCCCCACTTCGCCGGCAACCAGCGTGGCGACCGGCACACCATCGCGGTAGAGCACCCGGCTGCCCGCCGTGCGCGGCAGCTTGGGCCCGGGCAGCAGCGTGCCCAGCAGATTCGCAGGATCGGTCGCTGCGAGGCAAATCCATGCGTTGCCTGGCGGCTGTCGGCGCACTTCGCGCATGCGGGCCACGGCTTCTGGCAGTGCGAACTGTTCGCCCGAGACGCCAGCGATGAAACGGCCGCCGCGCAACTCGCCGCGCGCCTCCAGCCGGCGGCAGACGCGCACCAGGTCGCGCCAGGGCGGCAGCCACGCGGGCTCGCGCTCCAGCAGGCGCCAGGCGATGACGCCGTAGCGGCGCAGCAGGGTCTTGACAACGTGTTCCAGGTCTTCGGTTGATGGCGTGGATCCGGCTTCGGACCGGGTGCGCACCAGCGACCAGCGGCCGGCGTCCTCGATGCCGAACAGCGGCCGGCGCGGCGCGTGGTGGCGCGAGCGGCTGCCGGCGTGCGCGGACGGGCGCTTGGACGGGGGCACCATCAGCGCGCGCAGGCCGGCGAAGCTGTCGCAGCTGGCGCGGCCACGCACCACGAGTTCGGCCAGCGCGTCTTCCAGCTCGCTTTGCAGCAGGCGGGTGCCTTGCTGCATTTCGTCGAAGAACGACGCGCCGTGGCTGGCGAGGTGGTCGGCCAGGCGCTGTGCACGGGCGCCGAGCGCGGCGTCTTCGGTGGGCGCCGGGGCGATGCGTGCCCATTGCGCTGCGCTGCGGCGCGGCAGCAGCAGGATCGGCGTGCTGAGCAGCGAGCCGCTGACGCTGCCGCCTTTGCCGCCGCTCGTCGCGGTGGGGCGCAGGCGGGTCCAGGTGGTGCGACCTGCGGTGCAAAGGTCGTCCAGCCAGGTGCTGCTGTAGTCCCGCACGCGGGCCGGCAGGATCTCGGCTTCCCATTGGCCGGCCGGCGCTTCATAGCCTTCGAGCTGGGCCAGCACCGCGGGCAGCGCCTCGGGACCTTCGACCTGGTGGGCTGGGCCGACCTGCTGCCAGTCGAACAGGAAGCGCGCGAAGTCCCGCGGCTCGACCGGCTCGATCTCCTGGCGCAGGCGCTTGAGCGTGTAGCGATGAATTCGGGCCAGCAAGTGCCGCTCGCACCATTCCACTTCCAAGGTGCCAGGCGTGAATCTCCCCTGCATCACCGAGCCTTCGCTTTGCAGCCGCAGCAGCGCGTTTTCGACCTCGCCGGGCTGCAGTTGCAGGCTGGCCGCCAGCGTGGCCTGCGTGACCGGGCCCAGGCCGCCGAGGCGGGCGCGCGCCAGTTCGCGCAGAATGTCTTCGCGCGGGCCTGTGGTGGCGTATTCAGGTAGCGCTTTCAGTGGCGGATGCAGCGTGGCTTCGGAGTACAGCGCCTGCGCCTCGGCCAGCCGTTCGGCGGCTGTCCACAAGCCGTTGGACAGGCGCGTGGCGCGGCTGGCGCGGGCCAGTGCGGCGAGCCAGCCTGGCCATCCGGGGTTGGCGGCGGCCTCGCTGTCGCTGATCAGGCCGAGCGCGTTGAGGGCCTCGTGCATTTCGTCGGCGTCGCGGGCGCGGGGCCAGGCCTCGTCGCGCACGGCTTCTATTGCTTCGGGCGACAGCCGGCCCAGGTCGTCTGCGCTTTCGGGGTCGCTGTAGCGGCGGTTCTGCACGGCTTGCGTGCGGCGCTCTTCCAGCGGGGCGTCGTCCAGGAAGGCGTAAGGCTTGGCGTTCAGCGCTTCGGCGGCCAGCGGCGAAGGGCCGGTCAGGTCGCGCGCAATGACTTCCAGCTCGCCGGCTTCGAGCTGGCGCAGCACGGCCAGCCAGCCTTCGGCGTCCATGGCTTCGTGCAGGCAGTCGTCCAGCGTCTGGGCGACGAGGGGATGGTCGGGGATCTCGCGTTCGCCGACGATGTTTTCCAGGCAGGCGACCTGGTCCGGGAAGACCGCCGCCAGCAGGTCTTCGGACTTCATGCGCTGCAGCTGCGGCGCGACCTTGCGGCCACCGCGCATGCGCGGCAGCGCGAGGGCTGTAGTGGCGTTCCAGCGCCAGCGCACGCCGAACAGCGGCGCGTCCAGCAGCGCCTGCGTGAGCACATGCAGGGCCGTCTTGCTGTTCAGGTAGCGCGCCACTTCTTCGAGCGGGAAGCTGTGGCTGGTGGAGAGGGACAGCACGATGGCATCTTCGGTCGCCGCGGCCTGCAGCTCGAAGTTGAACTGGCGGCAGAAGCGCTTGCGCAGCGCCAGGCCCCAGGCGCGGTTGAGCCGGCTGCCGCGCGGCGAGTGGATCAGCAGCTGCATGCCGCCGCTCTCGTCGAAGAAGCGCTCCATCACCACGCGCTGCTGGGTGGGCAGCACGCCGAGCGCTTCCAGGCTGCGGCCCAGGTAGTCCACCAATTGGCGCGCGGCAGCATCGTCCAGCGCCAGTGTGTCCCGCGCCCAGGTGACGGCTTCTTCCGGCGTGCCGGCCAGCCATTGGCGCTCGAAGTCGGCCCGCAGGCGGGAGACGGCAAACGAGAGTTCGGCTGTGCGGCCGGGCGCCTCGCCGAGCCAGAACGGGATGTTGGGCGCGGCGCCCTGCGCGTCTTCCACCCGCACCACGCCGGGCTGCACACGCAGGATGCGGTAGCTGGTGTTGCCGAGCTGGAACACATCGCCGGCAATGCTCTCGACCGCGAAGTCTTCGTTGACGCTGCCGATCTTGTCGGCCTGCGGTTCCAGCACCACGGTGTAGTCGCCGGACTCGGGGATGGTGCCGCCGGAGGTGAGGGCCGTCATGCGCGCACCCTTGCGCTCGCGCAGCTGGTGGTGCACGGCGTCACGGTGCACATAGCCGGCGCGCGGGCCCTGGCGGGTGGTGAAGCCTTCGGAGACCATGCGCACGACTTCGTTGAAGCGCTCGCGAGTGAGGTCCCGGTAAGGCCAGGCGCGGCGCACCAGCTCGAACAGCGCGTCTTCATGCCATTCCTGGCAGGCCACCTCGGCAATGATCTGCTGGGCCAGCACGTCCAGCGGCGCAGGCAGCACGTGCAGGGCATCCAGCTCGCCGCGATTCACGGCGTCCAGCAGCGCGGCGCATTCCACCAATTCGTCGCGCGACTGCGGGAACAGCCGGGCCTTGGGTACGCCGCCCACGTGGTGGCCGGCGCGGCCTGCCCGCTGCAGGAAGCTGGCGATGGCGCGCGGCGAGCCGAGCTGGCAGACCAGGTCCACGTCGCCAATGTCCAGCCCCAGTTCCAGCGAGGCCGTGGCCACCAGCACCTGCAGCTCGCCGGCCTTCAGGCGCTGCTCGGCCAGCAGCCGGGCTTCCTTGGACAGGCTGCCGTGGTGCGCGGCCACCGCTTCCTTGCCAAGCCGCTCGCCCAGGTGGCGCGCGGCGCGCTCGGCCATGCGCCGGGTGTTGACGAAAACCAGGGTTGTGCGGTGCGTGGCAACGAGTTGCTGGATGCGGTCGTAGACCTGGTCCCACTGGTCCGTGGACATGACGACGCTGAGCGGCGTGGGCGGCAGTTCCAGCGCCAGGTCGCGCTGGCGGGTGTAGCCGATGTCGATGATCTCGCAGGGTTTGCCGCCGGTGAGAAAGCGGGCGACCTCGTCGATCGGCTTTTGCGTGGCCGACAGGCCGATGCGCACCAGCGAGGCGTTGCACAGCGCCTGCAGCCGCTCCAGCGTCAGCGCCAGGTGGCTACCGCGCTTGCTCGCGGCCAGCGCATGGATCTCGTCGACGATCACCGTGCGCACCGTGCCCAGCAGCTTGCGGCCCGAGGCCGAACCCATCAGCACGTAGAGCGATTCGGGCGTGGTGACGAAGACATGCGGCGGCCGGCGCAGCGCCTGCTGGCGCTCGGTGGCGGGCGTGTCGCCGGTGCGCACGGCGGTGCGGATGTTGACGTCCGGCAGGCCGAGCTTTGTCAGCTGTTTTCGGATGCCGGCCAGCGGCGCTTCGAGGTTCAGCCGGATGTCGTTGGACAGCGCCTTCAGCGGCGAGACGTAGACGACGGCGCATTCGTCTGGCAGGCCATGGTTGGCCAAACCCCGGCGCACCAGATCGTCCAGCGCGGCGAGGAAGGCGGTGAGCGTCTTGCCGGAACCGGTGGGCGCGGCCACGAGGGTGTGCTGCCCGCGCTGGATGGCCGGCCATGCGGCCGCCTGCGCGGGCGTGGGCGCAGGGAAGGTCTGGTCGAACCAGGCCTGGACGGCGGGGTGGAAGTCGTGAGGAGAGGTCACAGCACCAGTGGGCAAGGCGTGGGCGCAGCTTGCCACGTCGGGGCCGGGCCTGCGAAATCAAGGCAAATGGTGGGCCAGCGCCGACAGGCCATTTTTTACATTCGGGGGCTTCAGAAAGGACTTCAGTCGGTCGCCCTTGTGCCGATGAGCGGGGCTGATCCGATGCAGCTTGCCGGTTTGCAGTTTTGATCGGTCCTTTGCCGCCTCACAGCCCTTCAACAGACGCTGCCAGACGCCATGCCATCTTCTACCCGCACCTACGACCGCCGGCATCCCCATGCCGGCAATGAATCCCGCAGCGAGCTTCGCCGGGCCATCGTCATCCTCGCGGTGGCTGCGGGCGTGCTGTCGCTGCTGTTCCCGCTGAGCCGGTTCACCGCGGACTCCATGAACGCGGGCAACCGGCTGAAGGAGGAGTCCAACTCCTCGGCGGTGCTGGTCTGCACCAGCGGCACCATGGTGCACGGCGACGGCAGCCTGGCCGACTTCTTCACCGAAAAAGGCTACTTCCAGTGCAACGACTGGAAGATGGGCAACGGCGCACCCACCGCGCGCTGAGTCCCTGCCGAGGGCGCGCAGCTTCAAGCTTCCGCGCTGCCCTTGGCCAGCCTGGCCACCAGCTTCATCAGCGTGGGCACGCGGCGCCTGCCGTGCATGGCCCGCACCCGCGCCTTGGCCGAGCCAAGGTCCAGCCCCACGCTGGTGATGATCAGCGGCTTGGCCTCTTCCTCGCGGTACAGCTCGAACTGCGCTGGCGTGTCGGCCATGGCCGTCTTCGACAGCCCGACCACCGCCGCCCGCCCGCCCAGCGCCTGGTAAAGCCGCTGGCCCAGGCCAGGCGTGTCCTGGGCGTCCAGGAACACAAAGCCGTCGATCAGGATCACCTCGGGCTGCAGCGCATGCTGGCGCAGCAGCTCCAGGATGGCATGCAGCTCGCGCAAGTCCGGCTCGCCTTTCGCCGGCTTGTCCAGCGCCGCCACGCGAGTCACGAAGGTACGCTCCGCTTCGGCCGCACCCCATTCGTCAAACGCCACGGCCGCGGCCTGGCCACCGGTGCCGTCAAGGTGAACATCCACTGCGAGTTTCATGAAAGGGCCTGTCGGGTCTGCTGGGTCTGGCCGGGATTGTCCTGCCTCTAAGATGCCGGGTTTCCACTCACCGGATGCCCTGGGTGATTTCGACACTGACGCAAACCAAGTTCGCGGCCTTCCTGTTCGACATGGACGGCACGCTGCTCAACAGCATTGCGGTGGTCAACCGCGTGTGGGGCCAGTGGGCCTTGAAGCATGGGCTGGATCCAGTGGCAGTGGGGCACACGCTGCACGGCCGGCGCGCCATCGACACGGTGCGGGACTGGCAGACGCCGGGCATGGACGTGGACCTGGAGGCCGAGGCCATCCTGCAGGCGGAACTGGACGATGTGGTTGGGCTGATCGAGATTCCCGGCGCGCAGGCGTTCCTGGCCGCATTGCCGCCTGATCGCTGGGCGCTGGTGACTTCGGCGCCGCGGGCGCTGGCGCTGCGCCGGGTGCGGGCCGCGGGGCTGCCGCTGCCGGCGGTGATCGTCACCGGGGATGACGTGGCCAATGGCAAGCCGGCCCCGGATTGTTTCCTGCAGGCGGCAAAGCTGCTGGGCGTGGCGGCGAGTGACTGCCTGGTCTGGGAAGATGCGCCGGCAGGCATTGCGGCAGCGGAGGCGGCGGGCGCCTCGGTGATGGTGATTGGCACCACGCATGCCACGCCGATGCAGACGCCGCACCCGGTGGTGGGCGGCTACACCCAGCTGAGCGTGGCGGTGGACGAGGACGGCTCGCTGCTGCTGCAGGCCGTGAACCAAGGCTGACGGGCGCTCAGCCCGGCTGGCCGTCCACCGCGGGTGGCGGCGGGCTCGGCGGCGGTGCGGTCGGCGGCGGAGTGGACCCTTGCTGCGCCTCCGGCAGTTTCAGGCCCACGTAGGTGCCGGCGCTCAGGCCCATCAGCGTGAGGATGGACGGGTCCAGCTCCGGCATGGTCAGCCGGGTGCCAACGTGGATCAGGAACATCAGGCCCAGGGCGACCGTCATCACCAGCATCTGCAGCCGGTGGATGGTCAGGCCGTTGGCGTCGCTCAGCAAGTCATGGAAGAACACGCCGGAGTTGCCGGCGTCGGCCTTGCGGTCGGCCGAGACGCCGACCGAGGCCAGCGTGGTGGCGCTGGAGATGCCCATCAGTGAAAGCGCCTGGCCGCTGATCACCGGCATCTCGCCGGTCACCAGCCAGAGGAACACGAAGGACGCGAAGACGATGGCGAACCACCAGGCCATCTGTGTCTTGGCCAGGCTGAAGGTGCGGCTGGCCAGCGGCGTGCTGGGCACCGCGCCGTCCCGCAGCAGGGCGGAGAAGCGGGCAAGGTAGATCAGCAGCGCCCAGACGTAGGCCACGATGGCGAAGGCCACGGGCGACCACCAGGCGAAGATGGCGAAGCTGAATTGCCGGCCGCGGGGCGAGAGGTGGGCGGTCTTGCCGTCCTCGTTGGTCTGCACCAGCTCGTAGCCCAGCGTGCGGCCGTCTTTCACTGCGCTCAGCGGCTGGCCGAGGATCACGGTCCACACGGCCTGGTCAGCTTCGGCGGGCAGCTTGTTGTCGCCGTGGTGGAACCAGAAGGTGGCGACGGGCTTGGGCCCGTCCTGGCAGCCAACCGCGCGCAGGCCGGTGTCCATGCCTTCGACCTTCAGCACCAGCTTGCCGGTCTCGATCTCGTCGCACGAGGGCGACGGCAGCCGCTCGAACGACAGCATCTCGTTGACGCGGGGCTTCGCCTGGCCGGGCTGCAACCCGCTCTTCCAGACCACCGCCATCATGCAGGCCACCAGCACGGCGTAGATCAGGCTGGCCAGGCCAATGCGCTGGCCGTGGGTCAATGGTGTGGACATGGGGCGGTTCTCCCGGCGCGGGACAGCCGCGCAGCGGGGCGATGGTGGTCCGCCGGTCGCCCGCGGGCAATCCTCCTTCTGAGGGACAGCGGCCGGGTAGGCCCGTCCCAGGCCTGGTGGACGGGCGGAGGACTGCAACATACCAGGCGAACGCAGCTCTCAAGGTGCCCCTACCGCGGGCGGCGCGAGGGCGGCCTGCTCCAAGGACAGCGAGGGAACATCTTGGCGTTGGCGCCGCGATTGTGAGGATCACGGGCGGGAAAGCGCCTTTGCCTTGAGTTGTACAATTGAGTTGTACGTATTCAGGAGAGCGCCCGATGGACAGCATTCCCTACAGCGAAATTCGCGCACATCTGGCCGAAACCTTGCGTGAGCTGGAGGTGCGCGAGGAGCCGATCTACATCTCGCGGCGGGGTGAGCCGGCCGGGGTCTTGATGTCGGTGGCGCAGTACCGCCGGCTGACCACTGGTGACGTCGCGCCGGGCCCCTGGGCAGCGCTGCAGGCGTGGCGCAGTGAACACGCAGCCGAGCTCGCTCAGCAAGATCATGCGGACGACCCGTTTGCGAATCTTCGCGAGGCGGACGAGAACGGTGGCCGTGCACCATTCGAATGGCCGGCTGACGCGGGCTTGGGCAAGGCCGAAGGCGCATGACTGTGGCGCTGAGCCGTGAGCCGTCCCCAGCCATTCTTTGGCTGCTCGATGCCAACGTCATCTCGGAACTGGCCCGGTCTCATCCGGAGCCGCAGGTCGAGCGACTGTTCCAGCAACACCAATCGGAGCTGGCGCTGCCGGCACCTGTCTGGCATGAACTGAACTACGGCTTGCTGCGCTTGCCGGAAGGTGCGCGCAAGGCCAGGCTGCTGGCCTTTCTGCAACGGGTCTGCGGCACGCTGCCCAAGCTGCCGTACGACGAGGCGGCAGCCATGATCCATGCACAGCTGCGCGCTGAAAGCGCGGCCCGTGGCAGGGTGCTGCCGTTTGCAGACGCGCAGATCGCATCTGTGGCCATTGCGCAGGGCTGCACGCTGGTCACCCGCAACGCCAAGGACTTCGCCGATGTGCCGGGCCTGCGCTGGGTGAACTGGTTCAGCAACTGATCCGTCGGGAAATGCGCGTCACGTGAAGGTGATGTAGCAGCCGTTTCCGTCCCCTTGTTGACGAACCCCGTGTCTCGGTCGTCGCACGACGCGCCAGGCTTCGCAGATGTGCGGATTTAGCCTCGCTTGTCGGGGTTTGGACCCATGCAGCGGCACGGTGCAATGTCGATACCCGGCATGCCGACGGCTGTGTGCCGTGCGGTACCAAACAAGGATGTAGGCGATGAACTTGAACAATGTCTCCGTGTCGCGCAAGTTGTGGGCGACGATTCTGCTGCTGCTGGTGGCCGTGCTGTCGATTGCGGGGCTGACGCTTTGGCGCGCCGAGCAGGTGCGGCGGGCTTCCGTGGCGGCGCTGGCCGACACCCACGACATGATCGCCAAGTCGGTGCTGTGGAAGGGCTTGACCGAGGCAGCGGTGGCGCGGGGCATGGCTGTTTCGGTGAGTGGTGACCCGGCCTTGCGTGAGCTGTTCAAGGACAACCTGGCGAATGACGCACCGCGCATCGCCAAGCTGCGCGAAGGCCTGGCCAAGCAGGCGCAGACGCCGGAAGACCAGGCTTTGCTGAAGACGATTGGCGCCAACGGCAAGGCGCTGGTGGCGGCAAGCAAGAAGACCGGTGACCTGGGCGCTGCGGGCGACAAGGAAGGCGTTGCCGCGATGCTCAAGGCCGAGTACGCGCCGGCAACGCTGACCTACCTGGCCAGCATCGAGCAGTTCGTGGACCTGCAGCGCAAGAAGGGCGAGCAGGCGCTGGCGGATGCGGATGCCGTCCAGCGGCGCATCGTCGTGGAAGGCAGCATTGGCGCCCTGGTGGTGGGCCTGCTGTCGCTGTTTGCGATCCACCGGCTGGTGGGCTCGATCCGGCTGCCGCTGCGGCGCGCCATCGAGGTGTCTCAGGCGATTGCGGCGGGCGACCTGACGCAGCAGATCGATGACCGCCGTGGCGACGAATTCGGTGAACTGATGCGCGCGCTGCAGCACATGAACGGCGAGCTGGCGCGGGTGGTGGGCAATGTGCGGGCGTCGACCGACAGCATCGGCACGGCGTCGACCGAGATTGCCACCGGCAATGCCGACCTGAGCATGCGCACCGAGCAGACGGCTTCCAACCTGCAGCAGACGGCCAGCTCGATGGAACAGCTGACCGGCACGGTGAAGCAGTCGGCCGAGTCGGCCTACACGGCCAACCAGCTCGCCACGTCCGCCGCCGAAGTGGCCCAGCGCGGTGGCGCGGTCGTGGCGCAGGTGGTGTCCACCATGGACGAGATCCAGCACAGCTCGCGCAAGATTGCCGACATCATCGGCACCATCGATGGCATTGCCTTCCAGACCAACATCCTGGCGCTGAATGCCGCGGTGGAGGCTGCGCGTGCCGGTGAGCAGGGCCGCGGTTTTGCAGTGGTGGCGAGCGAAGTGCGTTCGCTGGCGCAGCGCTCGGCCGAGGCGGCGCGCGAGATCAAGGCCTTGATCGGCAGCAGCGTGGACCGGGTGGAAGCCGGTTCGCGCCTGGTGCAGGACGCGGGCAGCACGATGAACGACATCGTCGCCAGCGTGAAGCGGGTGACCGACATCATTGGCGAGATCACCGCCGCCGCGCGCGAGCAGAGCGAGGGCATTGGCCAGGTCAACACCTCGGTGACGCAGCTGGACCAGATGACGCAGCAGAACGCGGCGCTGGTGGAACAGTCGGCCGCGGCCGCCGAAAGCCTGCGCGAGCAGGCCGGCAGCCTGGCCGGCGTGGTCGCTCAGTTCAAGCTGCGCTGAGCGGCTTGTTTCCACAGAGCGCATGTTGCATGGCGCTCAGCGGGCCGGGTGGCAGTTGAACTGCCCCGGCCCGTTTTGCTTTCCGGTCAGAAGCCGGGCACCGGCTCGCCCAGCATCTTGGTGCGGGCGAAGACGTAGGGAATGGAGCCCATGGCCAGCAGTTCGTCGTGGAAACGGCGCTCGGAGTACTGCGCGCCGAGCTTTTTCTTGTAGTCGGCCTTTAGCGCCAGGATCTGCTGCTTGCCGGCGAAGTAGCAGATCAGCTGCGCTGGCCAGTTGACGCTGCGCTTGAGCTCGGGGTCGATCTCGCCCTTGCCGGGCTGGGCTTCGTCCTTCCAGTCGGCGCCTTGCTGCAGCGGCCATTTGCCGGTTTCGATGTTGACGTCGTAGACCACGCGGCGGATGCGGAAGCGGTCGCTGCGCAGCACGTTGTATTGCGCGGCCAGCGAGTTGCCCAGGCCGCCTTGCTCCCACATTTCCTGCTCGGCATACAAGGCCCAGCCTTCGTTCTGCACGGCATCCTGGAACAGGTTGCGCAGCGGATTCGGGTTCAGCCGGGCGATGCTGAGCTGCAGGTGATGGCCGGGCACGCCTTCGTGTACCGCATACGGCCCCATGCCGGTCTCCTTGAACAGCACCAGGCCGCGCACATTGCGCTCGCGCTCTTCCTGCGACATGGCGGGGTTGAAGTGGCCGATGTTCCACCAGCCGACCGTGTCGTCGATGAAGGGCGGCGGCGGGTTCATGCTGCCGCCATCGCCGGTCAGCGGCACCATCGCGTCAGGTGTGACGCGGGTGCGCACGGGGCCCACGCCCGCCGGCACGGTGACAAAGCCGGCCGCCTGAATCGCGGCCAGGTTCTGCAGCTGGATCTGGTCGTGCAGCGCCAGGATGGCGGCCTGGTTGAGCGCGGTGGCCTGCTGCTTCAGCTCGGGCGGCAGCGGCCCGGGCGGTGGCAACTGCGGCTTGAGCTTGGCCATCTCTGCGTCGGCCGTGGCCAGCTTCTGCTCGGCCAGTGCCAGCAGCGCGGCCGGGTCCCAGGGCAGCAGGCTGGCGTGCTTCAGGCGCCAGGCGTAGTTCTCGGCCCCAATGACGGCATAGGGCTGGTCGAGGTGGCTGCGTTCCAGTTCGCGGCGGTAGGCGCTGAGCGCGGCGATGGCCGCGTCGCCCTGTGGCACTGGCCTGGCCTTCAGCATGGCGATCATCCCGTCCAGCAGGCCTTGGGCAACCTCGGCGTCCACCTGCGTGGGCCGGCACAGCGCGCTCATTTCGCGGACCAGCGCGGGGATTTGCCCGGCGATGGCGCTCAGCGCATCGCTGCGGCCTGGTGCGTAGGTGAGGATGGCCAGGTAGCTGTTGGCCGTGGTTTCCAGCCAGGCGCCCGGGCGGTGCAGGTACAGGCGCTCGACGTTGAGCTCGCGGTCCATGCGCTCGGCATTGGCATACACCCAGCGCAGGTCGATCTGCTGGTCCACCGGCCACTGACGCCAGGGCAGGGCGCGCAGCCGGGCCATGTCCGCTCGCAGGCGCTTGGTCAGCGCCGCGATGTGTTGCGGCGCGAAGGAGGGCAGGCGCAAGGCGTCGTCGACCAGGCCGGACTGGGACGCGAAGTCCGGCGTGTAGGCGGCCTGCACCAGCAGCACGTCGCGGGCGACGGCAACAAAGCGCGGGTCGCCGGGGATCTGGATCTTGCTGATGCGCGGCGCGGCGACTACCGTTGCGGCTGCGGGCGCCGAATCGGCAGGCCTCGCGTGGACCGGGGCAGCCGCGAAAGCGGAAAGCGCTGCAGCGAGCAGCCAGGAAGGGGACGCGGAAAGGTTCGGCATGGCGTGAGCACAGTGGAGATGCGCCGCGCACGATAGCCGAAGCCGCGGCGCCCGCGCCTGCCGCGAGATGAGTCAGCCCAGCGCCCGGGGCCGTCTCATGGGCATTGCCTACTTTGCCGGGCGAACTTCGCCCGAACCCACCACGCTGCGGCTGACCTTGGGGTTGCCGGTGTAGCTGATGTCGCCGGAGCCGACGATCTGGCCGTTCAGCGTGTCGCTGGCGTTGACGCGGGCGTCGCCGCTGCCGGCGATGTTGGCCTTGACGTTGCGGGCTTGCAGGTCGAGGGCGTTGACGTCGCCGGAGCCGGCGATGTTGACGTCGAAGTCCGCGGCGCGGCCTTGCAGTGAAACGTCACCCGAGCCCGCGAGGTTGGTGCTCAGCTTGCCGAGCTCGGCATTGCGCAGCTTCACGTCGCCGGAGCCGGCCAGGTTGAGTTGGAACTTGTCGCCCTTGATGGCTTCGATGCTGACGTCGCCGCTGCCGCGGGAGTCCACAGCGGTGAGCTGGGTGAACTCGACGGTGATGCGGGTCACGCCGTTGGTGCTGATGCTGGTGTGGGGCTTGTAGGTCAGGACCAGCGTGTCGCCTTCCACCGAGGTGACGATCAGCGGCAGGATGTTGTCGTCCGCATGCACGGTGACCTTCTGGCTCGCGCCAGGCTTGGCGACCACGTTCATGCTGCCTTCCAGCCGCAGCCGGGTGAAGCCGCCGACGTTGCGCACTTCATCGACCATCTTGCCCGAGCCCTGGACCTTGGTGCTGTTGCCGAAGCTGATGTCGATGGCGTGCGCGGTGGCGGGTGCCAACAGCGACAGTGGCAGGCCTGCAGCGGTCGCGGCGGAAAGCGAAAGCAGGAAGCGGCGGGAGGTCATGGGGTGGGCCCTTCATCAAGACGTGGATGGTGCGCGGCGGCACAGGCCGTGCCGCTGCGATGCCCGGCATGCTAGGTGACGCCGGCGAGCGCCGGACCGGCTTGCGACAGGCCGCCGGTGCCGGGGGACGAAGCGTGGCATGGCGATGACGAACTGCACGGCGGCCTGCACGGCACCGGTTGCGGCGCCCGGCCCGTGCGAGTCAGTCCGCGTCCTGCCAGACGCCGTCCTGCAGCAGCTGGTAGGGCTTGAACTGCACCTTGTAGGCCATCTTCGGGCTCTCGGCGATCCAGTAGCCCAGGTAGACATGGCGCAGCTTGAGCTGCCTGGTCTGCTCGATCTGCCACATCACGCCATAGGTGCCGTAGCTGGCTTTCTCATCCGGATCGTAGAAGGTGTAGACGGCCGACAGGCCGTCGGACAGGATGTCGACGATGGAGACCATGCGCAGCAGGCCGGGGCCCTTGCCGTCGAGGTTGGGCTCGCGGAATTCGATCATGCGCGAGTTGACGCGGCTCTGCAGCAGGAACTGGGTGTACTGGTCCACGCTGTCCTGGTCCATGCCGCCACCGGCGTGCCGGCCGGCCTGGTAGCGCAGGTACAGCTCGTAGTGCTCGGCCACGAAACCCAGCCGCAGCACCCGGCTTTGCAGGTGGCCGTGGCGCGCCCAGGCGCGGCGCTGGCTGCGCGTGGGAACGAAGCTGGCCACCGGCACGCGCATGGGCTGGCAGGCGCGGCAACTGTCGCAGTAGGGCCGGTAGGTGAACAGGCCGCTGCGCCGGAAGCCGTTGGCGACCAGCGCGGAGTAGGTCTCGGCGTGGATCAGGTGGCCGGGGGTGGCCACCTGCGAGCGGGCCTGCCGGTCGGGCAGGTAGCTGCAGTCGTAAGGTGCCGTTGCATAGAACTGCAGCGACGTGAACGGGAGCTCTTTCGGATGCGTCACGGTGCGGGAGAGGCAGGCGCGGCGAGGCCGGAGGGGGGCGACGGCTCCCTGGCCGACGGTTCGGCCAGTCCCAGCAGGCGCCAATGCTGCGGATCATAGGCCCAGCGCGGCGGCTCGGGTGCCGCCACGGTGGCGGCGAGATGGGCTTCGAACTCGGCCCGCGGCACCGGCCGCGCGCCCAGGCTGGCCAGGTGGCTGGTGTCCTGCTGGCAGTCGATCAGGCGAACCTGCTCGGCGCGGCAGAAGGCGACCAGCGCGGCCAGCGCGATCTTGGAAGCGTCGGTGCGGTGGGCAAACATCGATTCGCCGTACACCATGCGGCCCAGGTTCAGGCAGTAGAGCCCGCCGACCAGCCGGCCGTCGATCCAGGTCTCGACGCTGTGGGCCACGCCCAGGCGGTGCAGCCGGATGTAGGCCTCTATCATCTCGGGCACGATCCAGGTGCCGGGCTGGCCGTCTCGCGGAGTGGTCGCGCAGGCCTGTATGACCGCTCGGAAGTCATGGTCGAAACGGATTTCGCAACCCGGCGTGGTGACAAAGCGCTGCAGCGTCTTGCGCAGTGAGCGCGAAAGCTTGAACTCTGCCGCCGGCAGCACCATGCGCGGGCTGGTGCTCCACCACAGCACCGGCTGGCCGGGGGCATACCAGGGAAAGATGCCGTGACGGTAGGCCTCGCACAGCCGCTCCGGCGACAGCCCGCCGCCCGCGGCCAAGAGGCCAGGGGCGTCGCTGTCTTCCCCCAGCGCTCGCGCGGTGGAAGGAAACGGCATGTCGTCGGTCAGCCAGGTGATCTGCATCGGCGCCCAGGATAGCGCCGACCGGGGCCGGCGTCGCGCCCAGGGACGGGCCTGGCGTGATGTCAGGCACTCATCACGGAGATCAAAGTAACGGGACGATCAACAGTGCGACGATGTTGATGATCTTGATCAGCGGGTTGATGGCCGGGCCGGCGGTGTCCTTGTACGGGTCGCCCACGGTGTCGCCGGTGACGGCCGCCTTGTGCGCTTCGCTGCCTTTGCCGCCATGGTGGCCGTCCTCGATGTACTTCTTGGCGTTGTCCCAGGCGCCGCCGCCGGTGCACATCGAAATGGCGACGAACAGGCCGGTGACGATGGTGCCCATCAGCAGCCCGCCCAGGGCGGCCGGGCCCAGCGCCATGCCAACGACCACCGGCACGACCACCGGCAGCAGCGAAGGCACGATCATTTCCTTGATCGCCGCGGTGGTCAGCATGTCCACCGCGCGGCCGTATTCCGGCTTGGCCGTGCCTTCCATGATGCCCTTGATCTCCTTGAACTGCCGCCGCACCTCGACGACCACCGCACCCGCTGCGCGGCCCACGGCTTCCATGGCCATCGCGCCGAACAGGTAGGGAATCAGCCCGCCGATGAACAGGCCGACGATGACCCGCGGGTCGCTGAGGTCGAAGCTGACATGCAGGCCGCGGCCTTCCAGCGAGTGGGTGTAGTCGGCGAACAGCACCAGCGCGGCCAGGCCGGCCGAGCCGATGGCGTAGCCCTTGGTGACGGCCTTGGTGGTGTTGCCCACGGCGTCCAGCGGGTCGGTCACCGCGCGCACGCTTTCGGGCATGTCGGCCATCTCGGCAATGCCGCCGGCGTTGTCGGTGATCGGGCCGTAGGCGTCCAGCGCGACGACGATGCCGGCCATGCTCAGCATGGAGGTTGCGGCGGTGGCAATGCCGTACAGCCCCGCCAACTGGTAGGCGAACAGGATGGCCAGGCAGACGAAGAATACCGGCCAGGCGGTGGAGCGCATGGACACGCCCAGGCCGGCAATGATGTTGGTGCCGTGGCCGGTGGTGGAGGCTTGCGCGATGTGCTGTACCGGCTTGTACTGCGTGCCGGTGTAGAACTCGGTGATCCAGACCAGCGCGGCGGTCAGCACCAGGCCCACCGCGCAGGCGCCGAACAGGCGCATGTGGGTGTTGGCGCCCAGCGCGTCGGCCGGCATGAACATGGTGGTGACGAAGTAGAACGCCACCAGCGACAGGATGCCGGCCACGGCCAGCCCGCGGTACAGCGCCGGCATCACGTTCTTCATGCCGGGCGAGGCCTTGACCACGCTGCAGCCGATGATGGAGGCAACGATGGACACGCCGCCCAGCAGCAGCGGGTAGACGACAGCGGCCATCGGGGCCGTGGCCACCACCAGCGCGCCCAGCGACATGGTGGCGATCAGCGTCACTGCGTAGGTCTCGAACAGGTCGGCGGCCATGCCGGCGCAGTCGCCGACGTTGTCACCCACGTTGTCGGCGATCACCGCCGGGTTGCGCGGGTCGTCCTCCGGGATGCCGGCCTCGACCTTGCCGACCAGGTCGGCGCCCACGTCCGCGCCCTTGGTGAAGATGCCGCCGCCCAGCCGCGCGAAGATGGAGATCAGCGAGGAGCCGAAGGCCAGGCCAAGCAAGGGCTTGAGCGTTGCGCTGAGCACATCCGGGGCGGTGCTCAGGTTGCCGGTGATGACCATCAGGAAGATGCCCACGCCCAGCAGCCCCAGGCCGACCACCAGCATGCCGGTGATGGCGCCGCCGCGGAAGGCGACTTTGAGGGCCGGGCCGATGCCCAGCGTGGCGGCCTGCGCGGTGCGCACGTTGGCCCGCACCGAGACATTCATGCCGATGAAGCCGCAGGCGCCCGAGAGCACCGCGCCGACGACGAAGCCGCCCGCTGTAAGCGGCCCGAGGAAGATGGCGATCAGGATGGCCAGCACCACGCCGACGACGGCAATCGTCTTGTACTGCCTTGCCAGGTAGGCGGCAGCACCTTGCTGCACCGCGGCGGCGATCTCCTGCATGCGCGGGTTGCCGGCGTCCTGTCTGAGAATCCAGCCTCGCTGGACAAACCCGTAGATCACGGCCAGCAGGCCACAGGCCAGCGCTATGTGAAGCGCCACGGTGTTGGACATCCAAGTCTCCTTCCGCTCTCAGACCAAGAAAACGCCGGGCCGCCCCAAGTTTTCTGACCCCCCCCGCGGGGGGCGGGCTGGGCGTAGCCCGGCCCTGGGGGCACGCACCAACATTGAGGATCTGCGCCCGGGTCCGAGGCCCGCGTCGGGACACATCCCGGGTCGCCGGGCGATGCTAAGGGGAAGGGCGGCGGGCCGGCATGGTGTTTACCTGCGGTGGTACCCAGCGCCTGCGAAAGCCGGTGTCCGTCAGGGGCGGGCAAGTCGGCTCCTTAGAATACGGGTTATCCCGCCGAGCGTTGGGCACTGCTTCAACCGCCGAATTTCCCCACTCCCTTCGAGACAAATCATGAGCCTGCAGAAAGTGACCGCTGGTGCCAAGGCGCCCGACCAGTTCAACGTGATCATCGAGATCCCGATGAATGCCGACCCGATCAAGTACGAAGTGGACAAGGAAACCGGCGCGATCTTTGTCGACCGCTTCATGACCACCGCGATGCACTACCCGTGCAACTACGGCTATGTGCCGCAGACGCTGTCGGACGACGGCGACCCGGTGGACGTGCTGGTCATCACCCCGTACCCGCTGACGCCTGGCGTGGTCGTCACCTGCCGGCCCATCGGCGTGCTGAAGATGGAAGACGAAGCCGGCGGCGACGCCAAGCTGCTGGCCGTGCCCATCGACAAGGTGCTGCCGATCTACACCCACTGGCAAAAGCCGGAGGACATCAACCAGATGCGCCTGAAGGCCATCCAGCACTTCTTCGAGCACTACAAGGACCTGGAACCGAACAAGTGGGTGAAGGTCCAGGGCTGGGAAGGCCCGGAAGCCGCCAAGGCCGAGATCGTGCACGGCCAGAAGCAATGGGCGGACAGCCAGAAGGCCTGATGCCCGAGGCCTTTACCAAGCTGAGTTAACGTCGCCCGCTTCGGGCGCGCATGCCCGTCGGCCGCCAACCGCGGCAGGCAGGCGTGGGCACAGCAGACAGAGCCGCCCCCGAGGCGGCTTTTTCGTGTCCGCAGCGCGCTGCCCTGCCTGCATCTGGAGATTCCTGTCGATGTCGCGTCGCCTTTCCCTGCGTTCACTGCGTTCCTTCGCACCTTCGGCCCTGGCCTGGGCCTGTGTCACCTTGCTGGCTGCGACCGGCGCTCAGGCGGCGGCGCCTGCACCGGCCCCCAAGGCCGCGGTCGCCGCTGCGGTCGCCGGGCCACTGGTCCCTGTGACCAAGGTCGAAGGCATCACCGAATTCCGCCTGCCCAACGGCTTGCAGGTGCTGCTGGCACCCGACGATGCCAAGCCGACCACCACGGTGAACCTGACCTACCACGTCGGCTCGCGCCAGGAGAACTACGGCGAGACCGGCATGGCGCATTTGCTGGAACACCTGATGTTCAAGGGCACGCCGACGCACCCCGCCGTGTGGGCCGAGTTCAGCAAGCGCGGGCTGCGGGCCAATGGCAGCACCTGGCTGGACCGCACCAACTACTTCGCCAGCTTCACCGCCAATGACGACACGCTGCGCTGGTTCCTGGACTGGCAGGCCGACGCGATGGTCAACAGCTTCATCGCCCGCAAGGACCTGGACACCGAAATGACGGTGGTGCGCAACGAGATGGAGCGCAGCGAGAACGATCCGTCCAGCATCCTGGAGCAGAAGGTGGTGTCCGCCATGTACGAGTGGCACAACTACGGCAAGAGCACGATTGGCGCCCGGACGGACGTGGAGAACGTCGACATTCCCCGCCTGCAGGCCTTCTATCGCCAGTACTACCAGCCGGACAACGCGACGCTGATCGTCGCCGGCAAGTTCGACGCCAAGCAAACCTTGGCCTGGATACAGCAGGCTTTTGCCAAGACGCCCAAGCCGACGCGGGTGCTGCCCAAGCTGTATACGCTGGACCCGGTGCAGGAAGGCGAGCGCAGCGTGGTGCTGCGCCGCCAGGGCGGCACGCCGCTTCTGAATGCGGCCTACCCGGTGATGCCCGGCGCGCACCCGGACAGCGCGGCCATGACGCTGCTGGGCTCGGTGATGGGCGACGTGCCCGGCGGCCGGCTGCACCAGCGCCTGGTGACGACCGGCCTGGCTGCAGCGGTGGAGTTCGACATGGCCCAGCTGTTCGACCCGGGCTTCATCGAGTTCCAGGCCAAGCTCTCGCCCGGCCAGGCCTGGGAGCCGACACGTGACAAGCTGCTGGCGACGCTGGAATCGGTGGGCACGGAACCCGTCACCGCAGAAGAACTGGAGCGTGCCCGCGGCCGCTGGCTGAAGAGCTGGGAGCTGCGCTTTGCGAACCCGGAGAGCGTGGGCGTGGCCTTGTCGGAAAGCGTGGCGCTGGGCGATTGGCGCATGTTCTTCCTGCAGCGCGACCGCATCAAGGCGGTGACGCTGGCGGACATCAACCGCGTGGGCGCCCAGCGCCTGCTGCGCGACAACCGGACGCTGGGCATTTACCTGCCCGACGATCACCCGCAGCGCCCGCCGGCGCCGCAGGCCGTTGCCGTGGCGGACCAGTTCAAGGACTACCACCCGGTGGCCGAGCTGCCGCAGGCCGAGGCCTTTGACGCCACGCCGGCCAACATCGAGGCCCGCACGCACTACAGCCAGATCGCCCCCGGCCTGAAGCTCGCGCTGCTGCCCAAGGGCACGCGCGGTGATCTGGTCAACGCCACGCTGGCGCTGCACCTGGGCGACGAGGCCTCGTTGAAGGGCCAGTCCGACGCGGCCGAGATGATGGCCGCGCTGCTGGACAAGGGCAGCGCCACGCTGAGCCGCCAGCAGATCCAGGACCGCCTGACCGCGCTGAAGGCCGAGCTGGCCTTCAGCGGCGGGCCGACCCGGTTGCAGGCGCGCATCGTCTCGCCCAAGGACAACCTGCCCGCGGTGATCGCGCTGATGGGCGAGCTGTTGCGCCAGCCGGCCTTCCCGGCCGCGGCGCTGGAGGAGCTGCGCCAGCAAAGCCTGGCCAGCCTGGAAACCCAGCGCAAGGAGCCGCAGGCCATCCTCAGCACCGAGCTGTCGCGCCGCGGCAACCCGTATCCGCGGGGCGACGTGCGCTACAGCGAGAGCTTCGACGAGCAGGCCGAAGACCTGCGCGCGCTGACGCTGGCGCAGGTGAAGGCCTTCCACCAGCGTTTCGTTGGCGCGGGCAACGCCGAGTTCGCCGCGGTCGGCGCGATGGACGAGGTTGCGGTGAAGGCGGCGCTGGAGAAGGCGCTGGGCGGCTGGCAGGCGCAGCAGGCCTTCCAGCGCGTGCCGGACCCGCTGGTGCCGCGCAAGGGCGAGCGCATGGTCTTCGAGACGCCGGACAAGCAGAACGCTTCGCTCTACGCCTTGCTGTCGCTGCCGGTCAAGGACGGCGATGCCGATGAAGCAGCGCTGCGCGTGGCCAACTTCATCTTCGGCCAGGGCGGCAACTCGCGGCTGTGGAAGCACATCCGTGAGGCCGAAGGGCTGAGCTACAGCGTGGGCAGCGGTCTGGCGCTGGACCCGCTGAACGCCAACTCGACCTTCTACGGCTTTGCGATCTTTGCGCCGCAGAACCGCGCCAAGGTGGAGGCCGCCTTCAAGCAGGAGTTCGACCGCGCGCTGGCCGAGGGCTTCAGCGCCGCCGAGGTGGCCCAGGCCCAGCAAGGCCTGCTGAACGCGCGCCGCCTGGCGCGTGCCCAGGATGGCGCACTGGCAGCCGGCCTGGCCAGCAATCTCTACCTGGGCCGCACCCAGGCCCAGTCCGAGGCGCTGGACAAGGCGATTGCCGGCGTCACGGCCGCGCAGGTCAGCGAGGTCTGGCGCCGCCATGTTCAGGCCGAACGCCTCTTGCTCGGCGTGGCCGGGGACTTCAAGGGCCAGTGAGGACGAGGCGCCGTCGGCCGCCGCCAGAAAGCGGCGGCGGCTGACAAGACGCGTGGCCGGCAGCGGGCAGCATCCTCGTGATGAGGAGCACCACCATGGCCACGCATTTCGACAGCATGACCGACAGGCTGAAAAACGCCTGGAAGCCGTTCAAGCGGCCAACCACCCGGCGCGCCTACCGCTGCCAATGCGGCCGGCCGGTCTTTTTCCGCAACAGCGAGTGCCTGTACTGCCACACCCCGCTGGGCTATGACCCGGCCTGCGCGCAGGTGCTGCCGCTGGCGCTGACGGAAGACGGCATCGCCTGGCGCCGCTTTGGCGTCGACGAACAGTCCACGCTGTACCGGCGCTGCGCCAACTTCCGCTCGGCCGCGGGCTGCAACTGGTTGCTGCCGATGCAGGCGTCGCCTGCGGCCGAAGCGTCGCCAGGTGCCGCGCAGGAACTTGCGCCTGCGTTGCCTGTCGTCGCGCATCCCGAAGCCGAATCCGCCGACGCCGAACCCCAGGTGCCACCGCCGATGATGTGCGCCGCATGCCGGCTGAACCGCACGATTCCCGACCTGTCTCAGCCGGAAAACCAGGGGCGCTGGGCGCATGTGGAACTGGCCAAGCGGCGCCTGGTCTCGCAGCTGATCGCGCTTGGCCTGCCGGTGGTGCCCAAGACCGAGGATCCGGACCGCGGCATTGCCTTCGACTTCCTGGGCCGCGCGCCGGACGGTCCGCCGGTGATGACCGGGCATGACCACGGCGTGATCACGCTGAACATCGAGGAAGCCGACGACGTGCGGCGCGAGCAGGTGCGTGCCGAGATGCGCGAGCCTTACCGCACGCTGCTGGGTCACTTCCGCCACGAGATCGGCCATTACTACTGGGACCTGCTGGTGGACGGCAGCGGCTGGCTGCCGCACTTTCGCGCACTGTTCGGCGACGAGCGGCTGGACTACACGGCCGCGCTGAAGGCCAACTACGAGCAAGGTCCGCCGGCGGACTGGCCGCAGCGCTTTGTCAGCGCTTATGCCAGCACCCATCCGTGGGAGGACTGGGCCGAGACCTGGGCCCACTACCTGCACATGGTGGACACGGTGGACACCGCTTTGAGCTTCGGCATCGACGCCGACGAGGTCGAGCTGGAAGCCGACCCGTGGACGCAGGAGTCGCTGTGGCAGCCAGCGCATCCGGGGGCCGAGGCTTTCCTCGGCTTCCTGAATGCGTGGGTGGAGCTGACAGCGGTGATCAACGAGATGTCGCGCAGCATGGGCCAGCACGACTTCTACCCCTTCGTGCTGCCGCACCTGGCCGTGGCCAAGCTGCAATTCATCCACCTGGTGGTGCAGGGTGGCGAGCCGCCGCCGCCGGCGCCTGCGCCTGCGGCGGCTGTGCCGGCCGCGACAATCGGGGCGCGGCCGCAAGCAGCACTTGCAGGCTGAGCCCGCCCCTTCCTGTTGTTCACCTGGGCGCTGCTTGCAGCGCATGCATTGCCATGAGCCTCTCCACCGTCTTCCAGCACTTCGCCAACAAGACTTCGCGGGCAGCCGGCCAGCCGCTGACTTTTGTCGGCGCTGTCACGATCATCGTGCTTTGGGCCTTGTGCGGGCCGATGTTCGGCTTCAGCGACACCTGGCAGCTGATCATCAACACCAGCACCACCATCGTCACCTTCCTGATGGTGTTCCTGATTCAGAACACGCAGAACCGCGACGGCGAGGCGATGCAGATCAAGCTCGACGAGCTGATCCGCGCCGTCAAGGAGGCCAACAACGCGATGATCGACCTGGAACAGCTGGACGAGGCCGAGCTGGACCGGCTGCGCGAGACCTACATCCTGCTGGCGCAGAAGGCGCGCCGCGGCGTGCAAGCCGGCAAGGACAGCGCCGAGATCATTCAGGAGCAACTGGACGAGGAGCCTTGAACGGGTCGCGCTCGCGCAACTCGTCCATGTAGGCGCCCATGCCTTCGGTCTCACGGGCCAGGAAGTCTTCCACCGCCGCTGAGAATTGAGGGTGCGCCAGCCAGTGCGCCGAGGCGGTGGCCACCGGCAGCAGGCCGCGTGCCATCTTGTGTTCGCCCTGCGCGCCGCCCTCGAAGCGCGCAAAGCCCTGGGCAATGCACCACTGCAGCGGCTGGTAGTAGCAGGCCTCGAAGTGCAGCTGCGGCACATGCACCGCCGCGCCCCAGTAGCGGCCCCAGGCGCTGCGGCTGGCGCGGTCGATGGCCAGCAGCGACGCGGCAATCGGCTGGCCTTCGCGCTCGGCGATGAACAGCAGCCAGTGCGACGACATGGTCGTGGCCATGCGGCGGAAGAAGTCGCGCGTCAGGTAGGGCGTGGAGTGGTGCTCGGCGTAGGTCTGCTGGTAGCAGCGGTAGAAGAAGTCCCAGTCGGCTTCGGTGATCTGCGCGCCTTCCAGCGTGCGGAACGAGACGCCCGCCTCGGCCACGCGGCGGCGCTCCTGCTGGATCTTCTTGCGCTTCTCGCGCTGCAGGCTGGCCAGGAATTCGGCGAAGTCGGCAAACGGCCCGTCTGGCCCGACGCGGTTTTCCCAGTGGAACTGCACGCCGCTGCGCAGCATCCAGCCGGCGGCGCGGGCGGCGGCCTGTTCGTCTGCGTCCAGGAACAGCAAATGGGCGGAGGACAGCTGCTGCGCTTCGGCCAGCTGGCGCAATGCGGCCAGCAGCGCCTTGCGTGCCGGTGCGTCGGCCGCCAGCAGCCGGCTGCCGGGCACGGGGGTGAAGGGCACGGCCGTCAGCAGCTTGGGGTAGTAGTCCAGCCCGTGGCGCTGGTAGGCGTCGGCCCAGGCCCAGTCGAAGACGTACTCGCCATACGAATGGCTCTTCAGGAAGGCGATGGTGGCACCGACCAGTTCGCCTCCACGCGACAGCCCCAGCCACAGCGGCGCCCAGCCGCTGGCTTCGGTGGCGCTGCCGGACTGCTGCAGCGCTGCCAGGTAGGCATGGCGCATGAACGGCGTGGGCTGGGCCTGGCGGGCCAGCAAGGCGTCCCAGGCGGGGGCATCGAGCTCGGCGGGATCGGTGTGGATCGCCAGCGTGTAGTCATTCATCCGGGCGCTCATTCGGGCGGGTGCCTCCGCAGGCTGGCTTGGGGCGGGAAGAACCAGTACATGTGCGCCGGATCTTAGGCGTAAGTCCTATTCCCTGCGGGTCACCCGCCGGACTTGCGCGCAGGGTTCCATGCTTAAATCAAGCCCAGCATTCGCCATTCGGCGTTGGCACCATGGAGAAGGTCATGAAGCAGATCACCGCCATCATCAAACCGTTCAAGCTCGAAGAGGTTCGGGAGGCCTTGGCCGAGGTGGGCGTGTCGGGGCTGACCGTCACCGAGGTAAAGGGTTTTGGCCGCCAGAAGGGCCACACCGAGCTGTACCGCGGCGCCGAGTACGTGGTCGACTTCCTGCCCAAGGTCAAGGTCGAGGTGGTGGTCAAGGACGTGGATGTGGATCGCAGCATCGAGGCCATCGTCAAGGCCGCCAAGACCGGCAAGATCGGCGACGGCAAGATCTTCGTCACGGCGATCGAGCAGGTCGTGCGCATCCGCACCGGCGAGACCGACGAATCGGCGGTCTGACACCGCGCCTGCCGCGCCCCGCTGGCGCAGGTTTCAGATGCGGCTGAAGTCTTCGCGCCGCGTGCTGATGACACTGGCTGCGGCGATCTGACTCAGCAGGGCCTGCGGATCGGCCTGTACCTGCAGCAGCGCCTGCTGGCCAGCATCGACAAAGCCGCTGGCTTCGGTCTGCTGAAGAAAGCCCAGCAGCAGGTCGTAGAAGCCGCCTACGTTCAAAAGGCCGATGGGTTGGTCGTGGTAGCCCAGGTGGCGCCAGGTCCAGACTTCGAACAACTCTTCCAGCGTGCCCAGGCCGCCGGGCAGCGCGATGAAGGCATCTGCCGCTTCTGCCATGGCCTGCTTGCGGGCATGCATGGTGGGCACGACGACCAGTTCGGTCAGTCCCGTGTGGCCCACCTCGCGCGCCTCCAGCCGCTGCGGGATGACACCCAGCACCGAGCCGCCGGCCGCCAATGCGGCGTCCGCCACTTCGCCCATCAGGCCCACGCGGCCGCCGCCATAGACCAGCCGCCAGCCGCGTTCGGCGATCAGGCGGCCCAGCGTGCGGGCGGCTTCGGTGAACGCCGGGTCACTGCCGTGGCGCGAGCCGCAGTAGACGCAAACTGAAAACGGGCGGGTGGCGACAGTCGTCATGGCCTCAAGCGTACCGCAGGGCCGCCGCTGCTCAGGCTGTTGAAGAAGATGTCGCCTCGGCCTTGGCGACCGGCCGCTGGGGCCGCCAGGTGATGAGCCGCGTGCCGCAGACCGCGTCATGCCAGAACTGGCGCTGCGGATGCAGCCGGGCAAGTGCCGCATAGCCCAGCACGCCGGCCAGCAGCACGCCGAAGATGGCCGGGCCATGCAGCCCGGCGAAGTGCGCCGTGGCCAGGGCCGGTGCAAACCACAACCAGGCGAGCACGAAACGTCCCAGCGCCCGGGTTTGGCCGACCGGACGGCCCTGGCCGTCGACCAGCCGGACGTGCCAGGCCCGCATCGCCACGGTCTGGCCGCCATGGCTCCAGAACCAGACGAAGTAGATGGCCAACACCACCAGCAGGAACAACTGCAGCCCGGTGACGCCGATGCGGGCGTCCTTCATCTGCGTCAGGGTCGAGTACAGCCAGCCCGCCAGCATCAGCACGCCGAACAGCAGCACGCCTTCATAAGTGAAGGCGGCCAGCCGGCGCATCACCGAAGGTGTCTGCAGCGCGGCGGCTGCTGCGGCGGCAGCGGGCGCGGGCGGCGAGGAAACGGGGGAGGGGGGAGCAGGGGTCACGGCGGCGGGCTGGGCTGCGGCCAGGGGTGGCCGCGGGTCGCCTCAGTTTAGCGGCCGTCGCCGTTGCCGCCGTTTCGGCCGCGCTGTGGGCCCCCACCGGGTCCGCGCTTGGGCAGCAGCGTGGCGCGGTCGACCTGGTCCGGCCGGGTGTTGATCTTGGGCTGGCCCACCTGCTGGTGAGCCGGCGGCGCAGGGCTGCGCGTGACCAGCGAAGTGGTCGCGCCGCCGGTGCTGCCCTGCACGGTGGACGGGCTGATCGGGTGCTGCGTCGGGCCATCCGGCCGCGCATTGACGATGTTGGACTTCGGCACCTGCGCGTCCACCGGGGCCATGCGCAGTGACCGAGCGCCGGTGGCGGCGGGCGCGGTGGGCGGGTTGCCGGCAGCCGAGCGGCGTGCAGCCAGCGCTTCGCGTTCCTCGCTGGGCAAAGCCTGGTAGGCCTCCCAGTTGGCACGCCTGTCGCCGGGGGAAATCTGCTTGGATTGCTGGTAGTTCTGTCGCGCGGCACTGCGCTGCTGCGGGCTCATGTTCGACCATTCGCCCATTCGCTGCTGGATACGCTCTTGCTGCTGGGGCGACATCTTCGGGAAGCGCGAGGCGACTTCCATCCACTTGGCGCGGTTTTCGGCCGGCAGCTGGTTCCAGTTCTTGCCCAGCGGCGCCAGCACGTTGCGCTGCGAACTGCTTAGGCTGTTCCAGCTCGGGCCGCCACTGCTGCTGCCCTCGTCCGGCTGCGCCTGCACCACCCAGGGCGACAGGCACAACAGGGCGGCCAGCAGCGCAGCGCGCCACAAAGGCCGGTTCGGGGAGGCGGGGTGGGTCACGGGCATCTCGGCTTGGAACTGCTCAGCGGGGTTCGAAAAAAATGGCGAAAAAGACAGGGCAGGCTGGGCGCACGGGCCGAGGCCGTCGGCAACTGCACAGGCGCGGCAGCCGGACGGCGCCGGCTGTCAGTTGTGCCGATTGGTCTTCACGAACTCGGCAAAGCCGGGGTCGCTGTAGGCGTCGGGCGGCAGGTCGTCGCTCAGCAAGGCGGTGTCAAGGTCGGCCGTGGCCACGACCTGTGCACGGTCATGCCAGCTGTCGATCTGCACCACGCCCGCCAACAGCAGCACCAGCGGCAGGGCGGACGCAAAGCGGAACAGCCAGGGCGAGTGGCCGCCCAGCAGGCCGGCGCCGCCGCGGGCGGACTTGCCGACCAGCACCGTGGTGCTGGCGGCTTGCGTTTGAGCTTGCGTCTGCAGCTTGCGGCTGGCCATGGCGCGCGCCAGTGCCTGCTCGCGGGCGAAACGCAAGCGGGTGTCGATGTCATGTGCCGGCGTGCCTTGTGCACGCTCGCTGAGCGCCGCGGTGACACGCAGCCCGAAGCGGGCTTCAATGCCAGCGCTCTCGCGGTGCTGTTCGGCAGGGCGGGAAGAAGGGGTCTTCACAGCGTTATTCCCTTGGCTTTCAAAGATTTGGCCAGTGCATGCACGGCGCGCGAGCAGTGGGTTTTCACGCTCCCTTCGGAGCAACCCATCACGCTCGCGGTTTCCGCGACGTCCATTTCCTCCCAGTAACGCAACAGGAAGGCCTCTCGTTGACGGCCTGGCAACTGCGCGACTTCCAGCTCGATCTGGTGCAAGATCTGTTCCCTGCCGACGGTGTCGGCGGCGCTTTCCGAGCCCAGGCTGCCCTCGACGGTTTCCAGCATTTCGAGCAGGTCGAAATCGCCGTCTTCGCCGTGGCCCTCGAAGTCCGACATGTTGGTCATCACCGCACTGCGCACCTTGCGGCGGCGGAACCAGTCCATCGTGGCGTTGGACAGGATGCGCTGGAACACCAGCGGCAATTCGGCGGGCGGACGGTCGGCGTATTTCTCCGCCAGCCGGATCATGGCGTCCTGCACGATGTCCAACGCAGCGTCTTCATCTCGCACGGTATAGACCGTGCGCTTGAAGGCGCGCTTTTCGACGCTCTTGAGGAAATCTGAGAGTTCTTTGTCGGAGGCCAAGGCTGCGGAGGGCGTGCTGGGGCACCCGTCTGAGGACGTGGGATTATGTCACTGCACCTTGTCTTCCCCGGGGTTGCCGGGTGAGCGCCGCTTCAACAGTGCAATAATGCGCCTTCGCACTTGGTGCGACTTGGTCTCAGGCTGCCCCGACCGCGGGTGCAGCAATTGTTGATCGCGCAGGTCCCAAATCCGTCTCACGAGGATGCGAGGAGGGGCACCGAAGGTTTTTCGTCAGAGAAATTCACAGAGGTTCGAAATGAACGTGTCTGCCGCGGAAGTCAAGCGTGGCGCCCCTGCTGAGGGTCGCTCCCAGAATTCTTCCTCTCCCTCCTCCTCTTTTGCTGCCCCGTCCTCTGCCGCCTCGAATGGCGCCAATGGCAAGGAACTCAACGGGTCGCAGATCCTCGTGCGCTGCCTGCAGGCCGAGAACGTCAAGTACATGTGGGGCTACCCGGGCGGGTCAGTGCTTTACATCTACGACGCGCTGTACCAGCAAGACACCATCCAGCACGTGCTGGTGCGCCATGAACAGGCGGCCATTCACGCGGCGGACGGCTATGCCCGCGCCACTGGCGATGTCGGCGTGGCGCTGGTGACCTCGGGTCCGGGGGTGACGAATGCCGTGACCGGCATCGCCACCGCCTACATGGACTCGATCCCGATGGTGATCATCACCGGACAGGTGCCCACGCCTGCCATCGGCCTGGACGCCTTCCAGGAATGCGACACCGTCGGCATCACCCGGCCCATCGTCAAGCACAACTTCCTGGTGAAGGACGTGCGCGACCTGGCGCTGACGCTCAAAAAGGCATTCCACATCGCCCGCACCGGCCGTCCCGGCCCGGTCGTGGTGGACATCCCGAAGGACGTTTCGCTGAAGACCGCGCCTTTCCACTACCCCGAGCAGGTGGAAATGCGGTCCTACAACCCGGTCAAGAAGGGCCATGGCGGCCAGATCCGCAAGGCGGTGCAACTGCTGCTGCAGGCGCGCCGCCCTTACATCTACACCGGCGGCGGCGTGATCCTGGGCGAGGCCACGGCCGAGTTGCGCCAGCTGTGCGACCTGCTGGGCTACCCGGTCACCAACACGCTGATGGGCCTGGGCGCCACCTCTGCGTCCGACCCGAAGTTCCTCGGCATGCTGGGCATGCACGGCACCTACGAAGCCAACATGACGATGCAGAACTGCGACGTCCTGCTGGCGGTGGGCGCGCGTTTCGACGACCGGGTGATCGGCAACCCGAAGCACTTCGCCTCGGTCGAGCGCAAGATCATCCACATCGACATCGACCCCTCGTCGATCTCCAAGCGCGTCAAGGTCGACATCCCGATCGTCGGTGACGTCAAGGACGTGCTGCAGGAGCTGATCGCCCAGATCCGCGAAGCGCAGCAAAAGCCCGATACCTCGGTGATCTCCCAGTGGTGGAGCCAGATCAATGAATGGCGCCGCAAGGAATGCCTGGCCTACCGCCGCAGCCCGGATGTGATCAAGCCGCAGCAGGTGGTCGAGGCGCTGTGGGAAATGACCCGCGGCACCGACTGCTACGTGACCTCCGATGTCGGCCAGCACCAGATGTGGGCCGCGCAGTACTACCGCTTCGACGAGCCGCGCCGCTGGATCAACTCCGGCGGCCTGGGCACGATGGGCGTGGGCCTGCCGTATGCGATGGGCATCAAGCTGGCCAAGCCGAATGCGGACGTGTTCTGCATCACCGGTGAAGGCTCGATCCAGATGAACATCCAGGAACTCTCGACCTGCCAGCAGTACAAGACGCCGGTCAAGGTGATCTCGCTGAACAACCGCTACCTGGGCATGGTGCGGCAGTGGCAGGAACTGGACTACGAAGGCCGCTACTCGCACAGCTACATGGACGCGCTGCCGGACTTCGTGAAGCTGGCTGAGGCCTATGGCCATGTCGGCATCAAGATCGAGAAGCCTTCCGAGGTGGAGCCGGCGCTGAAGGAGCTGATCCGGCTGAAGGACCGCACCGTGTTCCTGGACGTGCGCACCGACCCGACCGAAAACGTCTGGCCGATGGTGCAGACGGGCAAGGGCATTTCCGAGATGCTGCTGGGCTCCGAGGACTTGTGACCAGCACGAGGCGGGCCGGACGGGTGCTGTTACCGCAGCATTCGCCGCGCCCCGCTGAAGGCTGGTGACACCTCGGGATCTGATCTCGGTTCCTCCGGTTCGGCCGTTCCCTTCAGGTTCGTCGGACCAACTTTTCTCAACGATTCGACAGACGTGGCCAAGGCCTTCCGGTTACCGCCGGCTGGCTGAAGAGCGCGTCAGGAGATCCGCAATGAAACACATCATCGCCGTGCTGCTCGAAAACGAGCCCGGCGCCTTGTCGCGCGTGGTGGCCTTGTTCTCCGCCCGCGGCTACAACATCGAGAGCCTCACCGTCGCCCCGACGGAAGACCCGTCGCTGTCGCGCATGACCATCGTCACGACCGGCTCGGACGAGGTGATCGAGCAGATCACCAAGCACCTGAACCGGCTGGTCGACGTGGTCAAGGTGGTCGACCTCACCGAAGGCCAGTACACCGAGCGTGAACTGATGCTGATCAAGGTGCGTGCCGTCGGCAAGGAGCGCGAAGAGATGAAGCGCATGGCCGACATCTTCCGCGGCCGCATCATCGACGTGACCGAGAAGAGCTACACCATCGAGCTGACCGGCGACGCCGGCAAGCTGGATGCCTTCATCGAAGGCCTGGACCGCACCGCGATCCTGGAGACGGTTCGCACTGGCTCCAGCGGCATCGGCCGCGGCGAGCGCATCCTCAGAGTTTGACCCCCACCACCCCTGAGCGCCTTCGGCGCTCCCCCTCAAGGGGGCGCTGCGGCGGCCTGGCAAAGCCAGTTCCGCGGCAGCCGCTTGGTAAAGCCCCCGCAATCACAACCGAATTTTTCTGGAGAAGACCATGAAGGTTTACTACGACAAGGACGCCGACATCTCGCTGATCAAGGGCAAGAACGTCGCGATCATCGGCTATGGCTCGCAAGGCCATGCGCACGCCCAGAACCTGAACGACAGCGGCTGCAAGATCACCGTCGGCTTGCGCCGCGGTGGCGCGTCGTGGTCCAAGGTCGAAAAGGCGGGCCTGAAAGTGGCCGAGGTCGCCGATGCGGTCAAGGGCGCCGACGTGGTGATGATCCTGCTGCCGGACGAGCAGATCGCCGAGGTCTACAAGAAGGACGTCGAGCCGAACATCCGCGAAGGCGCTTCGCTGGTCTTCGCGCATGGCTTCAACGTGCACTACGGCCAGGTCGTGCCGCGCGCCGACCTGGACGTGTGGATGGTCGCTCCGAAGGCGCCTGGCCACACGGTGCGTGGGACCTACGTGCAAGGTGGCGGCGTGCCGCACCTGATCGCGATCTACGCCGACAAGTCCGGCAAGGCGCGCGACCTGGCACTGAGCTATGCCGCGGCCAATGGCGGCGGCAAGGCCGGCATCATCGAAACCAACTTCCGCGAAGAAACCGAAACCGACCTGTTCGGCGAACAAGCGGTGCTGTGTGGCGGCACCGTCGAGCTGATCAAGGCGGGTTTCGAGACGCTGGTGGAAGCCGGCTACGCGCCGGAAATGGCCTACTTCGAGTGCCTGCACGAGCTCAAGCTGATCGTCGACCTGATCTATGAAGGCGGCATCGCCAACATGAACTACTCGATCTCGAACAACGCCGAATACGGCGAGTACGTCACCGGCCCGCGCGTCGTGACCTCCGAGACCAAGCAGGTCATGAAGCAGGTGCTGAAGGACATCCAGACCGGCGAATACGCCAAGAGCTTCATCCTGGAAAACAAGGCCGGCGCGCCGACGCTGATCTCGCGCCGCCGCCTGACCGAGGAGCACCAGATCGAGGTCGTCGGCGACAAGCTGCGCGCGATGATGCCCTGGATCAAGGCCAACAAGCTGGTCGACAAGTCGCGCAACTGATCGCGCCTCAAGGCCCTGCCAGCCAAGGCCGCATCCCGCTGGATGCGGCCTTTCTTTTGGCCTGAGCTATCCTGCCCGCCATGACGCCTGAAACTCTTGAGGACGACGAGCCTGGCTTGAACGTCCGCCCTCGTCGCAAGGGCATTTATGCCCTGCCCAACGCCATCACCCTCGGTGCGTTGTTCTCTGCTTTCTACGCCATCGTCATGGCGATTGCCGGCCGGTTCGAGCTCGCCTGCGTCGCCATCTTCGCTGCCGCCATTCTCGACAGCCTCGATGGCCGCGTGGCGCGCATGACCAATACGCAGTCTGCCTTCGGCGAGCAGATGGACAGCCTGTCGGACATGGTGGCCTTTGGTGCTGCGCCGGCCCTGATCGTCTACATGTGGGCGCTGAAGGACATGGGCAAGCCGGGCTGGATCCCGGCCTTCGTCTACATCGCTGGCGCTGCACTTCGCCTGGCACGCTTCAACGTCAACATCGGCGTGGTCGACAAGCGCTTCTTCCAGGGGCTGCCCAGCCCGGCCGCAGCGGCGCTGGTGATCGGCCTGATCTGGAGCGTGGTGGACGGCGCCGACAGCCAGCGGGTCCAGCCCGGCAGCTGGGTGGGCTGGGCGGCTTATGGCATCACGCTGTTTGCCGGGCTTTCGATGGTGACGAACGCGCCCTTCTACAGTTTCAAGGTCTTCGACCGGCGTCGCTCGGTGCCCTTCATCGTGCTGGTTGCGATCATGCTGGCGATTGGCGTGGCGGCGCTCGATCCAGCTCGCGTGCTTTTTGGTGTCTTCTGCATCTACGGACTCTCTGGCTATGCGATCTATGCGTGGCGAAAGGCGAAGGGTCGGCCGGCGAGCGTGATCTCCACCAGCACCGACGAGCCGGATGAACGCGGTTTGCATCACTAGCAAAACCTGTTAGATTCCAGCCCCATGCGTTTCGAGTACGTCATTGCCCAGCTGGGCATGTCCCAACTGCTACTAGCCCTAGAGGAACCACGGGTTCGCTAGTCAGCCAGTCACGTCCACGTTTCGCCTGACCCCAACGGCCCGTATGCAACCGCAGCGGGCCGTTCTCGTTTTCTGTGCTGCTGGTTGCGCCCACCTCCCTGGATGCACACCATGATGCTCAAGCACCCGCAGCAGAAGTACCGCGCTTTCGCCCCCATTGCCCTGCCTGATCGCCGCTGGCCCGATGCCCAGCTGACGCGGGCGCCCCAGTGGTGCAGCGTGGACCTGCGGGACGGCAACCAGGCGCTGATCGAGCCGATGGACCCGGCGCGCAAGCTGCGCATGTTCCAGACCCTGGTGCAGATCGGTTTCAAGCAGATCGAGGTGGGCTTCCCGTCAGCTTCGCAGGCGGACTTCGACTTTGTGCGCCTGCTGATCACGCAGAACCTGGTGCCGGACGACGTGACCATCCAGGTGCTGACGCAGGCACGCGACCACCTGATCTCGCGCACCTTCGAATCGCTTGTCGGTGCGAAGAAGGTGGTAGTGCACCTCTACAACGCGGTGGCGCCAGTGATGCGCCGCGTGGTGCTGGGGCTGGACGAGGACGGCGTGGTCGACCTGGCCGTGACCCATGCGGCCATGATCCGCGACATGGCAGCCAGGCAGCCCGGCACCGAATGGACCTTCGAGTATTCGCCGGAGATGTTCTCGAACACCGACCTGCATTTCAGCAAGCGCATCGTCGACGCCGTGACGGCCACTTGGGCGCCGACACCGACACGCCCTTGCATCGTCAACCTGCCGTCCACGGTCGAATGCTCGACGCCCAACCAGTTCGCCGACATGATCGAGTGGATGCATCGGCAGCTGGAACGGCGCGATGCCATCGTGTTGTCGGTGCATCCGCACAATGACCGCGGCACCGGGACGGCGGCCGCCGAGTTGGCGTTGATGGCTGGCGCCGACCGCCTCGAAGGCTGCCTGTTCGGCAACGGTGAGCGCACCGGCAACCTGGACCTGGTCAACGTTGCGCTGAATCTCTACACCCAGGGCGTGTCGCCAGGCCTGGACTTCTCCGACATCGACGCGATCCGCCGCACGGTCGAGCATTGCAACCAGTTGCCGGTGCATCCTCGCCATCCGTACGTGGGCGACCTGGTCTACACCTCGTTCTCTGGTTCGCACCAGGACGCGATCAAGAAGGCCTTTGCCGCCCGCAAGGACGGCGAGATCTGGGACATGCCCTACCTGCCGGTGGATCCGAAGGACCTGGGCCGCAGCTACGAGGCGGTGATCCGCGTCAACAGCCAGTCCGGCAAGGGCGGCATTGCCTATTTGCTGGAGTCGGATTACGGGCTGGAACTGCCGCGCCGGCTGCAGATCGAGTTCAGCCAGGTGGTGCAGGCAGTGATGGACATCGACGGCAAGGAGTTGGGCTCGGACGACTTGTGGGCATTGTTCGCCAAGGAATACCGTCCCGAGCAGGCGCAACTGGCGCGGGTCGAGATCCAGGAGCAGGAACTGGGCGCGGGCGGGCAGGGTGCAGACGTCAGCGTGCGCGCCCAGTGGCAGCAGGGTGGGCAGGTGCGCGAGGTGCATGGCCGCGGCAACGGGCCGCTGGCGGCGTTTGTCGCCGGCGTGCAGGCGGCGACCGGGGTTTCGGTCGAGGTGCTCGATTACCATGAACATGCGTTGAGCGGCGGTGCCGAGGCCCGCGCGGTGGCCTACCTGGAACTGCGCGTGGGCGGAGAGCGCACACTGTTCGGCGTGGGCATGGACGCCAACCTGGTCAATGCATCGATGAAGGCAGTGCTCAGTGGCGTGCAGCGTGCGCTGGGCGAGTCGCGTGACACGGCCACAAAGGTCGAGGAAATCTCTGTATGACTGACAAACTGATCATTTTCGACACCACGCTGCGCGACGGCGAACAATCGCCCGGCGCCTCGATGACGCGCGACGAGAAGCTGCGCATCGCACGCCAGTTGGAGCGGCTGAAGGTGGACGTGATCGAGGCCGGCTTCCCGGCGGCGTCGCATGGCGACTTCGAAGCCGTGCACACCATCGCCAGCCACATCAAGGACTCGGTGATCTGCGGGCTGGCCCGCGCCAACGACCGGGACATCGCGCGCGCGGCAGAGGCCGTGGCGCCGGCGCCGCGCAGCCGCATCCACACCTTCATTGCAACCAGTGCGCTGCACATGGAGAAGAAGCTGCGCATGACGCCGGAACAGGTGCTGGAGCAGGCGACGCAGGCGGTGCGCTTTGCGCGCAACCTGTGCGGCGACATCGAGTTTTCGCCCGAGGATGGCTACCGCTCCGACCCGGACTTCCTGTGCCGCGTGATCGAAGCGGTGATCGCCGAGGGCGCGACCACGATCAACCTGCCCGACACCGTCGGCTACGCGATTCCCGAGCTGTACGGCCACTTCATCCGCCAACTGCGCGAGCGCATCCCGAATGCCGACAAGGCCATCTGGTCGGTGCACTGCCACAACGACCTGGGCATGGCGGTGGCCAATTCGCTGGCCGGCGTGAAGATTGGCGGTGCACGCCAGGTTGAATGCACCATCAACGGCCTGGGCGAGCGGGCGGGCAACTGTTCGCTGGAAGAAGTGGTGATGGCGGTGCGCACCCGCCGGGACTATTTCGGCCTGGACGTGGGCATCGACACCACGCAGATCGTGCCGGCCTCACGCATGGTCAGCCAGACCACCGGATTTGTCGTGCAGCCGAATAAGGCCGTGGTCGGCGCCAACGCCTTTGCCCATGCTTCGGGCATCCACCAGGACGGCGTGCTGAAGGCGCGTGACACCTACGAGATCATGCGCGCCGAGGATGTGGGCTGGGCCGCCAACAAGATCGTGCTGGGCAAGCTGTCCGGCCGCAATGCCTTCAAGCAGCGGCTGCAGGAACTGGGCGTGGCGCTGGAGTCGGAGACGGAAATCAATGCGGCGTTCGCCCGCTTCAAGGACCTGGCCGACCGCAAAAGCGAGATTTTCGACGAGGACATCATCGCGCTGCTGGGCGACGAAAGCGTCACCAGCATTCACGAGCACCACGGTTTCCTGTCGCTGTCGCAGCGCTCGGAAACCGGCGAGCGCCCGCACGCCAGGGTGGCTTTCACGATCGGCGACCGCGAGGTCGTTGCCGAGAGCCATGGCAACGGCCCGGTCGATGCAACGCTGAAGGCGATCGAATCCCAGATCGAAAGTGGCGCGGAAATGCTGCTTTATTCGGTCAATGCCATCACCTCGGGCAGCACAGAATCGCAGGGCGAAGTCACGGTGCGCCTGCAGTTGGGCGGCCGGGTGGTGAATGGTGTCGGGGCTGATCCGGACATCGTCGTGGCATCTGCCAAGGCGTATCTCTCGGCCCTGAACAAGCTTCACACCGGCGGTGATAGGGTGGCTGCGCAGGGCTGATCCCAGGTCCGATGGGCACTTGAGAAAGGGCATGCAAGTTTTTGATCTTGCGTGTCTTTTTGCTTTCCCATAGACTCGGGACAAAATCTGTAAGGCGCTCCCCGGCGTGCTTGCGAGAAGCAATCCGGGGGCCACTTTTTAGGGCGTTAGACGCTGCACCGATGAACAAGATTCGACTGAATGTGGTGCGAGCACTGGGTTTTGGCCTGGCGCTCGCCGTCAGCATCGCAGTGCCCGCCCAGGCCACCGCAGCTTCCGCTGCCAAAAAGGCATCTTCCTCCAGCGCAGTCAGCAAGGCGGCGAACAAGTCGTCAGCCGGCGCGGTGAGCAGTCGCAAGGTGGTGGCCAGCAAGGGCCGCGCGGCCCGGCCCACGCACGCTGTGGTCGCCACGCGCAAGACGGTCGCCAGCGTCACCCCGCCGGTCCGCTCGTTTGGCCAGCTCGCCGGCCTGCATGAAACCGAGGATCCGCTGGCGCTGAAGTCAGGCGTGGCCTTTGTGATGGACCAGGACACCAACGAGGTCCTGCTGAACAAGAATTCCCAGGCCGTCCTGCCGATCGCGTCCATCACCAAGCTGATGACCGCGATGGTGGTGACCGAGGCCAAGCTGCCGATGGACGAAGTGCTGACCATCACGCAGGACGATGTGGACACCGAAAAAGGCAGTTCCTCGCGCCTGAAGGTCGGCACTCAGCTGCCTCGCGGCGAAATGCTGCACCTGGCGCTGATGTCCTCGGAAAACCGGGCTGCGAATTCGCTGGGCCGCCACTACCCTGGCGGCCTGTCGGCCTTCGTCGGCGCGATGAATGCCAAGGCCAAGCTGCTGGGCATGATGGACACGCGTTACGTCGAGCCCACCGGCCTGTCGAGCCAGAACCAGTCCAGCGCACGCGATTTGGCAGCGCTGGTGAGCGCTGCTTCGCATGTGCCGCTGATCCGCGAACTGTCTACCTCGCCCGAGCATCAGGTCGCCATCGGCAACCGTCAACTGCAGTTCCACACCACCAACCGGCTGGTGCGCAACCCGGATTGGGACATTGGCGTGCAGAAGACCGGCTACATCAACGAGGCGGGCCAATGTCTTGTGATGCAGGCCCAGATGGCCGGCCGCAAGCTGATCATGGTGCTGCTGGATTCGGCCGGCAAGTATTCGCGCATCGGCGACGCCGAGCGCATCCGCAAGTGGGTGATGGCCAACCCGGCGCCACTGACCGCAAGCGTGCCGGTCACGCCAGCCGCAGGGCTGACTCGCGCAGCCGGCACTGCCGCGGCGACCGGTGCCGCCAGCCTGCTGCCTGCCACCACCGAAGTGCACGCCGCCAAGCCAGCCATCTGAGTTGCTTCCTCCCATGAAAAAAGCAGCCCGCGGGCTGCTTTTTTCATCACGCTCGGCAAGCGTGTTTCAGGGCACGCGGTGACCCAGTGCCCCGGAAATGGTGGCGGCAGTGGATTTGACCCGGTCCAGCCAGGATTCTTCCAGCCGGTCCGCTGGTGCCGAGATGGACAGGCCCGCCACCAGCTTGCCCTGGTCGTCGAAGATGCCGGCGGCCATGCAGCGCACGCCCAGTTCCAGTTCCTCGTCGTCGCGCGCGAGCGCATGCCGGCGCACCAGGTTCAGCTCACGCTCCAGCGCGCCTATCTCCGTCAGGCTGTTGCGCGTGTGGCCGGCCAGGCCGGTGCGGGTGGCATAGGCGCGCACACGCTGCGGGTCGTCGTAGGCCAGGAAGAGTTTGCCCACGGAGGTGAGGTGCAGCGGCGCCCGGCCGCCGACGGCGCGCACGACCTGCATGCCTGAGCGCTCGCTGTAGGTCCGCTCGATGTAGACGATCTCGTCGCCCTGGCGCACCGAGAGGTTGACCGGCTGGTGGGTGAGCTTGTGCAACTCGCGCATCGGGCCGAGCGCCGCGTCGCGCACGTCCAGCCGGGCCTTGACCAGGTTGCCCAGTTCCAGCAGCCGCATGCCCAGCCGGTAGCTGCCGGCTTCGGGTCGGTCGACCAGGCGGCCTGCTGCCAAGTCGTTCAGGATGCGGTGCGCGGTGGACGGGTGCAGTCCCGTGCGCTCGCTCAAATCCTTCAGCGGCACCGGGTCCTGGTGCGCGGCCAGCACGTCCAGCAGCGAAAAAGCCCGTGCCAGCACCTGGATGCTGGGCGTGTTGGGATCTTTTTTGGTCATGGCGAAGCAGCGTGGATCTGCTGCCATTTTTGCATGGCGAAATGCCTGGCGGGAAGATGGCTGCGAAATCGCCGTGACGCGAGCGTCATGTTTCAGCTGGTGATGAGCGCGCGTGCCGCCGCCAAGCCGGACCTCACTGCGCCTTCCAGCGTGGCCGGATACGGGCCGGCCACGTGGTCACCCGCCACGCGCAGCCCGGGCAGGGGATCTGCCGACGGTCGCTGCAGCGCGGGCGTGCAGGCAAAAGTGGCACGTTTCTCGGCGCGCACGGCCACCAGCTCGACCTGCGCATCGTCCCAGTCGAATTCAGATCGACCGGCAAATGCCTGCGCCAACTGGCGCCGAACCGCGGCGACCGTGGTTGGCAGCCCTTGCGCCACCCAAGGCGCTGCACCGCTGATGACCAGTGCGAGCGTGTTTGCCGGCCCGCCCAGCGCGCCCAGGTCAAAGCCGAACTGTGCCGGCGCCTGCGCGTCGGCCTGCAAGGCCAGCATGGGCTCCGGCCAGGCGCGGTGCGCCGGGTTTCGCAGCCAGACCGTGACGATGGGTTCGTAGCGCAGCGCTTGCGCGGTCTCGGCCCAGTCGGGTGCATGCGGGGCCAGCAGCCGGCCGGCTTCGTTGGCGCTGCAGGCCAGCACCACGCCTTGCACATCGTCCTGCCCTTCATCGGTCCGCACTTGCCAACCTTCGGCCAGGCGGTGCAGCTGCTGCACGCGTGCGCCAGGCCGCCATTCGGTGCCACGCTGCTGCAGCCAGGCCAGCGCCGGGTCTGGCAGCAGGGCTTGCAGCGGCGCTGTCGGCAGCAGCAGGTCGGCACTGCCGCGTGGGCCGAACAAGGCGTCTTTCAGCACTGTCAGCAGCACCTGCGCGCTGGCTTGGTCGGCAGGCGTGTTCAGCGCGGCCACGCAGAGTGGCTCGATCAGCGCCTGCATCACGCTCGCGGGCAGGCCGCGGCACAAGGCCTGCACTGTCAAAGAGGGGTCGCAGCGAAAGCCTTGCAGGCCCCAGCGGCTGGCTTGCAGCAGCAGCGCAACACGGTCACGCCAGGGCATTGTGCGCCAGCCCAGCACGCCGCGGGCGAAGGACAGCAGCGCAGGGCCGGGCGGCAGCACCAGGCCGCTGCCGTCCGGGTAGCGCAGCGTCAGCGGGCTGCGGTGCAGCAGGTGTTCGGGCGACGCGCCCACGCGGCGCATCAGTGCCAGCGTGTCGCGGTAGGCGCCAATCAGGATGTGCTGGCCGTTGTCCAGCAGCAAATCGCCCTGCGCCAGCGAACGAGCCCGGCCGCCGGGTTGATGCGCCATGTCCAGCAGCAGCACCTGGCGACCGGCGGCGCAGAGCTCGACGGCGGCGGCCAGCCCGGCCCAGCCGGCACCGATCACCGCGACACGCGCCGCCTGGGTGCTCATCGACCGCGGAGATGCGTGCGCGCGGCGATCCACAGCTTGCGCACCGGCGTCAGCGAAATGCGCTGGTGCAGCACCTGGAAGTTCTCGCGTTCGATCTCGCGCAGCAGCGTGCGGTAGATGTTGGCCATCATCAGCCCGGGCTTTTGCGCGGCGCGGTCGGCCTCGGGCAGCAACGCCATCGCTTCGTCGTAGCAGCGGTGCGCGCGTTCGGCCTGGAAGTGCATCAGCGCGGTGAAGCGCTCGCTGTAGCCCCAGGGCGCGTCGCGCTTGAGCAGTTCGTGCGCTTTCACGTCGAACTGCTGCAGCTCGCTGATCGGCAGATAGATGCGGCCTCGGCGTGCGTCGTCACCCACGTCGCGGATGATGTTGGTCAGCTGCATCGCCAGGCCCAGCTTGTGCGCATAGGCCACGGTGCTGTCCTGCGTGCGGCCGAAGATGCTGCAGGCGACTTCGCCGACCACGCCAGCCACCAGGTGGCAGTAGCGCTGCAGGCCGGGGTAGTCCAGGTAGCGGCTTTGCTCCAGGTCCATCTGGCAGCCTTCGATCACCGCGTCCAGGTGCCGGGCTTCGATGCCGTAGGCCTTTGCCAGCGGCATCAGCGCCTGCATCACGGGGTGGCTGGGCTGGCCGGCGAAGCTCTGTGCAACTTCACGCTGCCACCAGGCCAGCTTGATTGCAGCGACTTGTGGGTCCTGCACCTCGTCGACCACGTCGTCCACCTCGCGGCAGAAGGCGTAGAACGCGGTGATGGCGGCGCGGCGCTCGGGCGGCAGGAACAGGAAGGCGTAATAGAACGAGGAGCCGCTGGCGGCAGCCTTTTCTTGCACGTATTGCTGAGGCGTCGTCATGCGGGCAGCGCGAGTGAAGGGCGGGGCCGGGGCATGCGCAGCGCGCGCCACAGCAGTGGCAGCGCATCGGAGCGGCGCAGCTTGGGGCGCTGCGTCAATGTTTGGTGATGCATGGCGTCGATTTTCTCAAGAATGCGCAGCCCACCTTGCACCACCAGACGCAATTCCCAGCCTGCGCGGCCCGGAAGCCGGTGCACCAGCGGCGCGCCTTGCAGCATCAGCGCACGGGCCCAGTCGCACAGCTCGCACACCATTGCTTGTGCTGCCGGGCCGGCTTGCAGTCGATCTGCCTGCAAGCCGTGCCGTGCCAGATCGCTGGCCGGCAGGTAGCAGCGGCCGCGTGGCAGGTCCACGCTGAGGTCTTGCCAGAAGTTGATCAACTGCAGGGCGCTGCAGACGGCGTCGGACTGCGCGAGGGCAGCGGCGTCGTCGACGTGATGCAGGTGCAGCAGCAGGCGGCCCACCGGGTTGGCGGACAGGCGGCAGTAGCCGAGCAAGGCCTCGCGGTGGGCATAGGCCGGGTTGGCCACGTCGCAGAGGAAGGCGGCCAACAGGTCGTCGAGTAACGCATGCGGCAGCGCGTGCTGTTGCATGGCCTGCTGAAGCGGCCCGAAGATGTGTGCCCAGCGCGTGGCCGGCGGTTCACCGCAGGCCACGCGCTGCAACTCGGCACGGTAAGCCTGCAGTTCAGCGCGCCGGCTTTCGGTTGGCAGGTCGCCTTCGTCGGCAATGTCGTCGCCGGTGCGGGCGAACCAGTAGATGGCCGCGATCGGCGGCCGCAGCTTCGGTGGGCACAGCCACGAGGCGACGGGAAAGTTTTCGTAGTGGTCGACGCTCACAGCGCGGCATTGTCCATGCGCGCCGAGGCACGGCCGCGTCAAATCTTGCGACGCTCCGGTGCCCGCCGGGTGGCGACATGCGATTGACGCTGGCGGGCAGAGCTTCTACATTACTGACCAGTCAGTCATTAGCGGCGTGTGGTCACCTGAAGAGGGGCCGCTCGCCTTGTCCTGTTTCCCGTTGCACCTGGATCGCTCCGCCATGCAAACACAACGAGTCGCCGCGATGTTGGCAGCCCTGGCCCTGCTGGGGCTGGCCGCCTGTTCCAAACAAGAAGCGCCGCCGGAGCCGGTGCGCGCCGTGCGCACGATGAAGGTGAACGATGGCAGCGCGCGCAGCAGCCGCGACTACGCCGCCGAGATCCGCGCCCGCACCGAATCGCAGCTTGGCTTTCGCGTGGGTGGCAAGCTGCAGAGCCGGCCGGTGAACCTGGGCGACACGGTGCGCCGCGGCCAGGTGCTGGCGCAGCTGGACCCGCAGGACCTGCAACTCGGCCAGGCTTCGGCCCAGGCCGCGCTGATGGCGGCGCAGAGCAGCTTCACGCAGGCAGACGCGGACCTGAAGCGATACCGGGAGCTGCGCGCCAAGGGTTTCATCGGCGAAGCTGAGCTGGAAAAGCATGACCTGGCCCAGAAGACCGCCCAGGCGCAACTGGATCAGGCCAAGGCCCAGATGAGCGTGCAGCGCAACCAGACCGGCTACGCCAGCCTGGCGGCCGAAGCTTCGGGCGTGATCACCGCGGTGTCCGCCGAGCCGGGGCAGGTGCTGGCCGCTGGTACGGCTGTGGTGCGGCTGGCGCATGACGGCCCGCGCGATGCGGTGTTCACTGTGCCGGAGGACCGCATCGGCGAATTCCGTGCGCTGATCGGCAAGACCGGTGGTGTCGCGCTGCAGGCCTGGGGTGCCAACGAGTCCGCGCCAGCCACCATCCACGAGGTGGCTGCGGCGGCGGACAGCACGACACGCACCTTCCAGGTCAAGGCCGACATCGGCAACGCGCCGCTGCGGCTGGGGCAGACCGCCACCATCCGTGTGAACGGCACCGACCAAGCTGGCGTGATCCGCCTGCCCCTGTCGGCGCTGATCGAGCTGAAGGGCCAGAGCGCCGTGTGGCTGTTTGATGCCGCAGCCGGCACGGTTCGCCAGCAGGTGGTCAGTGTGTCCGGTGCGGATGGCAATACCGTCATCGTCACCGGCGGCCTGAAGGCAGGCGACGAGGTGGTCACTGCCGGCACGCATGTGCTCAATCCCGGCCAGAAGGTCAAACGCTATGCGGAGCCGGTTCCTGCCAGCGCGCCCGCGATGACGCCCGCACCGGCGGCGTCCCACTGAGCCCGGACCGCGAGGACACGCCGACATGAGCCAACAACAAGGCATACACCGCGAGCGCTTCAACATCTCGCGATGGGCGCTCGAGCATGCGCCGCTGACGCGCTACCTGATGATCGTGCTGCTGGTGCTGGGCGCCGTGGCCTATTTCCAGCTCGGGCAGGACGAGGACCCGCCGTTCACCTTCCGCGCGATGGTGGTCCAGTCCTTCTGGCCCGGCGCCTCGGCGCAGGAAATGGCCGAGCAGGTGACCGACAAGGTCGAGCGCACGCTGCAGGAAGTGCCGCACGCCGACATCATCCGCAGCTACACCAAGCCGGGCGAATCGCTCACCATCTTCCAGCTGCGCGACTCCACGCCCGGCAAGGACGTGACCGACACCTGGTACCAGGTGCGCAAGAAGGTCGGCGACATGCGCTCGACGCTGCCTTCGGGCGTGATCGGCCCGGTCTTCAACGACGACTTCGGCGACGTCTACGGTTCGATCTACGCGCTGTCGGCCGACGGCTTCTCGCCCGAGGAACTGCGCCAGCATGCCGAAACCGTGCGCGACCAATTGCTGCAGGTGCCCAATGTGGCCAAGGTGCAGCTGTTTGGCGTGCAGGCCGAGAAGCTGTTCGTCGAAATTCCGCAGCAGCGGCTGGCCCAGTTGGGGCTGGACCTGAACCAGGTCATTGCCCAGCTAGGCGCGCAGAACGCGGTCGAGAGCGCCGGGCTGATCGATGCCCGTAGCGAAAGTCTGCAACTGCGCGTGGCCGGCGCGCTGCAGTCGGTCGAACAGCTGCGGCAGATGCCGATTCGCGCGGTCAACCCGGCGACCGGGCAGGCCAGCTCGCTGCGCCTGGGCGACATTGCCGAGATCCGGCGCGACTACGTGGACCCGCCGGCCGTGAAGGTGCGCCACCAGGGGCAGCAGGTCATTGCGCTGGGCGTGTCGATGACCAAGGGCGGCGACATCATCGAGCTGGGCAAGCAGCTCACCGCGCGCACCGGGCAAATCAAGGCCAATCTGCCGGTGGGCATCGAGCTCAGCCAGATCCAGAATCAGCCGGATGCCGTCACGCGCTCGGTGGGCGAGTTCGTGCATGTGTTGATCGAGGCCGTGGTCATTGTGCTGTTGGTCAGTTTCCTCAGCCTGGGCCTGCATTTCAGGCCGCTGCGCGTGGACATCTGGCCGGGCATGGTGGTGGCCATCACCATCCCGCTGGTGCTGGCGATCACCTTCGTGACGATGTACTACTGGGGCGTGGGCCTGCACAAGATCTCGCTGGGCTCGCTGATCATCGCGCTGGGCCTGCTGGTGGACGACGCCATCATTGCCGTCGAGATGATGGTGCGCAAGCTGGAGGAGGGCTACGACCGCATGCACGCGGCCACCTTCGCCTACGAAGCCACCTCGATGCCGATGCTGACCGGCACATTGATCACCGCGGCTGGCTTCCTGCCCATCGGGCTGGCCAAGTCCTCGGTGGGTGAATACACCTTTGCGATCTTCGCAGTCACGGCCGCGGCGCTGCTGATCTCCTGGGTCGTCTCGGTCTACTTCGTGCCCTTCCTGGGCGCCTGGCTGCTGAAGACGCGCAAGGACCACCAGGCCGGCGAGGTGCACGAGCTGTTCGACACGCCGTTCTACCAGCGCTTCCGCTCGGTGGTGAACTGGTGCGTGGCGCACCGCTGGATCACCATCGGCTTGACGCTGCTGACCTTCGCGCTGGGCATCGTCGGCATGGGGCGGGTGCAGCAGCAGTTCTTCCCGGACTCCAGCCGCCCTGAAATCATGGTCGACCTGTGGCTGCCTGAAGGTGCCACGCAGATGGAGAGCGAGCGCGTGGCGCTGCGCTTCGAGCAACGCATCCGTACCGAGCCGGGCATGGAAGCCGTGACCGCCTGGATCGGCAGCGGCGTGCCGCGCTTCTACCTGCCGCTGGATCAGGTCTTCCCGCAGACCAATGTCAGCCAGTTCATCCTGTTGCCCAAGGACCTGGCGACGCGCGAGGCGCTGCGCAAGCGCCTGCCCGAGCTGCTGGCCGCCGAATTCCCGGAGGTGCGTGGCCGCGTGAAGCTGCTGCCCAACGGCCCGCCGGTGCCGTATCCGGTGCAGTTCCGCGTGATGGGGGATGACGCGGCGCAGGTGCGCATCTGGGCCGACCAGGCCAAGGCGCAGCTGATGGCCAACCCGAACATGCGCGGCGTGAACGACAACTGGAACGAGCGCGTCAAGTCGCTGCGCCTGGACGTGGACCAGGACAAGGCCCGCGCGCTGGGCGTGACCAGCCAGTCGATTGCCCAGGCCACGCGCATGCGCCTGTCCGGCACCACCATCGGCCAGTATCGCGAGGAAGACCGGTTGATCGACATCGTGCTGCGCCAGCCGCTGGCAGAGCGTCAGGCGGTCACCGATCTGGGCAGTGCCTACGTCTCGACCAGTTCGGGCCGGTCCATTCCGCTGACGCAGATCGCCAAGGTCAGCTATGGCTGGGAGCCTGGCGTGATGTGGCGGGAAGGGCGCAAATTCGCCATCACCGTGCAGGGCGACGTGGCCGAGGGTTTGCAGGGTGCATCGGTCAGCAACCAGCTCTGGCCTGAACTGCAGAAGTTGCAGGCGCGCATGCCGCCTGGCATGCAGATCGAGGTCGCTGGTGCCGTTGCGGAAAGTTCCAAAGGTTCTTCCTCGATCATGGCCGGAATGCCGCTGATGGCCTTCCTGATGCTCACGCTGCTGATGCTGCAACTCCACAGCTTCCAGCGCGCGATGCTGGTGGTACTGACCGCGCCCCTGGGCATTGCTGGCGTGGCCGGGGCGCTGCTGCTGCTGAACCGGCCGTTCGGCTTCGTTGCACTGCTGGGTTTCATCGCGCTGGTGGGCATGATCATGCGCAATTCGGTGATCCTGATCGACCAGATCGAGCAGGACAGGGCGCGCGGCGTGCCGACATGGAACGCCATCGTCGACTCGGCGGTGCGGCGTTTCCGGCCCATCGTGCTGACCGCCGCAGCGGCGGTGCTGGCGATGATCCCGCTGTCGCGCAGCCCATTCTGGGGGCCGATGGCGGTGGCCATCATGGGCGGTTTGATCGTCGCGACGGTGCTGACGCTGCTGGCGCTGCCGGCCATGTACGCGGCCTGGTTCCGCGTGCGCCAGGAAGACGTGCCGCCGGTGGCGGCGGCCTGAAGAAAGCCTTCCATCGTGGAAAACCCCGGCGCCTGCCGGGGTGCTTTTCGACGAAGTTTGAGGCGAGCTGTCAAAGTCCGCTTCGCAGCCCGATAGAATGCGCGGTTTACCGGTTCGCCTGAGGCGGGCCGTTCCTGGGGTCTTCGTCAGGTCAGGTCGGGTTTTTTCCCGGCGCCTGCAGAAAAACCTTCAAGGATCGGCCGGTCTCGACGCAGTAGTCAGGCAGGCCGGCAGCCCGGCGCGGGTGGTGTGAAGTCAAGGCTTCATCCGCTTGCTACGGGCGCACGCCGCGCGGGTGGCGAAATTGGTAGACGCACCAGGTTTAGGTCCTGACGCCTTCACGGGCGTGCCGGTTCGAGTCCGGCCCCGCGCACCAGCCCAGACTACGCAACAGCACACGCAACATCAGAGTTCGCATCATGGCAGTCAACGTTGAAACCCTCGAAAAGCTCGAACGCCGCATCACTTTGACGCTGGCGGCCTCCGAGATCGCGACCGAAGTCGATTCGCGCCTGAAGAAGCTGGCCCGCACGGTCAAGGCCGACGGCTTCCGTCCCGGCAAGGTGCCGATGTCCGTCGTGGCCCAGCGCTACGGCTACTCGGTGCAGTACGAAGTCATGAACGACAAGCTGGGTCAGGCCTTCTCGCAAGCCGCGAACGAAGCCCAGCTGCGCGTCGCCGGCACGCCCAACATCACCCAGAAGGACGAAGCGCCGGAAGGCACGATGGCCTTCGATGCCACCTTCGAGGTTTATCCGGAAGTCAAGCTGGGCGACCTGAGCGCCGCCGAAGTCGAGCGCGTCAGCGCCGACGTGGACGAAGCTGCGATCGACAAGACCGTGGACATCCTGCGCAAGCAGCGCCGCACCTTCGCCCAGCGCCCGGCAGACCAGTACGCCGAAGCCGGTGATCGCGTGACCATCGACTTCGAAGGCAAGATCGACGGTGAGCCCTTCCAGGGCGGCAAGGCCGAAGCCTTCCAGTTCCTGGTCGGCGAAGGCCAGATGCTGGAGCAGTTCGACGCAGCCGTGCGTGGCATGAAGGTCGGCGAGTCCAAGACTTTCCCGCTGCAGTTCCCGGCCGACTACCACGGCCAGGACGTGGCCGGCAAGGAAGCCGACTTCATGGTCACCATGAAGAAGATCGAGTCGCAGAACCTGCCCGAAGTGAACGACGAGTTCGCCAAGTCGCTGGGCATTGAAGCCGGCACGGTCGAAGGCCTGCGCGCCGATGTGAAGAAGAACCTGGAACGCGAAGTCAAGTTCCGCGTGCTGGCTCGCAACAAGGCCGCCGTGATGGACGCACTGGTCAAGGTGGCCGAACTGGACCTGCCGAAGGCCCTGGTCGACTCCGAAGTCGAGCGACTGACGGAAGGCGCCCGTGCCGACCTGAAGCAGCGCGGCGTGAAGGACGCGGACACTGCGCCCATCCCTGCCGGCATTTTCACCGCCCAAGCCGAGAAGCGCGTGCGCCTGGGCCTGGTGGTGTCGGAGCTGGTGCGCTCGAACAACCTGCAAGCCAAGCCCGACCAACTGCAAGCGCACATCGAAGAGATGGCGCAAAGCTATGAAAAGCCGGCCGACGTGGTGCGCTGGTACCTGTCCGATCGCCAGCGCATGGCCGAAGTGGAAGCGGTTGTGATCGAAAACAACGTCACCAACTTCGTGCTGGGCCAGGCCAAGGTGACCGACAAGTCGCTGCCTTTCGACGAACTGATGACTGCCTAAGGGTTCGGCCCACTTCGGGCCTGATCCAATCGAAGCCCGACCACCCCTGGACGGGCTTTTTTTTGCCCGATCAGGGGCTTTACAGGGCGACATAATGACCCCATCTTTCCCCTGTTGCCCTACAGAAGGATTCTCATGAGCGCACTGGACACCCAGGCTCTCGGCATGGTGCCGATGGTCATCGAACAGTCGGGTCGCGGCGAACGCGCCTACGACATCTACTCGCGCCTGCTGCGCGAACGCATCATTTTCCTGGTGGGCCCGGTGAATGATCAAAGCGCCAACGTCGTCGTCGCCCAGTTGCTGTTCCTGGAAAGCGAAAATCCGGACAAGGACATTTCGTTCTACATCAACTCGCCGGGCGGCAGCGTCAGCGCCGGCATGTCGATCTTCGACACGATGCAGTTCATCAAGCCGGACGTCTCGACGCTGTGCATCGGCATGGCGGCCAGCATGGGCGCTTTCCTGATGGCCGCAGGCGCCAAGGGCAAGCGCTTCTCGCTGCCGAACAGCAAGATCATGATCCACCAGCCGCTGGGTGGCACGCAAGGCCAGGCGACTGACATCGAGATCCACGCCCGCGAGATCCTGAAGACCCGCGAGCAGTTGAACCGCATCCTCGCCGAGCGCACCGGCCAGTCGCTGGAAAAGATCCAGACCGACACGGAACGCGACTACTACATGAGCGCCCACGAGTCCAAGGCCTATGGCCTGATCGACCAGGTGCTGGACAAGCGGCCCTGATGCTCGCCAGGACGGTGGAAGCGCTGCATCCGCCGTCGGCGAGGCCGACGCGGCACCCGCCAGGCGCCGTCACTCGCCAAACAGGCCGCGCTGACGCTGAAGGAACCTCCGAAAGCCGGTGCTTTTCCGGCCAGAAGGGGTTCTGCCAGTTGTTCTATCATCCCCCTACGCTTTTTTCAGCACAGCCCAGGCTCTGACATCCATGCCCGACAAGAAAGGCGCCTCCGGCGAAAAGGTCCTCTACTGCTCTTTCTGCGGAAAGAGCCAGCACGAGGTCAAGAAGCTCATCGCCGGTCCTTCGGTGTTCATCTGCGATGAATGCATCGAACTGTGCAACGACATCATCCGCGACGAAGTCCCCGCGGAAACCGCACCCGGCAAGGCTGCCAAGTCGGACCTGCCGGTGCCGATGGAGATCAAGAGCAGCCTTGATCAGTACGTGATCGGCCAGGACGCCGCCAAGCGCATCCTGGCGGTAGCGGTCTACAACCACTACAAGCGCCTGAAGCACATGGGTGCCTCGAAGGACGAGGTCGAACTCTCCAAGAGCAACATCCTGCTGATCGGCCCGACGGGTTCCGGCAAGACGCTGCTGGCGCAGACGCTGGCGCGCCTGCTCAACGTGCCTTTCGTGATCGCTGACGCCACCACGCTGACCGAAGCCGGCTACGTGGGCGAAGACGTCGAGAACATCATCCAGAAGCTGCTGCAGAACTGCAATTACGACGTGGAGCGTGCGCAGCGCGGCATCGTCTACATCGATGAGATCGACAAGATTTCGCGCAAGGCCGACAACCCGTCGATCACGCGCGACGTGTCCGGCGAAGGCGTGCAGCAGGCGCTGCTGAAGCTGGTCGAAGGCACGATGGCCTCGGTGCCGCCGCAAGGCGGGCGCAAGCACCCGAACCAGGACTTCCTGCAGATCGACACGACCAACATCCTGTTCATCTGCGGCGGCGCGTTCGATGGCCTGGAGAAGGTCATCCAGCGCCGCACCGAGAAGTCAGGCATCGGCTTTGGTGCCACGGTGCACAGCAAGACCGAGAAGAAGGTCTCCGAAGTGTTCCGCGATGCAGAGCCGGAAGACCTGGTGCGCTTCGGCCTGATCCCCGAACTGGTCGGCCGCCTGCCGGTGGTGGCCACGCTGGGCGAACTGACCGAAGAAGCGCTGATGCAGATCCTGGTTGAGCCGAAGAATGCGCTGCTGAAGCAATACCAGAAGCTGTTCTCGATGGATGGCGTGGAACTCGAGATCCGCCCGTCCGCGCTCGCTGCCATCGCCCGCAAGGCGCTGGCCCGCAAGACCGGTGCGCGCGGCCTGCGGTCCATCATGGAGCAATCGCTGATCGACACCATGTTCGACCTGCCCACGCTGGATGGCGTGGCCAAGGTGGTGGTCGACGAGCACATCATCGAAGAAGGCGGCAAACCGCTGTTGGTCTACCGCGAACAGGCCAAGGCCAGCGCCTGAGAGCGCAGCCGCTCACCGCCGGGCCCCGCCTGATGAGCCCGGCTCCTTGCAAACAATCCCTCGAGCCCCATGTGGGTTCGAGAAAGTGAGGCATTCCATGTCAGGACATCCCATCCTTCCCTCGGAACCGATCACGTTGCCGCTGCTCCCGCTGCGCGACGTGGTGGTGTTCCCCCACATGGTCATCCCGCTGTTCGTTGGCCGTCCGAAGTCCATTAAGGCCCTGGAAGCCGCGATGGAGGCCGGCCGCCAGATCATGCTGGTCGCCCAGAAGGCGGCAGGCAAGGACGAACCGCGAGCCGAAGACCTGTTCGATGTGGGTTGCATTTCCAGCATCCTTCAGATGCTGAAGCTGCCGGACGGCACCGTGAAGGTGCTGGTCGAAGGCGTGCAGCGCGCCAACACCCGCGAAGTGACCGATGGCGAGGATCATTTCTCCGCCGAGGTCATGCCGATCGAGCCGGCCGGTGAGGCCTCGCCCGAGGTCGAGGCCCTGCGCCGCGCGGTGACGCAGCAGTTCGACCAGTACGTCAAGCTCAACAAGAAGATCCCGCCCGAGATCCTCACCTCGATCGCTGGCATCGACGATCCGGGCCGCCTGGCCGACACGATTGCCGCGCACCTGCCGTTGAAGCTGGAAGCCAAGCAGTCGGTGCTGGACCTGTTCGACGTGGCCAAGCGGCTGGAAAAGCTGCTGGAGCTGCTCGAGCATGAAGTCGACATCCTGCAGGTTGAAAAGCGCATCCGTGGCCGCGTCAAGCGCCAGATGGAGAAGAGCCAGCGCGAGTACTACCTGAACGAGCAGGTCAAGGCGATCCAGAAGGAACTGGGCGACGGCGAAGAAGGCGCCGACCTGGAAGAGCTGGAAAAGAAGATCACCGCTGCGCGCATGCCCAAGGAAGCGCGCAAGAAGGCAGACGCCGAGCTGAAGAAGCTCAAGCTGATGTCGCCGATGTCGGCCGAAGCCACGGTGGTGCGCAACTACCTGGACACGCTGATCGGCTTGCCGTGGAGCAAGAAGACCAAGATCAAGCACGACCTGGGCAATGCCGAGGAAGTGCTGAACGAGGACCACTACGGCCTGGAGAAAGTCAAGGATCGCATCCTTGAGTATCTTGCTGTCCAGCAACGGGTTGAAAAGGTCAAGGCGCCGATCCTGTGCCTGGTTGGCCCTCCTGGCGTCGGCAAGACCTCGCTGGGGCAGTCGGTGGCGCGTGCCACTGGGCGCAAGTTCGTCCGCATGGCGCTGGGCGGCGTGCGCGACGAGGCCGAGATCCGCGGGCATCGCCGCACCTACATCGGCTCGATGCCGGGCAAGGTGCTGCAAAGCCTGTCCAAGGTCGGCACGCGCAATCCGCTGTTCCTGCTCGACGAAATCGACAAGCTGGGCATGGACTTCCGTGGCGATCCGTCGTCGGCCCTGCTCGAAGTCTTGGACCCGGAGCAGAACCACACCTTCGGAGACCATTACATCGAGGTCGACTTCGACCTGTCGGATGTGATGTTCGTGGCGACCTCGAACTCGATGAACATTCCGCCGGCCCTGCTGGACCGGATGGAAGTGATCCGCCTGTCGGGTTACACCGAAGACGAGAAGCTGCACATCGCGCAGAAGTACTTGTTGCCCAAGCAGGCCAAGAACAACGGCGTGAAGGACGAGGAGATGGAAGTCGCCGAGTCCGCCATCCGCGGCATCATTCGCTACTACACGCGGGAAGCTGGTGTGCGCTCGCTGGAACGCGAGATCTCGAAGATCTGCCGCAAGGTGGTCAAGGGCATGCAGCTCAAGACCTACAGCGACAAGATGGTGGTCACCGATGAGAACCTGCATGAGTTCCTGGGCGTCCGCAAGTACGATTTCGGTCGCGCCGAGAAGGCCAACCAGGTCGGCCAGGTGGTGGGTCTTGCGTGGACCGAGGTGGGCGGCGATCTGCTGACCATTGAAGCCACCGCGATGCCGGGCAAGGGCAACATCATCCGCACCGGTTCGCTGGGCGATGTGATGAAGGAATCGGTCGAGGCTGCCCGCACGGTGGTGCGCAGTCGCGCGCGCCGCCTGGGCATCAAGGACGAGCTGTTCGAGAAGCGCGATGTGCACGTGCACGTGCCGGACGGGGCGACCCCGAAGGACGGCCCGAGCGCGGGCGCCGCGATGACGACGGCTTTCGTCTCCGCGCTGACCGGCATTCCGGTGCGCGCTGACGTGGCGATGACCGGCGAGATCACACTGCGCGGCGAGGTCACCGCCATTGGCGGGCTGAAGGAAAAACTGCTGGCAGCCCACCGTGGTGGCATCAAGCTGGTGATGATTCCGGAAGAGAACGTCAAGGACCTGCAGGACATCCCGGACAACGTGAAGAGCCATCTCGAGATCGTGCCGGTCCGCTGGATCGACAAGGTGCTGGAAGTGGCGTTGGAGAGGGCGCCCACGCCTTTGCCGGATGAAGAGCCGGTGGCGGCGACGCCCGCGGCTTCCAAGGACGGCACCGCAGCGACGAGTACCGACACGCTGCCTCATTGAAGCTGCGCGGAACCACGGATTGCCCCGGCACCCGTGTGTTCGAGCAAGAGGGCTGGACCGCAAGGTTCGGCCCTTTTTTGTGGGTGTTCCAGGCGATTGAATGGCTGCTGCAGAGCCCATCTGAAAATTTTGCGGGGCTTGCCGAAATCGCGAAAATCCTCCTATAATGAGAGCTTCCCTGATACGGAGCGCGGCGCAGAGAAATCAGCGCAGTGGCTGCAAAAAGCAGTGCGGCACCAACCGCTTGCTGGCAATCAGGGAAGCAGTGTTCCGAAAGGAGCCCATGCGGGAATAGCTCAGTTGGTAGAGCGCAACCTTGCCAAGGTTGAGGTCGCGAGTTCGAGTCTCGTTTCCCGCTCCAGATTTCCTTGATGAAGGGAAGCCCAGGCTTCCCTTTTTCGTCAGCGGGTCTCGGGGTTCTTGAAAGTACACTCACCTTCGGTGAAACGAAGGCGCGATAGCAAAGCGGTTATGCAACGGATTGCAAATCCGTCTAGTCCAGTTCGACTCTGGATCGCGCCTCCAGTCACGGAAGTCAATGCGGGAATAGCTCAGTTGGTAGAGCGCAACCTTGCCAAGGTTGAGGTCGCGAGTTCGAGTCTCGTTTCCCGCTCC
>NZ_JAJNKD010000025.1:0-89202 GCF_021043325.1 Ideonella azotifigens
TGCGGTTTTCGATTTGCGTGGCATTCATGTTCCTTGTCGACATGCTATGCCTCACACACAAATCTCCTGACAGGCCCCGAGAAGCTCGAAGACATCGTGGGCCTCTACATGTCGCCGCCGGAGCACGCCTTGGTGCTGTGCTGCGATTAGAAGAGCCAGGTGCAGGCACTTGATCGCACGCAGCCAGGTCTGCCACTCAAGAAGGGCCGCGCGGCCACCATGACGCACGACTACAAGCGCAACGGCACAACCACGCTGTTTGCCGCGCTCAATGTGTTGGACGGCAAGGTCATCGGCCAATGCCAGCAGCGACGCACCCATGCCGACTGGCTGAAGTTCCTGCGCAAGATCGACCCCGAAACGCCCAAGGACAAGACGCTGCACCTGATTGCCGACAACTACGCCACCTATAAGCAACCGGCGGTACAGGATTGGCTGGCCAAGCACCCGCGATTCAACACGCACTTCACGCCAACTTCGACGTGGTGGTTGAACATGGTGGAGCGCTTCTTCCGCGATCTGACCACCGAGCGGCTGTGCCGGGGTGTGTTCACCAGTGTGCCCGAACTGGTGGCGGCGATCGATGAATACGTCGCTCACCACAACACCGACCCCAAGCCGTGGTGCTGGGACATGACGTTCTTGCCCACGGACGTCGCTGGCCGATGGTTCTTCCTGTACCTGATCCTGGACGTTTACAGCCGCAAGATCGTGGGCTTCCAGGTGCACGAAGACGACAACTCGGACCATGCTGCACGGCTCGTGCAGCGCACTGCGCTGGCCGAGGAAATCCACGCGATGCCTCGCGACGAAAGGCCAGTGCTGCATGGCGACAACGGCGCCACGCTCAAGGCCACCACAGTGCTGGCGATGCTGTGGTGGCTGGGGGCGAAGCCTTCGTACTCGCGGCCGCGCGTGAGCGACGACAACGCCTTGGTCGAAAGCCTGTTCCGCACGGCGAAGTACCGGCCGGAGTTCCCCGCTGCGGGCTTTGCCAATCTCGGCGCGGCGCGCGATTGGGCGCGAGAGTTCGTGCATTGGTACAGCAGATGTTGCTCAAGGGCGCGGACCTGTCGGTGCACGATCAGATCGCGCTCGATGCCATCGCCGATCTGCTCAACAACCGGCCTCGTCAAACGCTGAACTGGCGCAGTCCCATTCAGGTGTTCGCAGAGCTCATGCAAGGCATCAACCAACAGGCTCAGGCCACAACCCACTGACATTGCAACGATGCCGAGTGTCGGACTTCAGACCGCAGCCCCAAATTTCGGCAGGCACGGGCAAGACACATGAGCGGCTCAACTGTTGTCGTCACTTTGCGAATGATTGATGTCGCGGCGCCTAGCAGGTACCTGCCGTGCATCGGGTCGCAGGGGAAGACGGCGCGAACCCCGCAGCCATGGCTGGCGGACGCAGCGGGGCAAGCTACTGCATCCTGTCGGCGGTGGCGCACCACTGCAGCGGATGCTGTTCGCTCGAAATGGGCTACGGCTGCGAGATCGTCAGGGACCTTGCTGGGGGCGGCGACTTCTGCCGCAGCGTGCCCAACAGCGGCCTGGTGTAGGAGGTGTCGAGACCGATGCGAAGCCTCATGCAGCTCAACTCCTCCGCCCTTCGGGCAGCACGCCGAAGCGTTGACCGGCCTGGCGGCGGAATTCGGTGGGCGTCATACCCTTTATGTCCAGGAACCGGCGGTTGAAGTTGGCGACATTGTTGAAGCCCACCTCGAAGCAGATATGCGTCACCAGCCGGTCCGAATCCATCAGCAGCTGGCAGGCGCGGTTCACTCGGATGCGGTTGACGAAGTCGGTGAAAGTATTGCCGGTAGCGCGGCGGAAGAAGCGCGAGAAGCGGCTTTCGCTCATGCCAAGCTCGGCTGCCAATGCGGCTGCCGAATGTTCGTCGGCCAGGTGACCGGTGATGCGGCTGACCACAGCATGCACGTGGGCCAGCGAGGCATCGTCGCCCGTGCTCTGCAGCTGTACGCTCGACAGCAGCCGGTAGTCAGTGCAGGCCGCCAGGTCTGCCAGGCAGTCGCAGAAGGCGGTCAGCCTGCGCAGCCCACGCGACGACTTAACTCGCTGCCAGTGTGACTCCGCTCGTTCCGACAAACCGAAAAACTCAATTCCGTTCTTGGCGCGCTCCAGTAGCGGCAGAACCTCACGCAACTCCGGGATCGTTTCGGCCGTGCGAACCAGAGGCTCGTGCGAGAACTGGATTACCAGGTCGCGTTGTTCAACGCCGCCGGCTGGTAGGTCCATGCTCACCCAGTTGTGCGGCAGGCGCGGCCCGGTGAGTACCAGTTGCCCCGGCTGAAACGGTCCGATCCAATCGCCAACGAACAGCTTGCCGCTGGTGCTGGTGATGAGGTGCAGCTCGTACTCGTCGTGGTAATGCCAGCGGGCATGCGGCGTGGGGTAGCCGTGCGCGAGGCAGCGCACGAATCCGACCTCACTAGAAGCTTCATAGCCGAGATCAGGCGAGCGGGCGAGTTCGTGTTCGAGCTCGGGGCGGACGACACGCGGGGTCACGGGCTTGAGCGACATCACGGCTCCAGACTCAGACCGCAGCGCGGCGGGCCACAAAGGCTTGCACCTGCGCAAACGCTACGCGCAGCGCATCCAACAGGCGGGCATCGCCGGCCAGCTCGCCCCACAGCGTGGGGTCCGCACCAAACGCGGCCACCGGGTCGGCGGCCTCGCAGATCGCATGGGCCACCGCGGGGTCCATGGCCTGGTCCTGGTAGGCGTAGGGCAGGCCGCCCGCGTGCCAGCGCTGCAGGTAGGCCAGGAACAGTGCAGGCAGCATCGCCACGCTGCGGATGGTGCCGCCCATGGCGAGTTTGTCGCGGATGGTCGGCGCGATCATGCCGGGGATCTTCGAGAACGCATCCATCGCCACGCGCTGGTTGGTGTCCTGGATCGCCGGGTTGCCGAAGCGGTCCAGCACCACGTCGCGGTAGCGGGCCAGGTCCAGCGGGCAGGGCTTCTCGGGCGTGTGCAGCACCGGAATGGCGTCGTCGGTCACGTAGTCGTAGGCCATCTTCCGGATCTCGGCGTCCTGCGTGCCTTCGTGGATGTAGAGGTGGCCCGCCAGCGTGCCGGCCCAGGCAATGCAGCTGTGGGTGGCGTTCAGCAGGCGGATCTTGGCTTCCTCGTAGGCCGCGACCGAATCCACCATATCCACGCCGACCTTTTCCCATTCGGGGCGGCCGGCGATGAAGCGGTCTTCGATCACCCACTGGATGAAGCTTTCGCCCATCAGTGCGGCGGGGTCGTCGCGTCCGGTGGCGGCCTTGACGCGCTCGGCCACATCCGGCGTTGGGCGCGGGGTGATGCGGTCGACCATCGCGTTGGGGCTGGTGGTGTGGGCCTCGACCCAGGCCTTCAGCGCGCTGTCGCCCAGCGCGTCGATGAACTGCAGCAGGCCGCCGCGCGAGCGGTCGCCGTTGTGGCGCAGGTTGTCGCAGTTCAGCAGCGTCACGCCTCCTGCGCCCGCGGCTGCGCGAGCGCGCAGCAGGCTGACCAGGCCGCCGTAGATCGTGTGGCCTGCGCCGCCCGCCTTTACCGCCGCCAGGTCATTGCGCAAGTCGGGGAAAGTGGCCCAATCAAGGCGGTCCTGCGCGTCCAGGTAGTAGCCCGCCTCGGTGACGGTGAAGGAGATGATGCGGGTCGCCGGGTCGGTGCCTGCGGCGATCAGCGGGGCCAAGTCGTCTTGGTAGGGGATCACGCGCTGGATGGATTCGATGCGGGTGTAGCTGCGCTCGCCCTGCGGCGTGATAGTTTCCAGCGTGTAGGCACCGCCCTGCGCCTGCAGCGCGGCAATGGTGTCGAGCATGTCGGGGCGCAGGTTGCCGCCGGTGATGGACCAGCGGGTGTCGCCCGTCTGCCGCAGTTGGTGTACGTAGAGGGCCTGGTGCGCGCGGTGGAACGAACCCAGGCCGAGGTGGAGCATGGTGGACATGGAAAAAGGCCTTCGTGGTCTGACGGCTGCGTTCTGAAAGGCAGGAAAGAAAGGAGAGCCGAGAGAAGGTGAAACAGGGCTTCAGAGGTCGAACTGGGTGGGCATCATCACCACGTCGCGGATCGTCATGCCACGCGGCCTCGTGAGCATGAACAGCACCACATTGGCGACTTCCTCGGCCTCGATCAGGCTGCCGTTGGCCTTGGCTTCGGCCAGCTTCTCGGCCGGCCAGTCGGCCAGCAGCGAGGTGATGACCGGGCCAGGCGAGATCGCTCCCACCCGGATGCCGTGCTTGAAGACCTGGCGCCGCACGGTCTGCACAAAGCAGTTCACTGCCCATTTGGACGAAGCATAGACCGGCTCCCATGGGGTGGGGAAATGCGCTGCCAACGAGCTGGTGACGATGATGTCTCCGGTGCCGCGCCCGATCATGTGGGGCAGCACGTTGTGCACATTTTTCATTACCACGTTGACGTTCAGGTTCAGCATCCGGTCGATCGCCTCCGGGTCGGCGTCGACCAGGTCGCCGCCGACATACAAGCCGGCGTTGGCGTGGAAGATGTCGAGCTGGCCGGTGAGGGCCAGCGTGCGTGCCAGCAGCGTGGCGCACTGGGCCGGGTCCAGCAGGTCCAGCACCACTGGCAGCGCGGTCGAGCCGAGCAACGCGCAGGCGCGTTCCAGCGCCTGGCCGTCGCGGTCGATCAGCACCACCCGGGCGCCAGCCTCGACCATGGCGCGTGCGCTGGCCAGGCCAATGCCCGAGGCCGCGCCGGTGACCGCGGCCACCTGGCCGGCGAGAGGAAGGTTCATGCTCATTTGGGTAGGCTCCGGGCTCAGGCGGTTTGCTGGGCGACCACGCGTCCGGCGGGGTCGAACCAGTGGGCTCGCGAGGTGTCGAACTCCAGGCTGACGGCGGCGCCCGGGTGCAGCGTGGTGCGCTCGTTCTGACGCGCCACGAACTGCGCGCCAGCCGGGGTGCTGACGTAGATCAGGGTCTCGGCGCCGAGCGCCTCGACCAGCTCCACCTGCCCGGCCACCGGCGTGCTGCCCACGGCGCGCACCACGATGCTTTCCGGCCGCAGCCCCATCGCGCCACCGGCGGCGCCGGCCGGAGCCCGCTGCTGCACCGAGGCCGGGGCCTGGGGCAGCGCGACCACGTTCATCTGCGGCGTGCCGATGAACTGCGCCACGAACTGGTTGGCCGGCTTGTCGTACAGCTCCAGCGGCGTGCCGACCTGCTCGATCTTGCCGTCGCGCAGCACCACCACGCGGTCGGCCAGCGTCATCGCTTCGACCTGGTCGTGCGTCACGTAGATGGTGGTGGCGCCCAGCTCGCGATGCAGCTTGGCAATCTCCACGCGGGTCTGGCCGCGCAGCGCGGCGTCCAGGTTGGACAGCGGCTCGTCGAACAGGAAGACCTTGGGCGAGCGCACGATGGCGCGGCCGATGGCCACGCGCTGGCGCTGGCCGCCGGACAGCTCCTTGGGCGTGCGCTGCAGGTAGGCGGTGAGGTTCAGGATCTTCGCGGCGCGCTCGACCTTCTCGCGGATCTCGCTTTCGCTGACCTTGGCCAGCTTCAGCGCGAAGCTCATGTTCTCGTACACGCTCATGTGCGGGTACAGCGCGTAGCTCTGGAAAACCATCGCCAGGTCGCGCTTGGACGAAGGGGCGTGCGTGATGTCGCGGCCGTCCAGCATCAGCTGGCCGCTGGTCACCGTTTCCAGCCCGGCGATCAGGCGCAGCAGCGTGGACTTGCCGCAGCCGGATGGCCCGACAAACACCACGAACTCGCCGGGCTCGATGGACAGGTCCACGCCCTTGATGGTCTCGACCGCGCCGAACTGCTTGCGGAATTGCTTGAGCTGAAGGTATGCCATGAGAGGTGCCTCAAATGATGTGGTGAGGTATTTCGTCAAGCGGCAGCCGCGGATCCGGCTTTGCCGGGCCGCTGGCTGCGCCCCCTTGAGGGGGAGCGCCGAAGGCGCTTCGGGGGTGGGTCATTTCACGGCGCCGAAGGTGAGACCCTGGACGAGTTGTTTTTGACTGAACCAGCCGAACACGACGATGGGTGCAATGGCCATCAGCGAGGCGGCGGAGAGCTTGGCCCAGAACAGGCCTTCGGGGCTGGCGTAGGAGGCGATCAGCGTGGCCAGCGTGCCGGCCTTGGCGGAGCTGAGGTTCAGCGACCAGAAGGCCTCGTTCCAGCTCAGCACCAGGCACAGCAGGCCGGTGGACGCGAGGCCGCCCATGCCCAGCGGCAGCAGCACTTTGTAGGCTTCCTGCCAGAGCGTGGCGCCGTCCATGCGCGCGGCTTCCAGGATCTCGGGCGGGATGTCCTTGAAGGCCGAATACAGCATCCAGACCATGATGGGCAGGTTGCTCAGCGTGAACACGATGATCAGCCCGGTGCGTGTGTCCAGCAGCGCGCTTTGCTGGGCCAGCACGTAGATCGGCACCAGCGCGCCGACGGCCGGCATCATCTTGGTCGACAGCATCCACATCAGGATGTCCCGCGTGCGCTTGCTACGGAAGAAGGCCATCGAATACGCGGCCGGCGCGGCAATCATCAGGCCCAGCACGGTGGACACCACGCTGGTGATCAGCGAGTTGGTCGCGTAGAGCAGGTAGTCGCTGCGGGCCTGCACCTCGTGGAAGTTTTCCAGCGTGGGGCTGAACAGCCATTCGGTGGGCACCGCAATCGCCTGCAGTTCGGTCTTGAACGCGGTGGCGATCAAAAAGCCCAGCGGGAAGAACAGCAGCAGCGTGACCGCCCAGGCGACGAGGGTGCGCACGACCAGCGCCAGCGGGAAGCGGCGCGGGGCGAGCAGGATGTCGGCCGGCGCGGTTTCCACAGTGGGCAGCGTGGAAGAAGTGGTGGTGGGCATGTCGTTCCCTCAATCGAGGTTCTTACCGACGAGGCGGATCAGGAAGATCGCCGCGATGTTGGCCAGCACGACGGCGAACAGCGCGCCTGCGGAAGCCACGCCGGCGTCGAAGTTCAGCAGCGCCTGCTTGAAGATCAGGAAGGCGATGTTGGTGCTGGCATCACCTGGGCCGCCGGAGGTCGTGGTGAAGATCTCGGCGAACACGCTGATCAGGAAGATCATCTCGATCATCACCACCACCGCCACCGAACGGCCCAGGTGCGGCAGCACCATGTAGCGCAGCTGCTGCAGGTAGTTGGCGCCGTCCATGCGCGCGGCCTCGAGCTGCTCGCGGTTGAGCGACTGCAGCGCAGTCATGAAGATCAGCGTGGCAAACGGCAGCCACTGCCAGCTGATCATGATGATCACGCTGAGCAGCGGCCAGTCGGTTAGCCAGTCCACCGGCTGTGCGCCGAAGGCCTGCCAGACCTGCGCCAGCACGCCGTAGATCGGGTTCATCATCATGTGCTTCCACAGCAGCGCATTGACCGTGGGCATGACGAAGAAAGGCGAGATGAGCAGCACGCGCACCAGCCCGCGGCCGGGGAAGGGTGCGTCGATCAGCAGTGCCAGCCCCACGCCCATCACCACGGTGATGACGATCACGCTGCCGAGCAGCAGCACGGTGTTCATCACCGCCGGCCAGAACGAGGCGTCGGTGATGAAGTACTCGAAGTTTTCCAGCCCCGCAAATCCGGTCACGTCCGGCTGCATCAGGTTGAAGCGGATGGCGCTGAAGTACAGCGTCATGACCAGCGGCACGATCATCCACAGGAAGAGCGTGCCGATGGCCGGCGCCATCAGGGCGCGGGGCATGAAGCGATTCATGGCGAGGTCTCGGCAATGAGGCTGGCCACCGCCGCAGCGGTGGCCCGTCAGGCGGCAGGTGCCGGCTTACTTGTAATAACCGCTTTTTTTCATTTCACGTTCGGCGGAGATTTGGCTGGCTTTCAGCGCCGCGTCCACCGTCGTCTTGCCGGACAGGGCCGCGCTCATCTGCTGGCCCACGGCGATGCCGATGGCCTGGAACTCAGGGATGGCTGCGAACTGCACGCCCACGTACGGCGACTTCGGCAGCGTCGAGTCGTTCGGGTTGGCGCTGTCGATGGCGGTCTTCTCGGCCGCGGCAAAACGCGCGGCCTTCTGGAATTCCGGCGAAGCGTAGGTGGACTTGCGGGTGCCGGTGGGCACGTTGGCCCAGCCGTTCGTCTTGGCGACCAGCTGGATGTATTCCTTGCTGGTGGCCCAGGTGATGAACTTCTGTGCCGCGTCGACCTTCTGCGAGCCGGCCGGGATGGCCAGGTTCCAGGACCACAGCCAGTTCGCGCCCTTGGGCGTGACGGCGGTGGGGGCCTGCGCAAAGGCCATCTTGTCGGCCACCTTGGACTGCTTCGGATCGCTGACGAAGGAAGCGGCAATCGTCGCGTCGATCCACATGCCGCACTTGCCGGCGTTGGTCAGCGCCAGGATCTCGTTGAAGCTGTTGGCCGAGGAGCCTGGGGGGCCGTAGTTCTTCAGCAGGTCGACGTAGAAGGTGATCGCGTCATGCCAGGGCTTGGTGTCGATCTGCGGCTTCCACTGCATGTCGAACCACTGGCCGCCGTTGGTGTTCACCAGCGTAGTGAGGAAGGCCATGTTGTCGCCCCAGCCCGGCTTGCCGCGCAGGCAGATGCCGTACACGCCGTTCTTCGGGTCGTGGATCTTGGACGCCAGGTCCTTGATCTGGGTCCAGGTCGGGCGCTCCGGCACGGTCACGCCCACCTTGTCCGCCAGGTCCTTGCGGTACATCAGCATCGAGCTCTCACCGTAGAACGGTGCTGCGTAGAGCTTGCCGTCCAGCGACAGGCCACCGCGAACGGCCGGCAGCAGGTCGTCCACGTCATAGGCGGCGTCGGTCTTCAGCGGCTGCAGCCAGCCCTTCTTGCCCCAGATCGGTGTCTCGTACATGCCGATGGTCATGATGTCGAACTGGCCGCCTTTGGTGGCGATGTCGGTCGTCACGCGCTGGCGCAGCGTGCCTTCTTCCAACGTGACCCACTTCAGCGTGATGTCCGGGTTGGCTTGCTCGAAGTTCTTGCCGAGCTTCTGCATCTCGATCATGTGGCCGTTGTTCACCGTGGCGATCACCAGCTCGGTGGCGGCGTGGGTGAAGGTGGCCGAGGCCAGGCCCAGCGCACCCAGCGCGGCCTGGACGACGAGGGTCAGGCAGGTCTTACTGCGGTTCATGTTGTGTGTCTCCTGAGATGTCGGGGCGTTTGGTGTTGTCGCTGCCTGCCCGCAGGGCGCAGCGTGCGCATCTTCAGCGAGGGAGGTCCGCGGTTTTGATACTGCCGCTGCCAGTGTCTGTACTTCATTGCGCGCAAATGCCCAGGTTTTCCCCAGGTCGGTGGAATTGCATACCTGTTGTGGCATCGGCGGCGTATGTGCTGTGCCGACATCGGGAGGCTGCCCTGGGTCGCATGCCAGTGCTGCAACCGATATGGACCTGCAAGCACCACACGTCATCAGCAGCAGGGGCTTGACAAGGCTGAAGAGCATCTGCGCCGCTATCGTCCATGGTGACCGCGATGCCGAGGCATCTGGCTTCAAAATGTGATGATCCACGTGCGACTCTTAAAGACGAAGGCCGCAGCCAGCGTTGCCGTCACAGCCCCGAGTTCAAGGCCCATGTGGTTCCCGCCTGCTGCAGGCCTGGCGTCTCGAAGGCGTCGGTGGCGATGGCCAACGGCGTCAATGCCAACCTGGTCCGGCGCTGCTGGCCCAGACACGCCAGATGGCGCCGCTGGGCAGCACCCGCGCCCATGCGCAGCTGGACGCCGCCTGGCTGCAACTGGAAGCCGGCCAGCCGAGCGAGGCGGCCCGCCTGCTGCGCGACATCGGCCCCTGGCTGCGCGAGCACCCGCTGGGCCTGGCGGCGGCCGCCCGGCTGGCGCTGGCCCAGGGCCGGCGCGACGAAGCCGGCGAGCTGCACCAGGCTGCGCTGGAGGCCATGCGCCACCGCACACCGCCCTTCCTGGCCGCACTGGGCCCTTTCTATGCGGCGGCTGAGGACACGCCCGCGCCGCCGCGCGCACCCCGCCTGCTCACGCTGCTCTGAGCCCCGGCGCGGGCCTACCCCCCGCAGTCATGGTTTGGTCATCAATTGGGCAGGACTTGGCCGGCACCCCCGCCTATCTTCGTGCCCAGGGCTGCAGATCACCCCACTGCCGCACTACCGCCACCTGGCGGGGCCCGAGCCACCCGCCCGGGCATCCCCCGCATCCCAGAAGCTTGTCCGCTAGGAGTTTGCCCGTGCCCGCCGTTGTTGCCTGTTTCCGCCTTCTGCCCTCCGCCCAGTTGCTGGCCGCCGCGCTGGCCGTCCTCGCCCTGGGCGACTCGGCCCATGCCCAGTCCGCCGCCGCCCTGAACGGCAAGAACGGCGCGGTCACGCTGGGCGACCAGCCCACCGTGCTGCCGATGAAGATCGTGCGCCAGGGCGACACCACGAACACCGTCAGCGTGCATTACCAGACGGTGGACGGCTCGGCCAAGGCCGGCAAGGACTACTGGCCCACCAGCGGCATTGCCACCATTCCTGCCGGCGCCACCAGCGTCACTGTGCCGGTGCAGGTGCTGGGCAAGGACGCCAAGCACCGCAAGCTGGGCAAGTTCACGCTGCAGTTGGACCAGGCCGTCGAAGCCGTAGGCAGCCTGGACACGCTGGCGCTGGTCACCACCGAGCCCTCTGCCACCATCGGCCAGTACATCTACGGCATGGCCAGCGCCGACCTGGACGGCGACGGCAAGCCCGACCTGGTGCTGGCCAATTACACCGCGGGCACCCTGGACGTGATGCTCAACAACACCACCGCCGGCGCCACCACTGCGCCGGTGCTGGCCGCCCCCGTGGCGCTGGGCATGGTCTCCGCACCGAACAAGCCCGTGGCCTGCGACCTCAACGGCGACGGCCTGCCGGACCTGGTGGCCGCCGTTGCCGGGACCAACCAGTTCACGGTACAGATGAACACTTCGCAGCCCGGCGCGCTGAGCTTCGTGCGCACCGACGTGGTCTCTCTGCCCTGGGGCTACATGAACCAGATGGCCTGTGCCGACTTCGATGGCGACGGCAAGATCGACATCGTCGGCGCCGGCTTCGGTTCCCGCTCAAAAGCCAACAGCAACCGCGCCATCGTCTTCCGCAACCTGACCAAGCGCGGCGAGACCACCGTGGCGCTGGACGCCCCCATCGGCTTCTCGGCCGACACCAACAGCCGCTTCTCGTCTCCGCAGACCGTGGTCACCGGCGACTTCAACGGCGACGGCAAACCCGACATCGCGCTGGGCAATCACTACGACGCCTCGCATGCCACCGTCGCCATCCTGCTCAACACCACGCCCGCCGGTTCCTCGAAGATCAGCTTCGCGCCGGCCTTCACCTTTGAAACCGGCGAGCCCGCCTCCGACATGGCCACGCTGGACATCGACGGCGACGGCAAGCTGGACATCGTCACCGTCAACAACAACGGCACCGCCGGCAGCACCTGGGCCTTGCTGGTCAACCGCACCCCGGTCGGCGCCACCACGCCGGTCTTCGCCGCCAACGTGCGCGAGATCGGCGGCGTGCCCTACGGCCTGACCACCGCCGACATGGACCTGGACGGCCGCACCGACGTGCTGGTCAGCTACCTGGGCACCGGCAACTCGACCGCAGGCTCGATCGGCGTGCTGCTGAACCGCAGCACCGCCAGCAGCGACAACCCCAGCTTCATCCAGGCCAACTTCGTGACCGGCACCGACGAGCCACACGCACTCGCCGCGGTCGACCTGAACCAGGACGGCCTGCCCGACGTGGTCACCGCCGACACCGTGAGCAACAGCAGCGCCAAGCTGCAGGTGGCCCTGCAGTCGCGCAGCACGCTGCCGGTCCAGATCTTGCAAAGTGGCACCGGCAAGCTGCAGCCCTGATCACCCTCACGTTCGACAGCCGGGTTTGCCAAAGAAGAGCCGCGCGACCATCGTGACGCACGACTACAAGCGCAACGGCACAACCAAGCCGTTCGCCGCGCTCAACGTGCTCGATGGTCAGGTCATCGGCCAATGCCAGCGACACACCCATGCCGAGTGGCTGAAGTTCCTGCGCAAGATCGACCGTGAGACACCCAAGGAAAAGAAGCTGCACCTGATCGCCGACAACTACGCCACGCACAAGCACCCCGCCGTGCAGGAATGGCTGGCCAGGCATCCGAGCTTCAACATGCACCTCACGCCGACCTCTGCTCCGTGGCTGAACATGGTCGAGCGCTTCTTCCGCGACATCACGACCGAGCCGCTGCGGCGAGGCGTGTTCACCAGCGTGCCTGGGCAGGTCAAAGCCACCCGCATTGGCGACCGGTTGCTCAACAGACGGAATGGCGCTCCGAATCACTTCAGGTCGCCCAGCTGTCGCGCGCCATGCCGATCAACGAGGGACGACATCCGTGGTGTTCGCACTGGCATGGGTGTTGAAGAACCCACTCGTGAGCGCCACCATCGCAGGCCCGCGCACCGAAGCGCAATGGGATGGCTATCTGCCAGCGCTTGAACTTGAGATCGGCCCCGACGACGAAAGGCCGGTTCAGACAGCCTGGTGTCGCCCGGACATGCCTCCACCCCCGCATCACTGGCCGTGTGCGCGCGATGTCACACTTCGTGACGAATACAGCAGATGATCTTGAATTGGGGCCAGTAGGGCGCCTTTATCTGCTCAAGTGAAGTGGGCGGTGGACGAAGAATGCTTGCTCGATCGAGACAAATTCGCAACCCATCACTACAAGGCCATACGCATGCGAGCGATAACTTTTGCAGACCTACTCAATCGTTGGCCAATCCGTCGAAAGTTTGCCTTGATTGGTGGTTGCGCGGTGCTCATGGCAGCAGTGCCGACGGCGTTGATCATGACCAACCTGGCCAACGAGGAGCGGCGGGTTGCGGCTCAGCGAGAAGGTCTGAGCGAGGCTCAATCGGTGCTGGAGTTGCTGCGTTTGACGCAGCAGCACCGAACCATTGCGGCCATGGCACAGGCGGGTGATGAAGGACAAGTTGCTGCGCTCAAAGGCAAGGCTGCGGAGGTGGATGCCGCTTTAGATCGCCTGCGTGTCCGTTCTGATGAGTTCACGGGTGCCGCAGAAAAGGTGGCGAGCGAATGGATGCCCTTGCGACAGGCTGCCGCAACCGGCTCGATCGATCCCTCCACCAGCCTGGATCAGCATGCAGCCTTGGCAGCCTCGGAGTTGGCATTGCTGGGGCGGGTGGCGGATGTGTCACGGATAGGATTGGATCGTGAGGGCGAGACGCTGCATCTTGCGCAGATGGCGCTTCTGTCCCTCCCCGCACTCACCGAGCGCATGAGCAGAATGCAGGCCGTCAGTGCCAGCGCCTTGTCGCATCGGGGGGTCAGCGGCGCCGATCAAGCCACTCTGTCGCTGCAACTCGATCAAATGCTGTTCCAACTGGACGCTGTTCGTGTGGACTTCCAGCGTGTCGCCCGATCTTTGTCAGCAGACGACAGCGCGCTCAAAGAAGTGGCTGGTTCGGCCTTGGGCTCGGCCCAGGTGATGGGCTCGGTGATCGACCAGACATTTCTGCAGCAACGATTGCCCTCAGGTACATCGGCCGAATACTTCGGCGAAACCACAATTCTGATTGATGCACAGTTCACCATGATCACGCAGTCATTCAACGTGATCAATGCGCTGCTGGCTCGACAGCAGTCTCAATCGCGGGTGACCATGAGTTGGACCATCGCGTTGATGGTGGGAGTCGCAGCTTTGGCAGCGCTCATGCTCGTGGCCATCGCGCGCAGTACGTCACATTCTCTGGCCAAAGCGGTACAGGTCGCACGGCACGTGGCGGAGGGAGATCTGAGGACGGAGGTCGAGGTCACGGGATCAGACGAGGTCGGCCAGTTGATGTCAGCGCTGAGGGACATGAACCTTCGCCTGACCGATGTGGTACGGCGGGTTCGCGATGGCAGTGACAGTGTGGCAAATGCCAGTTCTGAGATTGCCCAGGGCAACCTTGATTTGAGCCAGCGCACGGAGCGCCAGGCAAGCGCTTTGCAGCAGACGGCGGCCACGATGGAGGAACTCGGCGCGAACGTCCGCCGCAACGCCACGGCAGCGGAACGCGCCGATCATCTTGCCCGCGATGCCTCCGAGGTGGCCGCCAGAGGCGGCGAAGTGGTCGCCGAGGTCGTGGACACCATGCGCGTGATCAATGACGGCAGCCGCAAGATAGGGGAGATCATCGGCGTCATTGATGGCATTGCTTTCCAAACCAATATCTTGGCGCTCAATGCCGCCGTCGAAGCGGCCCGTGCGGGGGAACAGGGGCGAGGGTTTGCGGTGGTAGCAAGCGAAGTGCGTTCCTTAGCGGGTCGAAGCGCCGACGCGGCGCGGCAGATCCGAGGTCTCATTTCTGCCAGCGTGGAGCAGGTCGAACGTGGTACAGCGTTGGTGGCTCGCGCAGGCGGCACCATGGACGAGGTGGTGACGTCAATTCGCAATGTCACGTCGCTCATGAGCGAAATCAATGTCGCCAGTGCAGTGCAGCGAACCGGTGTCGCGCAGGTTGGCGAGGCAATCAACTCGATGGATACGTCCACGCAGCAAAACTCCTCTCTTGTGGAGGAATCCGCCGCAGCTGCAGAAAGCCTGAGTCACGAGGCAGCAGCCTTGGTGCAAGCGGTTGCAGTTTTCCGCATCGCCGTTTGAAGCGCGGCCGAGCCATCCCTAACAGCATGCGCAGGCATCAAGCGCGTCCGCGCTTGATCGGCCGAGCCCACGTTACGCGAGATCAACATGATCAAGTATCGCCAAATTCTGCCTTCTGTCTTGGTCGCGTTTTCAGCGGCCATCGCAACCCATTCAGCAACCGCCAAGGACATCACGCTTGTCTACGTTGCCAATAACACCCAATATCCCTATGACGCCGCCGTGGCGAGCGGCTTCAAGAAGGCCTGTGTCGAGCTGGGCTGCAAAGCCATCATCCTGAATCCACACTCCAATGTGGAGCGGCAGGCACACGCCATTGAGGACATGGTCGGGTACAAGGTCGATGGCATCGCTGCGATCGTTGCCGACGCCGGGCAGGCTGTGCAATGGGTGGATGATGCAGCCGGTCACAACATCCCCTTTGTGGCTGCAGCGTCTCAGGTCGGAGATCCGAAAAAGGGCCCCAAGTACGTGTACGAGAAGCTCACGGCGTTTGTCGCCACGGATGACGTCGTGGCCGGGGAACGGGCCGGTGAACTGGCGGTGAAGTTGCTGCCGCACGACCATGCGGGCACCATCGGCGTGGTGGAAGGGGCAGCTGGCTTTTCCGCAGTTACCCAGCGCAATGAAGGATTCCGAAAGGCGCTGGACAAGTCCGGCATTCCTTACAAGATCGTCGCTTCTCGCGCCACGGACTGGTCTCCCGCCAAAGGAGAGGCCGTCTGCAGTGAAATGCTGAAGGCAAATCCCAAGCTGGACCTGCTATTCAGTCATGCCGATGACATGGCGCTTGGCTGCGCTCGCGCCATCCAGGCGGCAGGCGCAAAGACCCGCCTGATTGCCACTGGCGGGGGGTCCGCCTTGGGCAACGAGGCTGTTCGCAGTGGCGTTTTTGATGGGTCGGTTTGCACCCGTCCAGGTACAATTGGCCGCCTCGCTGCCAAAGCCCTTTACGAGGCTGCGACGGGTAAGAACACCGCAAAGGCTCAGTTCTTGACCTACGAGACCCCTTTGATCACCAGAGACACCCTTGCGAGCTGCCCACCTGAATGGTGACCGGTACCTTCAGGACCTGGCCTTCACTCGGTTTGGGCGGACTGCTGCAGCGCTTCGATCACCGTCGCCAATGCCCGCGTCGGATGCCGCCGACTGGTGTAATAGGCATGCAGGCCGGGGAAGCGCGGACACCATTCGGGCATCACCTTCTTGAGACGTCCGGCCTCGACATGGGGCAGGACCATGTCTTCCGGCAGGAAGGCCAATCCATGGCCTGAAAGCGCTGCTCAGTTTCCAGTCGGCGCCAACACAGTTAAGTTCACCCAAGAACAAAGCACTACACTGGCGGCATCGGTTGCGATGCCCGTTGAGCGGCGAGCGAAGCCCGTGCCCGGCTTGCGGCTTCGATGCCTACGCGATCTGCCAGAACCTCGACCAACCGGCCGAGCTGAGCGGCAGTGACTCCGATGTTCATGCTAAAACTTATGTGCGACCGCAGCTGAGATTCGGTGCCTTGCAATGCCGACAGCATGCTGACTGTAGCGAGTTCGCGAGTTTGCCAGTCCAGGTTGTCACGCTCGAAGATGTCGCCGAACAGATGCGTCTTGAGGTACTCATCGGCCGCAGGCACGAACTCGAACAGCGGACCCTTCACGGGGCCGCCAGCGAGCTTGGTTTGATTTGCTGTTCCGGCCGCCAGCAACGCATCGCCCTGTGCAATTGCGCGACTCGGCGTGCGGCCCTGCGCGTCCTGGAGGCCGCGCTGCTTGCGGGCGTCTACGACCTTCATCAACTCGCCCAGGGCATTCAAGCTGCGCGGAAAGCCGGCGTACGCGTAGAGCTGAATCAACACTTCCTTGGCGTCATTCACAGTCATGCCCGCGTCGAGGCCCTGATTCAGCGCGACGACCAAACGGGGCATGTCGCCGGCGGCGCCGAACGCAGCAATCGGAATGATGGCTTGCTGTCGAATCGACAGCGTTTGTGAGGCGGGCTGGGTATTGGACATGGCTTGTGACTCCTGCGCCGGTGCGGCTGCCTGGCAGAACGCGGCCGCGAAGCCCAGCGTTAAGCCGGCGGCGCATCGCCCAAATCGATCAGCGTGCCGTGTACTGCTCATCACTGACCTTCTCCATCCATTCGACATTTTTGCCATTGGCAGTCCCCGTGACCGCGATGTGCGTCATCGCCGTCGTGGGCGAAGCGCCGTGCCAGTGCTTGACGCCGGGCGGACACCACACGACATCGCCGGGACGGAGTTCCTGCACGGGCTTGCCCAATTCCTGAGTTCGACCAAATCCGGAAAGCACAACCAGTTGCTGACCCTTCGGATGGGAATGCCAAGCTGAGCGCGCACCCGGCTCGAAGGTCACGTAGGCTCCCGAGGCGTTGATGTCGCTGCTCGCTGGCCAGATCGGATCGACTCGTACTCGCCCCGTGAAGAAGGCCTCGGGCCCAGTCGCGGATGGTTGAGACCCAGCTCGAGTGATCTGTTGTTGTGCAGCGGCACTCGTTGGGGATGGCTCAACGGCGCCGGCGAGACACGCATGCATCACCGCGAGGCAGCCTGTGATTCCGGTCGTACGTACATTCATCTCGAACTCCTGGTGGGATAGGGTGTGGAGAGCAGGTCAACCGTGCGCTGCCGTGCTGCTCGATGGCCCTTCCAAATACTCGGCTCGGTCACGTGCTCCAACCACTCGACGTTCTTTCCGTCGAACGCCTCGGTCACGGCGATGTGTGTCATGGCCGTGGTCGCGGTCGCGCCATGCCAGTGCTTGTGACCCGGCGGGCACCAGATGACGTCGCCCGCACGGATTTCGACGATTGGCTCTCCTTCGCACTGGGTCCAGCCGCAGCCCGCCGTGACGATCAAGGTCTGTCCCAAGGGATGCGTGTGCCAGGCCGAACGCGCGCCCGGTTCGAAGGTTACGCTCGCACACGATGCCCGTGCCGGCGCAGGCGGACTGTTCAGCATGTCGATGCGGACCTCGCCGGTGAAAAAATCAGCGGGTCCTCTGGCGGATGGCTCCGTGCCGGGGTGTATGAGCTTCATTGGAAGGCCCCTTCATTTTGTTGGGTGCCGCTGCACGATGGTTGCGGTGACAATGGCCGAACTCTATTTGCGAGCACATTGGTTGAGAAGGTAGGAGAATCTGAACACGCTTGTGCACGCCGCTCACCAATGGCCAAAGAAAATCTGAACGATCTACAGGCTTTTGTTGTCGTCGCGCGGGAGCGCAGCTTCACCCGAGCCGCCGCCCAGCTAGGTGTGTCGCGTTCGGGAGTGAGTCACGCCATGTTGGCTCTGGAAGCGCGGCTCGGGGTTCGTCTTCTGACGCGCACCACAAGAAGCGTTTCGACGACCGAAGCCGGCGCCCGACTCCTTGGCGCGGTAGCACCAAGGCTGCAGGAAATCGAGGACGAACTCGGTTCACTCAGTGCGATGCGCGACCGGCCCGCCGGCACCGTGCGCATCACCGCGCATGACCACGCGATCACAACAGCGCTCTGGCCGCGGCTGCTGCCCTTGCTCCGGCAATATCCCGACATCCAGATCGAGTTCAGTGTGGACTATGGATTCACGGACATCGCCTCTCAGCGTTTTGATGCCGGCGTGCGTGTCGGAGACCGGGTGGACAAGGACTTGGTGGCCGTTCGCATCGCACCCGACATGCGAATGGCGGTCGTGGGATCGCCCGGATACATCGAGGGCAAGTCGATTCCGAAGACGCCGCAGGACCTGACCGCCCACCGGTGCGTGAACTTGCGCCTGCCCACCCGAGGCAACCTGTATGCGTGGGATTTCGAGAAGGGAAAGAAGTCCGTCAATGTGAAGGTCGAGGGCCAGACGGTTTTCAACAACACGCCTCTGATGCTGCGGGCTGCTGTCGATGGGATGGGTTTTGCCTACGTGCCGCTCGATCTTGTCCGCCCGCACATCGCCGAGGGCACACTGGTGGCAGTGCTGAGAGATTGGTGGCCTAGCTTTCCGGGCTATCACCTGTATTACGCGAGTCGGCGCCAGATGGCGCCCGCGTTGGCCCTTGTCATCGAAGCGCTCAGGTACCGCGGGCCGACTGAGAGTGCCCGCTTCTGACCGCGAACGCCATTGTCGCCGTGGACCACTGAAGCGCGGCGCTTTCATCACCAGCGAGAAGGCCGGCGAGGGGCTGGCGTTTGCTGGGGGAGTACGGTACCCGGCAAACTTCGGGCACCCGTCCCGCATTGCGCGTACCGGTCTTACTACCCCGCCGCTCGAAATCCCAGACGGGGTGAAGGGCCTCGAATCTGGTTCCCGGCGCGTTACCCGTTGCCGGCGATCGCGCGAGCTAGTTGTGCAAACTGCCCACATCAGTGAACCGGCCGGCCGGTCGGCCGGAAGGCGTCGCTTTCTCGTTGATCTGAAAGGTGTAACCCAGTTCTTCGGCACCGTGGGGAAATACTCGCCGTCGTTCGACAAGGAAGCGATCGATGTCGTCCACCCGCCGCTGCGCAGCCCGCTTGGCAACCCGCTGCGCGTCATCGATGCGACGGTCTCGGGTCTCAACACGCGTCCGTTGGCTCCGGCGCCATCGTTGAGCAACATGCGGATGAACTTCATGTACTCGCCCACCGTCGAGTAGAGGCCGTGGCCGCCCATGTCCATGGTCGGCGGCTGCGGCAGGACGAGCTCGGGCAATGGGGCACCCTGGTCAGGCTTGCAACTCGGTTGCAGATCCGCTCGAACGGCCCTTCGGTTACACAAGTGCCGTCTTTCGAGGCAATCCGTCGCCGGCCCAGTGATGGCAATGGCTTAGCGACGCCGCGCACGGGTTCTCCACAGCGTTGTCCCCATCGCTTGGGGGCAACTGCATGACTTGAGGCTTGGTGGGCGGTCGCTGCAAGCTTCGGGCAAGGGGCAGGCGTGTCCCCGCTTTGCTGGGCCGGGCTCGCGCGCTGGGCGTCGAGCCGCTGTCCTGCGGCCAACGTCTCGCCCCTGACGGGCTTTGATCCCTCACGCAGTTCGGCGAGGCCGGCATTGCCGGCGGTCCTTCCGCTGGTGTTGGTGGCGTGCGGAGGGGGGGTTGCCGTGTCGACCCATCGTGCCCCGACGTTCTCGCGGTCAAGGCCTGCGCGCTCGCGGTGGCGAGCGCTTGCGCCCTGCGGTCGTCGGCGAGCCTTGACAGCTGCGCTGCGTCGATGCGTCCCGGTCTCGGGCAATCCCGCCCGACTCAGACTGGAGCTCGCCATGTCCTCGACCGTTCAATCGTCTGCGCAGTTCGGCCTGTTCACCGCGCTGCTGGTGCAGGAGCCCGATGGCCACCACCGCGCGGCCAAGCCCGAAGAAGTGCTGCACGAGGCGCGGCAAGTGCTGTCGCAGTGGATCCGGCGCGGTCCGGAACTGACGTCGCCGCAGGAAGTCAGGGAGTACCTGTCGCTGCAGATCGGGCTGCTGGAACACGAGGTGTTCGCGATCCTCTTCCTGGACTCCCAGCATCGCGTGCTGGCTTGCAAGGAGATGTTCCGCGGCACGGTCAGCCAGACGTCGGTCTATCCCCGGGAGGTGGTCAAGGAAGCGCTGGCGCTGAACGCGGCAGCGGTGATCCTGGCGCACAACCATCCGTCGGGGCTTGCGGAGCCCAGTCGTGCAGATGAAGCCGTTACCAGCGGGTTGAAGGCTGCGCTGGCGCTGGTGGACGTGCGGGTGCTGGATCACCTGGTGGTGGCAGGCGCGGCGGCAGTGAGCTTTGCCGAACGCGGGCTCTTGTGAAGCCCTGGGCGGACCTGGTCCGCTCTCGTTGGCCTGCAGTCTGCCTGGCGTCTGAGGCTGCCGTGCCGTCTGTGGCGGGAACAGTCTCTCGCTGGGCGTGTCCCCGCTGCGTGGGGGCGGGCTGTTGCGCTGCTGCGCAGCGAGCCGCTGTTAAGGGCTCAGCGTCTCGCCCCTGACGGGCTGCCATCTCTCACGCAACACGGTCAGGCCGGCTGGGCCGGTGGGAACGGCGACGGCGGCCCTTTCCCGTGTCCGGGGCGCGCGGGCCTTGTTTCCTTCACGCTGCGCGTGAACGAGGCCTGCTTGGCGAACTGACCGGCTTGCAGTTCGCTGCGCTGCGCTCCACTCTATGCGGCGCCAGCCAGATCGCCACCCCGGTCACCCGCCATGCCCGAAGCCGGGCCGCTGAAGATCGGGTGCAAAGAAGTGTTCGCAGCGGCTCGACCGCCGCGCCAGTCGCTGCGCTTGGTGGCACGTCGGCCGCAGAGGCGCCGCTGCTCGTGGGCGTTCGGGCGCCTTCGCTGCAACCGCCGCGCCAGACAAGCTGGCACATCGGCCGCGACGCTGCGCCTCCCGTGGAGATACAGGGGAGGGCAGCCCGTGCGCCAGTCGTCCCACCGCGCTCCCCCCAACTGCGCCCCCATCGAATTGCGAGGGGGACTTGTGGGGGGATCTTCAAGCGGTGGGCCGGGAAACCGGCGCACTGCTTCGGCTGCGGGTCACACCACCCATCCCCCACCCCTTCCCGTGAGGGAAGGGGCCATGCCCACCCCCCGCCCGCCCGTGGGCGGGAGCGAGGAAGTCCGAGCGAGAGGATCAGTTTTGAGGAACACCAGGGCGGTGTCCGGCTGATCGTTCTTGCAAGGAGCCCCTCATGGCCAACGTTCAAGTCATCCAGCGTCACGCGCACCTGGCCGGTGCCGTCAAACTCGAATTCGTCAACGGCCGCGACGGCCAGGTTGCCAAGGCGGTGCTGACCGCGATCAGCAACACCCGGCGCGCGAACCGCGATCCAGCCGGCACCCGCGAAGAGGAAGCCACCGCGATCCAGTGGACGCTGTGGGGCAAGCAGGCCGAGAACGCAGCGGCGTACCTGGGCAAAGGCTCGCACGTCAACATCGTCGGCCGGCTGCGCAACAACAACTTCGAGAAGGACGGCGAGACCGTCTACGGCATGGCGTTCACGGCCGAGGACATCGACTACCTCGACAGCCGCGCCGAGAGCGAAGCCCGCCGCAACGGTGGCGCCGATGCCGAAGGCGTCAACCGCAGCGCCGAACGTGTCAGCACCGCGGCCTCGAATCGTAATCCCCGCAAGCCTCGCACCGCGCGCCAGCCGGCACACGCCGACGCCTGAAACGTTCCCCGGCGGGTCGCGGGTTGGGCCACAGGCCACTGCACCGCGCTCGCCCTTCGTGCCTTACTCAATGATCGAAGGAAATCATCATGTACTCGACCCCGACACTGGCCACCCGTTTTGCCCGCGACACCCGCGTGATGCATGGCGATCAAGCACTGAGCGAAGACCAGATGCGCGCCGCAGCGCCGTCCATCTTCGCCCAGGGCAAGCATGGCAGCCGCTCCGAGCGCTACACCTACATCCCCACCATCGACGTGCTGCGCGGCCTGCGCAAAGAGGGCTTCGAGCCCTTCATGGTGGCGCAGGGCAAGAGCCGCATCGAAGGCAAGAGCGAATTCACCAAGCACATGATCCGCATGCGCCACCATCGTGACGGCAGCGGTCAACTCAGCACCCGCGCCGAGGCCAACGAGATCATCCTGATCAACAGCCACGATGGCGCCAGCTCGTACCAGATGCTCGCGGGAATGTTTCGCTTCGTCTGCTGCAACGGCCTGATCGTGGGCGATGTGGTGGACGACATCCGCATCCCGCACAAAGGCAACATCCAGGGCGAAGTGATCGAAGGCGCCTTCCGAGTGCTCGACGAGTTCGAGGCGGTGACCGAGCACACCGAGGCGATGAAGGCGCTGCAGCTGCGGCCGCCCGAGCAGATCGCCTTTGCAAACGCCGCCCTGGCACTGCGTTTCGGTGAGCGAGGTCCGGACGAGGCCGGTGTGCAGCGTCCTGCGCCTGTCACGGCGGAGCAGCTGATTGAAGCGCGCCGGCCCGAGGACATCGGCCACAGCCTGTGGATCACGTTCCAGCGGGTGCAGGAGAACGTGATCCGCGGCGGGCAGCCCGGCCGCAGCGCCCAAGGGCGCCGCCTGCAGACCCGGCCGGTGGGCAGCATCGACCGCGGCGTGAGCCTCAACCGTGCGCTGTGGATGCTGGCCGAGGAGATGCGCAAGCTCAAGGGCTGAACCACCCGGCAACGCGCGCCAGATTTCTCTCCGAATCTGGCGCGCAGTTGGCAGCGCGCGGGCCCGACCATCGGGCCGGCCGTCCTCCCAGAAACCAAAGAGCCACGCATGAACCCCGATGCCATTTTTGCCGAGATCGTGCTGTGCGAGTCCCGATCGCACCTGGCCACCCAAGCAGCCGCGCTCGCATTCGCACGGCTGCTCAAGCTGGCCGAGGAACGCGACTCTGGCCAGATCCCGCGCATCGCACGCTTCCTGGCCGCCGCCTACAACGGCGAGGCCTTCAAGTTCGATCTGTTCGAACTGCGCGCTGTCGACGTTGCCATCAGCGACGACATGCTGATCTGCCTGGACGCACTGCGGTGGGCGCGCGCGGATCTGCACACGCTGGTGCCCGATGGTGATCGGCGCTTGCGTGCCGTGATCGACCGCTGGGGCCTGCAGTGGCCGGCCAGTAGCTGACGGCGGCACCGTCTCAGTTGCAGTCACGGCGCTCCGATTCAATCGTCCCAACGCTCCGTCAAAGCGCCTTCGTGGTCCTGTCTGCCATGGAACAAGCCGACGATGGACACGGTCCTGGCTTCATCGTCGACGGTGTAGGCGATCACGGTGCGCCCCCTGTGATGCGTGAGCCGCAGGCCTGTGCGGATGTCCTCGCGTGACACACCGCGTTGAGGGAACACCGCGAGCCCTTCGCAGGTCGAGACGACCGCATCCGTGTAGCGCTGTGCTGTGGTCGGCGAGGCGTGTTCCGCGATGTACAGGAACAGCGCTTCGAGCTGGTCGCTCGCCTCGGGGGCGAAGACGACCAAATGCGGCCTCAGGCCTTCGCCGATACCTTCTTGTGCGCCGCTGCCAGTCGCGCCTTGACGGCGTTGACCCCGACCGCACGTGACGAGTCGGCCTTCAGTGCGTCGTAGGCGGTGGCGACATCCTTGCGCAACCAGTCCTCGACCGCCCGATCTCGCGCGAGCAGGGTACGCAGACCGTCGCGGATCACTTCGCTCTCCGTGGCGTACTCGCCCGAGGCCACCTTGGCGCGCACGGCGTCGGCCATCTCGTTGGGCAGCGTGATGCTGAACTGCTGTGTTGAGCGCATGGCGGTCCTCGCGATTTCCGTAGGATTTAATCCTACACCAGGCCGACGAGCGCACGGCGACAGGGTCGCCCGGGCCGATGGATGCGAGCGCCATCACCGAGCCCACAGCCATGCCGCCATCGCCCAGGTGAGGGCAGAGGTCACCACAGCCGTCGCCGCGTGCGTTTGCCAGCGCGCGAAGGGGCCGGCGTGCTTGCCGGGAGGTTGTTGCTGTGCTGATAGGCGCTGCAGGGCAGGGCCCAGCTCGCTCCTGAACATCGCCAGAGCCGCCTCCTCCATGGCCCGGGTTTGCGCAGTCAGCGTACGCGCTGCCATCTCGTCGGTGCGGCGGGCGATGTGCCTGACCGCCTGCAGCTTGGCGTTTTCCGTGATGGCGGCCATCCGGGTCTCGAACGCGGCCAACTGGCCAGCGATGGCCTGGCCGGACTGGACCAGGGCCTGGCGGTTCGCGTCCAGTGCTGGCGCAAGCGCCTCCAGGCGTTCGATCAGCCTCCCAGCCTCACCGATCGCCTCGGCAATCAGCGCTTCGCGGGCGCTGCTGAGCTCGCTCACGCGGCCTTCCTGGAGGACGGCCGGGGGCTACGCTCTGCCTCGGATCCCAGTCTCAGCGCCAGGGCTGCGAAGCAGGCGTCCAGCTCAGGCACCACGCCGCAGGCCAGGCGCCGGGTGGCGAGCTTCTGTGCCAGGGCAAGTTTCTCTGCGGTGTCCTTGGCACGGGCGATCAGTCCCTTGTAGTCGGTCTCGTCGCGGGCCAGCTCCGCCAGGTCGACACCGGTTCCTCGGATGCGCGCATAGAGCTCGTTTGCGCCCAGTCGGCAGGCCGGGTTGGCCTGCGCGACCGGTTTCTTGGCCAGGAAGGCAAGCAGCGGCTCGAAGGACTGGGTCAGCTCGGCGTCGTGTTCCAGCATGTTGAAGACGACCTTCATGCGGGAGGCCGGCACGCCGAGGCGGGCCAGCTCGGCCAGGGTGGCGATGGTGTCCTGCTGTTGCTTGAGCGGTGGCACCGTGGGCACGACAAAGCAGTCGAAATCCTCCTGGCTGCCGCGGTAGCGCTGCATCAGGTTCAGGAAGTCCTCGACATTGCTGGCGCCGATGTCGACCACCAGGCTGTCGACGGTCTGCAGGTACTCCTGCAGCTCGCCGAACTGGCGCCCGCGCAAGGCCTGCCCCTGGCCCTCGTCCGCGTTGATGCTCTCGACCGCCACGTACTCGGCGCCCGGCAGACGAGGCAGCAGCAGGTGCCGGGCCACCGTGGTCTTGCCGACGTTGCCGGAGAAGTTGATGACCGCGAGTTTCATGATTGCTCCTCGTTGCGCTGCCTGGCGCGGATCAGGGGGTTGGTGATGTGGCCGCGCATGAAGGTCTCGGCAATGTCCTTGCCGCGTTGATCAACGGTGCGGTTTGGCGGGGCACTTGCGGCCGGAGGCGACGGTGCAGGCCTACGGGAGAGACCGTCACCGCTTGCAGGCTGACGCGGAGACGTATCGGCATCGGCACAGGCGGGTATCGCGTGCGTCGATGTAGCCATCGCTTTACGCCTGGCCAGCTCTCGGTGCACCGTGCTCCTGCTGACCGTGACCCCAATGTCCGCCAAGGCCTCGCAGATGGCGTCCAGCGTGTAGTCCAAGGCTTGAAGCCGTGCCATCTCGGCGGCGTAGGCGCGGGCCTTGCGCGAACCGCGGCCTGGCGGGCGTCTGGGCGCCAACTGCGTGCCGTCGTGGTGGTTCGGATCGGGGTCGTTCATGTGCGCTTTCGATTCGGTTTGATCCGGTTCCGATTCGCTTTTTGTCTCGGTGGCGTCTCACCCGTCTCATTGCCGTACCGGCTGTGTTTCGCATCTGTCTCACTGCTGTCTCAGTCATCCCGGTTTCGTCTCGGTTCGGTCTCGGTGCCGGTTCATTCGTCTCATGATCGGCCCGCCAGCCGGTGAGTGGCGGGCACGATTCCGGCCCGAATCTCGCAGACCAGCTGCATCGTTCGAGGCCGATACTGGGTTCCAAGGTGAGTGCAGAGATAGGCGCGGTGGCGCCGATGTCGGACACGCTCACGCGTGTGGTGCAACCCAGCTCGGAGAACCCGGTCATGACCTCCTCCTCAAGGGATCGAATCAGCGTCGACTTGTTTGGCCTGAAGGCTGCGCTGTTTGAGCGGGCGCGTGCCCACGGCGTCTCGCCGTCCCGGCTGGTTCGCGAGGCTGTGGTTGCGGCGATTGGTGGCGCTGAGCTGAGTGCCTCGCACGGCACGGCAGCCGGTTCGTTTGCGGCCCCATCCGACCGCGTGCGCCTCTCGTTGCGCATGAGCAAGGAGGCCATGCGCGAGACGCTGGCGGCAGCGCGACAGGCCGGCCTGTCGCCGGGCGCCTATGTGGCGGGTTTGGTGGCCGGTGTACCGGCGCTTGCTGGCGGCGGGACGGGGCCTGGCCGAAGCGAATGCATCGCTGTGCTGACGGCGTCCAACGCAGAGCTGTCGAATCTCAGCCGCAACATCCACCGCCTGACGGCACTGCTTCGCACTGCAGACGTCGAACCGGCCAGGCCGTATCGGGCCATGTTGGACACGGTGGCGGGCGACGTGCGCCGGCACCTCGCGTTGGTATCTCGCGTGTTAGCGGATTTGCAGCCTTGTGGTCGCAGCGCCCGATCCGTGGGCCAAGCGGCCTCGTGACTAAAGGACCTCGTCGTGGCGCAACGTCACAACATCGATGGTGTGTTGATCACCTGGGGTGACCGGCTGTTCTATCCCGGCAACCGGATGGTCGGCGCAAAGCCGCAGCCAAGGCTGACTGGCGACGCTGCTCGTTCACGTGCTGCGGCCATCCGAAGGCGCATCGAGGCGACGGTAGTTCGTCGAGCGCCGCAGGTGATGGTCAAGGTCACTGGCGGCGGACGTGGCATGCGGGCGATCGTTGCGCACTTCCGATATATCAGCAAGAACGGCCGGCTGGAGATCGAGGATCAACGAGGCGAGACGATGCGAGGCAATGACACCTTGCGGGATCTGGCTGACGAGTGGCGCTTTGGTGGTTCTCTGATTCCCGATGACGCCGAGCCCGGACACCGGCGCGAGGCCTTCAACATCATGCTGTCGATGCCCCGCGGCACCGACCCGCTGACCGTCCAGCGCGCAGCGCGAGAGTTTGCGCAGGACGAGCTGGCGGATCACAAGTACGTGATGGTGCTGCACGACCACCAGGCCAATCCCCACGTTCACATCAGCGTGCGGGCCGAGTCCAGGCAAGGCAAGCGGCTGAATCCGCGAAAGGCCGACCTGCATCGCTGGCGGGAGACGTTTGCGGAGAAGCTGCGAGGCCATGGCATTGACGCCGAGGCCACGAGGCAGGCAACCCGCGGACAGGCGCGCAGCTATGACCCGCTCTGGCGCATCAAGGCGAAGGAAGAAGGGAGGTTGCGCATGAACCGGCCGACCGAGAATGATGGTGCCAAGGCGATGGTCCGCCGTGAGACGGTGATCGGTGCGTGGGTGGAGATTTCGCGAGCGCTGGCTGCGTCAGACGACAGATCTGATCGAGGTTTGGCGGTGTCGATCGCCAAGTATGTGGAGGAGATGAGCGGGAGGAAGCAACCAGGGCAGGGACGTGCCGCTCCTAAAGACTTCGATCGGCCCAAGCCAGAAAAGCAAGTGCATCAGAGATGAGCCGCCGCTAAAATCGTCCTGTCAATACGAACGAAGTGAACGCACACCCAATGCGCTGTATCGATTGGCCTCCACGACGGCCCGCCCATATTCAGCCTCGGTCGGATCAAGGTCGGCACCGTCGTATTCGAGGTGCTTGATCGAAAGATCCTTGAGTGCGCGCTCGACCGTCAGATGGTGCGTTCCGAACGAGATCTCCGCGCGTGCAGTTGCGTGTACCGCGCCATCGCTCACCCGCGACCTGAAGAAGCGTCGGGCATGTTTCCACCCGACCAGATCGTGCGACTTGGCGCCGACCTCGAACGGATTGACCTTCTGAGGATTGAACGGTCCGACCAACAGCCGCAGCATCACGTTGAGCAGCGTGGTCTTGCCGAGGCCGTTGATGCCCGCGATTACCGTGATGCCAGGCAGGATGGGCCTGTCGATCCCAGTCCTGCCAACGCCTGGGAACAGCTCGTAGCCCGCGATCTTCAGTGACTTGAAGACCGGAAGCGCGATGTTTGGAAGCGCCGGAGCCTCTGCAACTGATTCGTCCAATGCTCTCTCCCTGGCGTGACTGGATGTCAAACCCTGGTTTTCAAAAATATATCCGTTTAGCGTGGTGCTGAGGGGGCGACTGCCCTTTGCTCCTCCGGCGAAAACCCTCACCTACGGTGGCTGGCCGGTTCATTTCGGGGCCAGCCTCTGCGTGAACTGCGTGTCAGCCGCAAGCGCATCGTCGTCCCTCATCATGATGTTCAAGGTGAAGGAGCTGTACGGGTGAAATTCCGGAAGGATGCTTCGAACCTGACCGCCAACCAGTGAGTAGTGGGCGATGCCTGGGAACATGTCTGGGTCGACTGGGTGTGTGGCGGAAGGGTTGTGGAACATCGACAGCCCCTCTGCCCACGACTCGGTGACGGAGCCCTGTTCCACGACGTGCATGAAACCCTTGGGTAGCACCGCGTTCGGGTCATGGTCATGGCGCACACCGAACCTTCTGATCGTCTGGTTGGGCAAGCCGAACCCCGCCAGCTTTCCCATGCGGTTGAACTTGGAAATCGTGCCGGACGCGGAAAATAGCACCGCGCTGATGTTTTCGGCGCCTGGCTGAAGAAAGAAGCCCGACGGGATAACCTTGCCGTTGTACTCATGCGTCTCGCATCTTGAGCGGCGAAATACCCAACTGGCCGGCGTCATCGAACATGAAGGTTACGCTGAACAAGCCATGAATTTCAACAAGCTCCGCCCGCCGATTTCGGCTTGCGAGATGAGGCCGGCGAATCACGCTTTGAGGACGCCTGAGGCTCCGCTCGGGGTCCTCAGGGGCCCATGGCGCCCACTGCGGACGCGCTCATGCCACCAGACGCTGCCGCGCCAAGTAGATGTTGGCCAGACCCAGGACTACGAAGGCGCGTGTGGCGTTCTTGGCAAGCTCTCGGTAGCGCACCTTGGCAAAGCCCCACAGCCGCTTGACCACGGCAAAGACGTGTTCCACATGGGCGCGGACCTTGGATTTGCTGCGGTTCTTCGAGCGCTCGACCTCATCGATTTTCGCCGGCCTTGCGCACGCGCTGGTTGGTGAAGTCCTTGGCCTTCGGGGCCTTGGTCTGGATCAGCGCCTTCTGGCTGGCATAGGCGCTGTCGCCATACACACGCTGTTCGTTGCCGTGCAGCAGATTGGGCAGCGGATGTTTGTCGTGCACGTTGGCTGCCGTCACCACGGCGCTGTGTGCAAGCCCGGTGCGGCTGTCCACGCCAATGTGCATCTTCTTGGCCGTTGTACCACTGCTGGCCCTTGCGCGTCTGGTGCATGTCCGGGTCGCGCTTCTTGTCGGCGTTCTTGGTCGAACTGGGCGCTCCGATGATGGTGGCATCCACGATGGTGCCCGTGCCCACCTTCAAGCCTCGCGTTTGCAGGACTTCTCTCACCTTGGCAAACAGCGCTTCGCCCAGCTTGTGCGTCTCCAGCAGGCGGCGGAACTTCAGCAGCGTGGTGCCGTCGGGCACGCGTTCACGCCCGAGGTCGATGCCCACGAAGCGCCGCAGCGCCGTGCTGTCCAGCAGCGCCTCCTCGCAGGCTTCGTCTGCCAGGTAGAACCAGTGCTGCACGAAGTACATCCTCAGCATGCGTTCCAGCCCGACCGGCGGGCGGCCGTTGCCAGCCTTGGGATAGTGAGGCTCAATGACCTCGCACAGCGCCGACCAAGGCACGATCTCCTCCATGGTCGCCAGGAAGATATCGCGCCAGGTCGGCTTTCGGTGCTGCTCGAATCCTTGGCCTTGATCGGCTGCCATCGCGAGGGTCTGCTGCTTCATCTTCACCTGCTCGTCTGTGCTGTCTCGACACATGCAAACCCCGCGCCAAATTCGACCTTGTTCAGCGTTGCCTTATATTGCCAGCTCACGGATGGCTGCAGCCCGTGCACTTCCGTGGACCTCATCGATTCTGTGGACGTTGAGGGTGCTTCCCAAATCCCCTCGCACAGCTGTAAAAGCCGCGTGAGTAGGACTGCGCGCGGCCGAGCGTGCCGGTTGGTCACCGCCGAACCGGCGTTTGTGCTCGTCGCGGCGCTCAGTGACGGCATTTCAACTCTCACGCAGCCGGCCAATGGGCGCAAACGGTTGCTGGCCGACCGTGGCTACGACAACCAGGCCAACCGGCTGGTGCTGCAGGCCCGCGGGCTGCAAGACGACATTGCCCGCCGAGCCAAGCCCGGACAGACAGCCGAGACGAGACTGAACCGGCGCAACCAGCCCATCAACAAGATCAGAGCTCGGGTAAAGCATGACTTCGCGGCCCTGCGGCAGCAAGGCGGCGATGCGTCCGAGCCATGACCCTGGCATGCAACGCGTTGGCCATCATGTTGCAGTGCGCGGCCCATTAATAAAAGAAGCACGCGGGCGCGAGCTGGTGTGGTTGGACAAAAGCACGGGTGCGTCTGCAAGGCCCGCTGCAGGTGCGGCAGTTGCTGCCCATTGTCGGCGCGGGGTGACTTGCATCTCGCGAATGAGCTTGTAGCCGTATAAAACCTTGCCGAGCTTCTTTGCCAAGAGGGCGTTGCGATCGGTGTGGGCCAGGCGCATTGCGCTTCAGCCTTCGAGCGCCTTGCCTTCGTTGAGCGACTGGCCCACCCGGCGCCAGTCGCTGCCGGAGAGTCCATAGCGTGCAGGCATCGGGGACGTGCAGTGCCCAGTCGCGCCGGCAAAAGCGCGGGAAGCTCAATGGTCTAGCACCTGGTTGCCCGCACTGCTCATCCGAGAGGTTGTACCAGCCCCTGCAGGAACGCCATGCGCATCAGCACCTTGGTGGGTACGGCGGGCAGTCTTCTTGCTTCGGTCTGCGCGGGGTCAAGCCGAATCCACGGCCACCGCCATCGCCGAGAAGTCGATCAGCGCGTCCATTGCCTTGAGGGTCTGAAGGTAGCCTTCAAGCCTGGCCTTGCGATGGCGCTGCAGGAACAAGTCGTCGGGAACCTCTTCGGGAAATATGCTCGAAGGCTATAGTGCGCGGCGTGATCATCTCGGCATCTTGCCGCAGCCTCGCACGGTCAAACGATCAAGGGGCGGCTTCTAGAAACCACCCCGATGGATCCTATGCAGGACGAGGACCTGCCTTGGCGGCTGAACGCTGCCTAACTGCCTTGCATGGTCGGCCGCGGAAGCGGCGGCATTTCGGCGCCGAGATCGCGCCAAACCCACGCTGAGGTCGTGCCCAATGGATCGGTGTGATCGAGGGTGGGGTTGACTGCCGACTGATCCACGTCAAGGCTGCGCCAGAGGTACAAGGCAAGCGGTGACTGCTCAATATCAGTCAGCGCGGCGGCGGGCAGTAGCACTTCGAGAGGCATGTCGTATCGAAGCACCTTTATGAAGTGCCGGTTCTCACGGGCAAGGGTGTCCAACAGCAGGCACTCGAAAGTGTCTTGCACCGGCAGCCATTGCCGGTTCACGGGCATCAGTGACAGCTCCGAGATTGTTGGCACGCCGAGGGTGCTGACCCCGAAGGTCGCGATGATCACCATGTGCAGGTCCGGCGCCGAGCCCCACATCGAAAGCTCCGGCTCAAAGCGTCGGCACAGCCGTCGGTAGAGCCGTTCGTCGAGAGCAAAGGCGAGGTCCGGCAGATGCTTCACCGTGGCCCTGGCGCCGAAGCGTGTCGGCACGATCTCCTTGAGCTCCGCGATCAACAGCATCAGGTGTTGTGCCCTGCCTTGCGCAGCTGAAATGCGGGCACACCGCGCAATGCGGCGTGCGTTGATCTCATCGCGCCGCGGGACACAAAACACCTCCGGCACGTAGAGCCGACCAAGAAGCTCAGCGTGGCGAGCAAATTTACCTTCTGCAGCCCGCAGCAGATGGCGCCGAACGGTGGCCCATGAGCGCTTGCCTTCGAAACCGGGATGCCAGTGCGTGAGCTCGGCCTGGTCCCACAGGTAGTGCAGCAGGGAGCGCATCGACAGCCTAGCGTCGCGGCTCACCGAGCCGCCGTTGACTCGGCAGGGGGCCGAGGTTGCCGGACGCCTGTCGAGCTTGGACAACGAGAAGTCGAGCTTCAGTGTGATGTTGCCGGTGCTCAGGTCTTCGGTAATCGCAGAACCCAGCGTTTGGTTCAACTCGTAGAACTCCGCTGGGAGTTCGTACGACGGGCAGTTGGGCGCATGGCGGCTGCCCGTGCCCGGCATGCGCTTGACGATGTGGCCATTGGCCACCCGGGCGACGTACATCTCGACGCCTTCCGCGAAGCACATGCAGCGAGGTCGCAGGCGGGCTGCGTACGCCTCGGCAATGGCCGCCACCAGGCCGGGTGATCCGATTTCAAACCGTCGCCCGCCGACCTCGTAGGCCGCAGTCAGCGCCTCCATGTCTCCGGCGGAAGTTTTCACTGGCGTGGTCTCACCGTGCAGGCGCCGGTGCGGCGCGCTCGCGCGAGCGCTGCAACTCGGGTGTTGGCACGACAGGCGTTCGCTGCGAAGGCGCCGACTTGTCATAGACCTTGACCTTGGGCGCCTCCCCGTTGCGAATTCGCTGGGCCAGCTTTTCGGTCGCAGCCGCCATCACGGCTGCACGCTGCTTCTCAGGCACATTCTTGGCGACCAGCACCGCTTCGACGGCAGCCAGTACGGCCTTGCGGCCGCCACTGCCCCTTGCGGAGGGCTTCTCGGCGGAGGCCGCTGCGGCGCCGCTGCTGGCCTCTCGGGCGGGCTCGATGCGATTGACCAGGCGCGCCTCGCGCTCGCGCTTGAGCACCTCCAGGTCACCCGGGTTCGGCTCGTAGCCCAGGGCCTTCACGCCACGCACCGACGCTTCCAGCCAGACCAGTCGCTTGAAGTCTTCGTTGCCCGAGACGCGCAGCGCCTTCCAGTTGCGGGCCTCGGCCACATCGACCATCGAGCGCGCAACCGACGGACTGTTGGTCTCCGTGGCCAGCCGGAACGGTGATTCGGTGAACGCCACGCGGGAGCTGTCGCCGCGGAAGCGGTATTCGGTGCGGCCGATGGACACATCGCCGACGCTCACCGGGGCGCGCTTGATGACGTAGCGCTCCATCAGCGCGGCTTCGAGGCGGGCGACGAGCACAGCGCGTTCGGCTTGGCCTTCCATCCTTGCGGTCGTCTTGACGGTGCCCCGCTCAGGTTTTGGTTGGACCCTGGCGGCGCCGGGCATGGGGGCCGCGTTTGCAGCGCCGGGCACCTCATCTCGCGCCGGCAATGGGTCCAGGGGGCGCTCGGGCTGCGCCGGGTGCTGCTGACCGCGCCGCCACCCACCATCGACTTTCTGGATCGCCGTTCGCTTGCCGTCCTCAGCCACCGCGACGAAACGGGTGATGCCCAGTTGATCGGCCTTGGCCACCATCTCCGGGAGGCTGTTCGCCCGGTAGGTGACCTCCGCGAAGGGGTCGCGCAGTTCGAAGCGCTCCGCAGGCTTGCTGTTCGACGCCTGGGTGCGGGAGATGGCCGCGGACGCGCGGCTGGCAGGTTCGACAGTGCCGCCCTGGGCCGGAGTGTCCGAGCCGACTGATGAGTTGTCTGCATCCATGGCGACCTCGCAATCGTAGGTTGGATGGAGGATCAGGGCTGGGCGACAGCGGTCGCGCTCAGTGCGACCGGCAGTGCGCTGTACAGCTCGATCTCGACGCGGCGGTTCAGGGCACGGCCGCCGGCGCTGGCGTTGTCGGCCACGGGGTCACCGGTCGGCTGGTAGGTGGTACGAATTCGCCCGGGTTCCACTCCGGCGGCCACCAGGTAGTCGCGGACTGCGGCCGCCCTGTCCCTGGCGATGCGGCTCTCGGCCGGCGCATCGCTGGTGCCGTCCGTGCGCCCACGCAGCAGCACCAGTGGCGATGCCTTGGCCTCCTCGACCAGGGCTGACGTGACATCGGCCGGAATGGCAACGCGCGTGCTGCCGAACTCGAATCGAACGGTGAAGATGGTGTTTGCCTGGCGCTGCTGACCCGACGACGCCTGCATGGCGGCAAGGATCTGCTGACGCGCCGCCATGTTCGCCAGCGTGGCGGCAGTTGTCTCCGCCAAGCGTCCGGACTCGGTGGCCATCAGACGAGTGTTCTGCAGGTCGTTCTTGCAGACCTGCAGCTCGACGGTCGTCTTCGCGTTGACCGGCCGCTTCTGCGATTCGTCCACCGTCGGCGGCTGCGGCGGCGAACTGCAGGATGCCAACAGCAGCAGCCAGGGAACGAAGGGCGTGAGGGTGATGCTTGTTCGCATGACGGTGCTCCCGGCTCAAATGATGTCTGCGCGCTCGAAGATGCATGGGTCGTCGATGAGCACGCCGTCTTCGTCTGCAGCGGCCTCGATCAAGCCACCGCTTGCGGCCTGGCCCGCCCTGGGGCCGACGACGAAGTCCAGCACGGCCTCGGCCACTTCGCCTGGCTGCCCGTCGGGCAGCTCAGGCAAACGGCTCATGTCGCAGACGAGTTGCTCGACGTCCAGGCTCTCACCGGACGCCAGTTCGTCGTCGGCGTAGCGCCAACGCTCCTGCACGCGTGCGAGGTGCAGGTCCATGTTCATGCGCGGCACGCCCGGCGGGGACAGCAAGCGTGAGGTGAAGGCGTTGTCGCGGTGGTAGCGAATCTTCTCGGCGAGGATCGGCTTGCAGTTCTCAAAGATCACCACCAGCCGTTCGCTGCCCAGCTCCTTGAATTCTTGTGGCAGCAACAAGGCTCGGCGCTGCTCGCTTTCGTTGCGGCTCACGCTGCTGTGCCCATGGCCGCCGATGGACCGGCTGCGCCCGCGTGAGGTGGCGCGCTCGGTGAACTGTCCCAGCATGGCGCTGTATTCGTCGGCATCGCGCTGTTCGCGCGGCGCGAAGAGGATCTGCAAGCCGTGGTTGGTGGCGAAGGTGCGGGCTTCCTTGTCGCCATAGACGGCGTCCAGCTGGGACATGGCCTGCACCACGGTCAGCAGCCGCAGGTTGTAGCCGGCAAGGAAGGCCGCTGAGCTGGTGATGACGCCAACGCGGCCCATGGCTGTGAACTCGTCATTGACCAGAAGGCACTGCACTGTCAGCGTCGGGTCCTGCTCGGGCAGGTGCTGGGTGTTCAGGTTGACGAGCTGCGAGAAAAACAGGTTCAGCAGCGGCCGGGCGTTGGCCAGCCGGTTCGGCGGGATGCGCACATAGACCGACATGCGACGACGGCGCACGTCCTGGAGCCGGAAGTCGTCGGCGCTCGTGGCCGCATCCACCACGGCATCCGCAAAGATGGTCAGCGGCGCGTTGAAGGTGGCCACCACGCTGGACAGCGTGTTCTCGGAGTTTGACAACAGGCGCTGCAGGGCGTCCGCACACTCGTCGGAGAAGGGGGCGCCTTCGTTCCTACGTGCTGTGAGCAGGCCGCTCAAATGATCCTTGAGCGAGCGGCCCTTGCCTGAGGATTGGCGCAGCATCTCGCCGATGGTGCGTGGCAGTGCGGGCGTCTCCAAGAGCACAAGGCCCAGGCCCAGGAACAGGTTGCGTGCCTGGTCGTTGAAGAAGGCTTCCGATGAAGTGCCGCCGCCATCGTTGGGGAAGAAGACCTGGCCAATGGTGAGCATGTCCCCCACGCGGTGCAGCAGGCTGGAGCGCACGGCGGTCAGCGGGTTCCAGCGGTGGCTGCGCGCGTCCTCGTCGAAGGGCGAGAAGGCAAAGACAGCCTGGCCATGCGTGGCGCGGTAGCCCGCTGTGATGTCGTAGTTCTCGCCCTTGATGTCCAGCACCACGACCGAGTCGGGCCAGTTCAGCAGGTTGGGGATCACGACACCCACGCCCTTGCCGCTGCGAGTGGGGGCAGACAACATCACCGACAGCTGGCCGGGCAGCGACAGGAATTTGCCGCGGTGCCGGCCGATGAGGATGCCGGGCTGACCGTCGCTGTCGCTGCGGGTCAATCCAGCGCGGTCTACCTCGGCGGGGCTGGCGAAGCGGGCATCGCCATGCAGCGCGCGACGCGGCCGTGCTGCGGCGACAAGGCCCGCAGGCAGCAGGATCAGCAGGCCGAACCCCGAGGCGCCAATTGAGAGCTGCAGCTTCTTGCGGAGTTGAGCATCGTCCGCATACAGGGCCCAGTAGTGCACGATGCTGGCGAAGTGCGCCTGACGCGGGTTGGCCTTGTTCAGCACCAGGAACAGGGCCCCTGCCACGTAGAACGCCGCACAGGCCAACACGACGTAGCCCATGACTGCAAAGCCGCAGGCAGCGACCTTGCGTCCCTTCGACCATGCAGAAAACGGCAAGGCAGTGACGCTGCTCATGCTGGTGCCACCTGTGCATCCCCTCGGCTGAGCCGCTGGCCGCGGGGCTCATAGAGGATCTCGGAGATGAAGCGGCCGCGCTCGTCGCGATCGAACTGCACGACCACGTCGACCACGACGTTCAGCAGCCACTTGATCTCATTCAAGCGCAGTCCGCCGCCAGCGCCGGTCTCGCGGATCATCAGTGACATCTGCTCAAAGGCCAGCGCGCAGCTGCCGGCATGCACGCTGGTGATGCTGCCTGGGTGGCCAGAGGCTGCGAGGCGCACGAAGTGGAAGCACTCGTCGCCGCGTACCTCGGCCAGGAAGATGCGGTCCGGCTTCATGCGCAGGCAGGCCTCCAGCAGCGACTTGGCCGTCACGCGGGCCGTTCCCTGTGCGTCCTTGCTGTAGAAGAGGTGCACCACGTTCGGGTGGTTGGGCAGCGTCAGCTCGGCGGTGTCCTGGATCGTGATCAGCCGCTCATGCCTGGGTACTTCCTCGACCAGGCCCTTCATGAAGGTGGTCTTGCCCGAGCCGGTCTTGCCGCTGACGACGATCGTCTGGTGGGTACGCACCGCCAGCCGCAGGAATTCGGCGCAGCGGCCGGCGTCTTTCAGCGCCACCAGTTCGCGCTCGAAAGGCTGCAGTTCGGCGTTCGCCGTGCGCGCCACTGTGGCTGTGCGCTCGAACAGGCCTTCGCGCTCGAAGTCGTCCAGCCGCTTGATCAGTTGCGACGGCTTGCGCACCGTGACCGACACCGTGCCGCGCGGCACCGCCGGCGGGATCACAAACTGGATGCGTTCGCCGCTGGGCAGCGTGGCCGACAGCAGCGGCCGCTCCTGGTTGACCTGCTGGTCGCAGAAGGTGGCCACGGCTGTGGCCAGCGACAGGCAGCGCTCCTGCGTCATCTCCGGCGCAGGCACGGTCTGCCAACCACGCACCGTCTCGACCATCAGCTCGCCCGGCCGGTTGATGCAGACTTCCAGCACGCCGGGTGCATCGAGCTGATCGCGCAACGGGCGCAGGAACTCGACCACCGAGGTCGCGTCACCGCACCAGCCTTCGCCCAGGGTGTCGTGCTCACAGGTGTGCGGGTTCATGGCGCCACCTCGCGTGCCAGCTCGCTGGCGGTGGGCCTCAGCGCGTACACCGACGAGAAGTCCACGTCCCGAGCGACGTAGATGCCAACGATGCCGCCTTGATTCTGGTAGATCAGCGGCGGGATGTTGATGGTGCTGTCCAGCACCTTCTCGGCCAGCTTGTTGGTGTTGGCCGTGGTGGACGGCAGCACGACGGTGTTGGCCTGGCCGCTGCTCTCACTTTCGTTGGCCTGGTTCTGGATGACCAGATTGACCGAGTCGTCGATCAAGGACAGCAGCATGGCCGCGCCGATGCGCTCGCCCCAGCGGTTGTCGACGTAGCCATCAATGCCGGACTCGCCCAGCTGACCTGTGCCGGGGGAGTCGATGTCGACCGTGACGCCCAGCGGCGTGCGGATGCGGGTCCACAGCACAGGAATGCGCACAGTGCCGGGTTTCACGGATGCGACGCGGTACTCGCCATCCATGTGCGAGCCACGTTCGATCAACAGCACGCGCCCGTCGTCGCTGAAGACGTTGCGCTGCACCTGGCAGCCGACCAGGCCGGATGCGGCGCTGATCACCTTGGTCTTGAGCGCACAGGTGAAGGCGGTGCCCTTGGGCAGTGTGAGGCTGCGGTTGCCGAGCGTCGAGGCGGCCACTCTGGGCGTTGCGGAGCCTTGCAGCTGGCCGCCGAACAGGCCAGCCCCGGCATTGGCGCCACCAACGGGTGACGTGCCAGCCATTGGCCGCCCGCCGAGAAGGGCTCCTGATGGCGTCTGGCCGGTGGCCTGTCCGGCGGCCAGTGCTGCGGACTTGGTCATGTTGTCGAGCAGGCCCTGGAGCTGGCGCTGGTAGCCCTGCAAGTTGCGCGAGGTTGCTGCCATTGGATCGATCGGGCCAGCAGCATCGGGCGAAGTCGCGCCGTCTTGAGCAGGAGGCGCGGCTGCGTCCGCCTTTCGGGTGAGTGCGCCCGGGCGGGATGTGACCAGCAGGACAGGGGCGTCCTGTGGCGACGCCATCTTCGGACCGCCTGACGCGGCGTCACCGGATCCTGTCCGCCGGACGCCGATGGGCTCGGCGAGTTCTTCGGCCGTCGGGGTCAGGGCAGGGATGCGCGACGCCGTGGCCGGCGGCGCGCTCGCCGCTGGTGCAGCAGACATGTCAAGCTGGCGTGGCTCGACGGTGGCCGCCGTTGGCTTGTTCTTCACCAGCGCTGCCGCTGCGTCGTCAGCCTTCTTGCCGCTGGCCGTGAAGCGCTGGATCGTCAAGCTTGCGACGGCGACAAGTGAGCCCATCAGCAGCGCGACGGCCAGCAAGCCCTTCTTCGACATCGACACGCGCGGCCTGGCGGCGACGTTGGGAATGCCGGCCTCGCCGGGCAGTGGTGAGATCGTGTGGCCGTCAGCTTCGGCATCCGCACTGGCATCGGCGCCGAGTTCAGGATCGCCGTTGTCGCTCGGGTTGGCGTCGCGCTTCATGGCGTCACTCCTCTGTGCTGGTGGCCGCAGCGGCGTGGCCACCGGTGTCGTCCTTGAGCACGCGCTGCACGCCTGGCACGGTGGTGCCATCAGCTGGCGGTCTGCCATCCAGGTCGAAGGCCTCGTTCCAGAGGCCGACGACAGCCGCGCCCGCGCGCAGCATCAGCCGCCGGCTGACGCGGTCCAGCACGAGCAGGTCGTCTTCCATGCGTGCGTTGACCAGCGTCTCGCTGCCATCGCCCAGGACATGGAACACGGCCGGGACCTCGCGATTGCCTGGAAAGCGCAGGTAGGTGAAACGGCCATCGTCGAAGACCAGCGTCGGCACGATGTCCTGCGAGCCGTCGCCTTCGGCAACCGAATATCGGGTGTTCATCACCTGCGGCTTGGCCTGCAGCCGTTCGGCGACGACTTGTTCAGGCGGCAATGGCGGCGGCACGGCTGGCAGTGCGATCAGGGGCGCCGTCTCGCGCTGCGTGAGCCGAGCAACAGGCATCACCTGGGCCGGCGCCCTGACCACCAGCCGGTACACCGGCGGCTTGGGGTCGCCATCGGCCAGCACGACAAAGCGGAAGGCATGCGTTCTACGGTCGGTGACAACGGCCAGGTTGTTCGCCGCGCTGGCCGAACTCTTGGCCTTGACGAAGATGTTCCGGCCGCCGGCTTGCGCAGCAACGCACCATGCGGCTTCGGCCTTTGCACAGTCGCCGCCGAGGCCTGCCGCTACTTCGGTAATCGACTCGTTGGCGTCGAGAACGACCAGGGTGACGACGCCACGCTTGACCGGCACTGTCACCACCGCGGCGGGGTCGTAGATCACTTCGCGCAGGCGCGGGTCTGCGGGCTCTGGAGCGGCCAGGGCCGGGCCGCACATGGCCAGTCCAGTGATCACTGTCAGCCAGGTGCAGGCTTTCATGGCTTGCTCTCCGCTGCGGTCGTGTTGATCTCGGGATCGGACCGATACGCGGTGACGACGAAGCCAAACGGGTTCTCGATTCGGTCGCGCTCCTTGGCCAACACCCTGGGCTGGTATTGGAAGTTGACGCTGGCCACGTGCCGCGTGGTGACCTCAGGCAGCTTGCGCTCCGTCAGGCGCACGACCTTGTCGTAGGTGACGGTCGCCTGGCCCTTGCTGCCGCTTCGAGCGGAGGCGGTCAGGCGCACGCCGATGACGTTGATGCGCCAATCCTCGGCCGGGCCAATCCTCTTCTGCAGCGCTCCGTCGCCCTCGAACTGACGGTTGTAGTCGGCGAACACGGCTGGCACCGCCATTCGGGCCACTTGGTCGAAGTCGCGCTGCAGGAAGGTCCAGCTGTAGCCTTCCCTGGCGCGCACGAACGTGGCGAGGTTGTGCTTGTCGAGCGCCTCCATCGGCGGGATGGTCTCGACGTCCAGCCGCTGCTGGACCGTGGCCTCGCCGGTGACACGGTCGACGACGATGGGGATCTCGACCACGCGGCGGAGTGGGCCCTGGACGAAGACGGCTGCGATGCCGATGAAGCCCAGCGTGAGGCCGGCGATGGCCACCCGCCAGGCCCGGCGCTCGGAGCGTTCGAGCATCACCGCACGGTCGATCTCCCACGCCCGGTTGGCGTCGATCACAGCCTGCTCGGCGGTGGCCTCGGCACCGTCGTGCGCTGTGCTGCGGGAGCGATCAGGCAATGCAGCGGCGATTCCTGGCGTCAGGACAGCACTCATGGTGGGACCTCAGTTGGACTGCGCGCGGGCCTTGGGGGCAGGGCGCAGTGGTTCAGGGATCAGGCATCAGGGCAGGTAGTCGGACACCTTCCCGGTTCGGACGAGCATCTGGTACTGGCGTTCGCGCTCTCGCGACCTTGCGATGCGCTCCTCGCTGTCGGCCATGCCCTGCACCATCTGCAGCTGGGACATCTCGTGGGCGAGAAGGGCGTTTTCTGCGCCGACACGGGCCTGGATCTCCTGCACGGCCTTCTGATCCGTGGTTGCGTTGATCTGGCCCATCAGCGACTGGATCTGCGACAGGCGCCCTGCGGCCGACTTCATCGCGTCTTGCAGCATGCCCTTGTACTGATACGGCTGGGCCAGTGACGCCTGGCAGCTGGTCCGGGCGTCGCTGCTCAGGTCTGTGCAGTTGTAGACCATGCCATCGTCGCGCAGCGCCTTGGCCGTGGCGCTCAGGCCGGCATAGCCCGACGAGTTGATGGCGTTGACGTAGGTATAGGCCTCGGCCGGCACGTAGTTCTGCAGCATCGGGTTGTTGAAGACGTTGCCGAGATTGCGCATGCCGTTGATGCTGTCGAGCTGCCCCTGCAACTGGGTGATCTGCTGCACCTGGTTGTTGATTTCGGTGATGTCGTTGAGGACCTGCTGGACCGTCTGCATCAGGTTTGCGGCATCGATGACCGGGATGCCCTGGGCGCGGGCATGGCTTGCGCCGAACGTGCTCGCGATGACGCAGGCGGCAGCAGCGACTTTGAGACGTGTGTGCATGACAAGGCTCCTGTGCAGGTTGACGATCAAGCTCGGCCGCGCAACGCGGCGAGCTTGTAGGCAGCGGTACGAACCACGCTGTAGCCCTGGCGAACCGCGATGCCCGCTGCGCGACCGGTGGTCGCGGCAGCGGCATTCGTGGCCTGGCCGGCCATATGGGGTAGGCCAGCTCCGGCGCGAACCACACCGCCGGCCGCACCAGCACCACCTGCAATGCTTGCAGAAGCGGCGGAGCGCAGGCCCGAGACCATCAGGGCGTTCTGGATCATCTGCATGCCCTGCTGGACTGCTGCGCCGCCTGTCAGTGCGGAGGCGAGGCTGGGCGCCTGGAAGCAGATGATGGCCATGAGGATCATCAGCACGCAGTAGCGCGTGGCCTCGCCCAGGACGTTGAACGTGGCTCCCAGGAATCCCCCGCCGTCAATGATCGCCTTGAACATGGCAGCTCCCATGTACGTGCTCAGGCCGAGGGCAAAGAAGGCGAACCAGGTGAGCACCACAGAGTTGAGGACCATCGACAACCAGCTGTCGAAGAATCGTGCGGTGGGCCGCCAAGCAAGGCAGAGAATGAACAGAGGCCCGACCGCAATCACGAACGTCAGGAACAGCTTGGCCAACGTCACCACGAAGAGCCCAATGCAGAGGAAGCAGACCGAGCCGATGGAAAAGATCGCGGCGGCCAGAACCAGGTCCAGGCGGAACATACCGGCCTCTTTCATGATGTCTGCTACCTGAGCGCTGGCATCGTCGTTGAACTTGTCGAGCAGTGCATAGGGCGTGGAGACAGTCGCCGGATCGACGCCGGACGGAACGAAGGTCGATGCAACCCCCATTGCCAAGGCATTGGCGCTGTCCGACACGTTCGAGATGTAGAAGCCGGACTGGAGCGCGAAGGCGAGGACCAAGCCAATCTTGAAGACCTTCCACATGAAGGTGGGCAAGGTCTCGGAGACCTCGTTTCGCAGTACGGCCCAGCCGTACAAGGCCACCCATAACGTCATCGCTGTCAGCGCGACCGGTGCGATGGCAGTCATGAGGGTCGAGACCACGCTGAGCACGTAGGTGCTGAGGATGGCGTCGAACTTGGCACCGACCCAGGCAAACATGGCATTGATCTCCTACTGAACGGCGTCAAACGGAAGGTTGGCGGGTGGCCGCGCAAACATGTTCACGCACTTGCTACCCAAGTCAGGGAATTGGCATTGAAGCCAGTTGTTGCCGAACTTGACCACCCAAAGGCGGGAGTGCCTCGTCGTTCCGAACGTGGACTTGCGGCAGGTGCCCGGCCGGGCATAGGCCTCGGTGCACTCCACAAGTCCATCGTTGGTCTCGACCATGTGCCAGGGTCCTGCGTTGCATCCCGCGTCGGCGTTGCAGCGCTTCGTGCTTCGGATCGGACCAGTTGACGGAAGGGGGGCGGTTTCAGCGCGCTTACTCCCATCAGGCATCAACTTGACAGCCTCGTTGCCCTTTACGAACTGGGCGCTGGCCGTTGTGGCGGCAAGTGCGATTGCGATCACTGCGGCGAGATGACGAACAGCGTTCATGCGGCTCTCCTGGAGGTTCGAAACTTGCGATCGTGAACCTCGGCGAGCAGGACGGGAAGCCATTGAAACGGATCGTTGCCGTGTCGTCCGCGCACCGCATCGAGCAGGGCCACGTTGTCGGTGGTGGCCGAGAGCACAGTGATGAAATCCTCCAGCCCCGCGAGGTCCAACTCGCAGATCGCATTGGCATGGCCCTGCTTGACGAGGAAGCGCCGGCCGCCTTGTGCGCCGAGGCTGCGCACGATGTCGAACTCGGCCTGCGTCAGGCCGAAACCGTCGATGTATTCCTCGCGCACCGCTTCCGGATTGGCGAGGAAGATCTTGGTCACGCTCTGCTCGATCATCGTGCGGCCGATGGGGTGGCGCAGCACGTCGGACGGACTCTGTGTGTCGAAGATGCCCAGGCCGTTCTGCTTGCGGATCGTCTTCTGCTTTTGCTTGGCGAAGTCGCTGAAAATCTCGTGGTCGAGCGCCTTCCAGAACTCGGAGATCACGTAGATCAGGCGTTCACCGTTTACGAGCTCTTCCATGACCTGCAGCAGGTACATCATCACCGGCGTGCGAACTTCGGGCAGGTCCAGGAACTCTGTCGTGTCGAAGCCGATGACCGATGCTTCGTCGAGGTCGAGCAGCTGATCGTCTGCCAGGTCGAACACCCACCCCAGCGCGCCTCCCTGGCACCAGCGGCCGAGCCGCTCGAACAGACTGTTCTCGCCCGCCTTCGGCAAGTTCTGGCGCACGGTCGAGAAGCGGCGCAGTGGCGCCGGCATCATTGCCACGGCCTTGACGGCATCGGCGATGGCCCGTTCGTCGGCCGGCAGCAGCGGCATGCTCGGCGTGGCGATGCAGGTGCGGATCAACTGTTCCCAGAACTGGATGCGCGCCGGTGTCGGCTCGCGTTGCAATGGGTTGCAGCCGGTGGGCTTGCCGGCTTCGAGTGTGAAGTAGCGTCCGCCCAGGGCCCGGATCGCGATCTCGCAGCCACGGTCCAGGTCGAACAGCACGAGCCGCGGCGCCGGGTTCCATTTGCGCGTGAGCGTCAGCAGGAACATCTCCAGCGTCGTCTTGCCCACACCGGTGGAGCCGATGATCAGCGTGTTGCCGGGCAGCTTCTTGTCTGCCGAGTCCTCGCCTTCGGGGCTGCTGTGCAGGTTCAGGTAGAACGGTTGGCCTGAGGGCGTGCGCAACAGGGCCAGCGCCTCGCCCCACGGGTTGCCCTCGCGCTTGCCCCGCGCGAAGTTATGGGCACTGGCGAGTGCCGCAAAGGCGCGCGAGGACAGCTTGGCATCCCTGGGCCGCCACTGCCAGTTGCCTGGCATCTGGGCGAACCAGGCGGCGTCCGCCACCAGGTCCACTGGCGACATCTGCAAGCTGGAGGCTTCACCGATTGCGCCGATGGCTTGCGAAGCCCGGCGGCCGGCATCGGCCACGCTCTCCCCGAACACGACCAGGCTGTAGTGGTACTCGCCCATGCAGAACTGGCCGTCGCCGAGTTCGTTCAGCGCCACGTCCATCTCAGCCACCTGGCTGGCCACGACGTCGTCACTGGCGATGAGCTGGTCGCGCTGCAGTTCGAGCGAGCGCATCGCCTCGCGGCGCGGCAGGATCGAGAAGCTTTGCGTCTCGATGAATTCGCTGGCCTCGTAGAGCAGCGCGTTGAGGATGCCTGGCTCAACCGCGTCGGCGTACTCCTTGATGTCCACCAAGGCCGCATAGCGCCTCTGATTTCCCTGGCGCAGTTCCAGCTTGTCGCCGCCAAAGGACAGGCGGGCGGTCGGCAGCATGCGATAGAGCGGCCCCGCCGTCATCGGAATCGGGCGCCAGCGCCCGTTGACCAGGTAGCCGAGGAATTCGGCCAGTTCGGAGTAGGTCCGCCCGCGGTGCTCGCGCTTGCCGAGCAACTGAGGGCCAAAGCCACGCAGCACCCGGCCCACCAACGCGCTGCGCTCCTCCATGATCCGCGTGGCCTCGCTTTGCGCTTCGGCGATGGCGGCACGCGTGCGCTGCGTCGACTGCAGGGCGCGGCTCACGCGCGACACATTGGGCCGGTACACCAGCGTCAGGTAGAGCTCATTGCTCATCATCCGCTGCTCGCCGAGCTTGGCCTGATAGGCGATGGACAGGTCCCGGGCGAAGCCGGGCTGCGCCGGATCTTGCAGACTGTCGCTGGCGACCCGGTGCAGGCGGTGCGTCCACAGCGCCCACTGGCCACCGGCCAGGTTGCGCAGCAGGCTGCACAAGGCCTCGTGCCGCTCGCTGATCTGGTGCTCATCGGCGCACTCGAAGGCCACGCCATCCAGGCGCCACACGCGCAGGTAGTCGCCGCCACGCGTGATCACGTCATGCGGGCTGAGCAGCGACGAAAACGGGATGAAGCGGGCCAGCGGGTTCTCGGTGCGGGCCTGCGCCCAGTACCGAGGCCGCGAAGCCACGCGAGCATCGCGGCCCGGCCGCGCGTCGGCGGCATTGCCTTTAGAAATGCCAAGCATCACGGTTGCTCCGATAGATGGTGGGTGCGTAGCTGCGCGCGTGCCACAAGCGGCGGTTGCGGTCATGCAGGCGCAGCTTCATGGCGACAAACATCTGCCGAAAGCGCTGGTCATCCTTGCCGGTCACGAAGCGCATCCACAGCAGCGCAGGCACAAACGCGAACACCACGCCGAGGGCAATCCACCAGCTCACCAGGATGCCGCCCCAGATGACCAACAGCATTCCCGAGCCAAACAGCACCACCAGTGGCACCAGCGGGATGCCCAGCTTCATTGCCGGGCGCGTGGCGCCCTTGTAAATGGCTTCGACTTGCATGGTCCGCCCCGTCGTCGCTCAGCTGACGATGTAGCTGGCGAAGGCCGCCGCGCCGCCGACGAAGGTGCCGCCGATCAGCACGTTGGACACGTCGGCCAGGCGGGCCCCCTGAAAGATCATCTTGAAGCCGGCCCAGATGATGGCAATGGTCACCACCGCGATCGAGATCGTCACCAGGATCGCGTTGACGTTCATCACTGTGGTGTTGATCTTGTCGAAGCCGTCGGCCAAGGCCAGCTGCGAGGCTGTTTGCGACAGCAGGGCGGCCAGCACCGGTGCAGCGCGGCGGCTCAATGCGAGGGGTTTCATGTCTTCTCCTTGGGTTGGGTGGTTGAAGCGGGACGTGAGGCGGTGACCGCGGCTGTCACGACCCTGCGCACGTAGCCGTGGTGAAAGCCGATGACGAAGTTGCCGCTGTAGTAGCAGGACAAGGCCTGTCGCAAGGCCGCTTGGTCGACCGGCGTTGCCGCGGACGGTGTGCGCGCGCGGTCGAAGCACTCGACCAGCACGGACTGCATGGTCGCCAGGTTCCTGCAGGGCTCGAAGGCCGATTCGACCGTCAGGCCCAGACGCTCGAAGTTGCCGATGTTGATCTGGCCGAGACCGACACTGAAACGCCAGCCTGCCGCTTGAAGCGCGCGAGCCGTGGCCAGGGCTTCTGCGCGGTGCCGAGGCTGGCGCACCAGCGCACCACCGACGACGCCGATCGCCCAGGGATTGAAGGCGCTTTCGACGCTGACCAGTGCCCGCGCGGTGTCGGCGTGCACCTGCGGTGCACAGGTCATTGCCAGCGCGAGGAAGGTGGACGCATCCATGGCTGAGGCCTCAGTTGCCTGGTTCGACTGGTGGCGGCGGCAGCGAGGAAAGCCATGCTGCATAGTCGTCGTCGAACCGTGTGTCCCAGGTGCCGAGCTGTGTTTTCGCAGCCGGGCTGAATTCGGTCACGGTGTCGCCGCTCATGCTCCACCACGTGCGGGTGAAGGGCTCGCCATTGATCGAGACGGACACCGCGCCGGTGTAGTCGCAGGTGTAGACAGGGCCGATGTCGCTTTCGAAGACCCGCGTGTACTGCGGCGGGCAGTAGCTCGGCGCGCTGGCCCAGGCGTTGTTGGCTGAATTCCCCCCACCGGCCATGCTGCAGGTCGGGAACGGCTTGCCACGGGCCAGGTCATGCAACACCTGCTTGATGGGCGTCACGCACTGCGGGATTGAGTGCCAGCTGGGCGCGGCGAAGCAGAGCAGCACGAGGCAGCCGTCGACCGCATGGGCCGGACCTGCTGCGAAGGCACCGGTGATGGCTGCGACGGTAGCCAGCACCGAGGCGGTCCAGCGTTGGCGCAACGGGAAGCTCGACGGCGAGGAAAGGCTGGCGGCCATTGCAGTGGTCATGTTCGCGGCTCCTTCAGAGGCTGCGAGGCCGCTTCGGGAAGCTCGGCGCCTTGCATTGAGTTCACTCTATGCGCCGAATCCGCGAGAACGACTGCTTCAAATGCGCGACTTTCTTGCGCGCCGGCCCCAGGCTTGTCTCAGAGCAACCCATATCGCTTGCACAGCCAGACCGCATCTCGGCGGCTGGCGACGCCCAGCCGCACGTTGAGCCGATGAAAGCGGCAGTCGATGGTCTTGGGCTCCGTGTTCAGGGCCGATGCAATTTGCTTTGAACCCTGCCCAAGCGACTCGCGACGCAGCAGTTCGAGGTCGCGGTCCGTCAGGTGCGCGCGTTGAACCAGTTCGTCGCGCCCTCGACGCTGGAACCAGTCCGTCATACCCAAAGCCAGCGCACGGTAGACCGGCATCAGTCGGCTGATGGCGTCGAGGCAGTGCGCATCCTCGCCCGCCAGCATCAGGAGGCCGAGCGCGTCGGAACCTTGCGGAAGCGGCGCAGGAATCAGCCAGACTGCTCTGGCACGCGCGCAGTGGTTGTCGTCTTGGTCGCCCGCCTCTCGCTCATCGAGGGACTGCTGAACGAGCAGGGGCTCGCTCGATCGCGCAGCATGGGCCAACCAGTTGCATGGATTGCTCTGGAGCCGCCGCAGGGCGCTTGCGGTCCAGGCCGGGTCCAGGGCCGCGATGGATCGGTACCAGCCATGGTCGTCGTCTGTGATTGCCCAGACGAAAAGCGCTGCGCTTGCACCGCCCGTCTTTGCGGCCAGCTCCAGCGCAGAGATGACGCTCGCCAGGTCGGCGAAGGTCAGCGAACTGGTCAACTCGCAAAGCTCGAATGCGGCACTTGGGCAAGCGGAAGGCGGTGCTTTGCTGCACCGGTCGGCGTCATCGAGCGAGGTTGCCATGCGCAAACCTCCGCAGCTCGTCGTGCGCGATGGGATGATCGAATTTGGTTGGTGCCTTGACGAGCCACTGTTCGAACTCGGCCAAGGAGTGAATGACGAAGCACTCCTCCAATGCCGTGCCGGTGTGCAGCCAGGTGCTCAGTTGGACTTGCAGGCCGGCGGGATCAGCGCCCACGACGAGTTCGAGCCAGCCGTACTTGGAGGTCCACGATGCACGGACATGACGTAAATCGCGGGTGAACGATGCGACCGCTGGGCGGACAGACGGATCGGATGCAAATCGCTGTCGTCCCGCAGGCGTTCGACGCCCATTACGATGGCGATCGAAAGCAGGGCTGTCGGTCGAATGCTTCTTGGCTCGTGACTGCGACGTGCTCATGGCGGCGCTCCCAATAAATCCGGTACCTGTTAATCCGTCGCCCGATTACGGGGTGGACTATCCGAGTGATACCGGGAGCGCAGCCTAGAAAGCAGCTGTAGTGCCTGTCAATGCGTGAGGGCCGGATTGCACAAATTTGTGGCAGCGTCAACTCTGCTAAACGACGGCCAAGCGTGCCGTGGTGAGCCTCAATCGAAATCAGGAGATGCTGGCGTCCGCGGAGAGCCGGCGGAGAATTTCCATCGTTTCCGTAGCGCACGCCTCCGGCACGAAGAGGTGGTCGTGGTGGAAGGCTGCCACGGCATTGCAGGCGATGCCTGCCTGCGCGAGCCTGTCCGTGATGCATGCCAGAAAGCCGACCGCATCAAGCGATGAGTGGACGGTGAGGGTGATGAGGCGACACGGAAAGGTGTAGCGAACGCTTGCTGCCTCCGCCTGCGATTTGTCGATGATGGCGGTGAGGCCCTCGGCTTCCCGGAATGTGCAGATGGGATCGACGCCCTGCGGGAGGCGGAAGTCACTGAAGGTGCAGAAGACGAAAACGCCATCGGCAATGCTCGGCGTCATCTCTCGGCACAGGTCGTGCAGATCGCGAACTGCGTTCATCGTGATTTCCTCGAGCCTGCTTGGACCCACCACGGCCGAGATTATGACCATCCTCCAGCGCCGAAGGAACCCTCAATCAGACAGCGAGGCGGGAGATGAGCTCGGCTCCGGTTTAGCGTTCTTGACGTGAAGCGAAAGTTGCTAAACCGCGATCACCGGCAGCGGCGGCTTGGTACCTTGGGGTCGCGGCTGGGACGATCCTGTCGAGTGCGGGCCCTTTCCACGGCGCCCGTCGGCCGCGCTCAAGGAGGTCTGCCATGGCCACCCGCTCGGAAGTACTGTCCGACATCGCGCTGCTCCGGCAGTCCTTGCGTCGCGCCGGCAGCCCCCACTTGCCGCTGCTGAAGCTGGAGGGCTGGCGCCCGATCATGGACATCCTTGTCGATGTTGCAGCGATCTGTGCAGCGCTCGCTGTCGCGCTGCACGAACCCTGGACATCGTCGCTTGCACTGCTGGTCCTCGGCAATCGCCAGCGGGCGCTGGGCAACATCCTGCATGACGCTGCGCACCGTAACCTGATGCGCGATCAGGTGTTGAACGATCTGGTGACGTGGGCGTTGATCGCGCCTCTGCTTTTCGTGAGCCTTCCGCGCTATCGAGACTTGCACTTCCGCCACCATCTGGACCTCGGGGCGAAGGGCGCCGACCCCGACTTGATCCCGATTCCGCCGATGAAGGCTCGATCCTGGGTGTCGGCGGTGGCGGTCAACGCGCTGTCCGTGCGGGCGGTGCTGGGTTCCGCTTTCGGGCACTTGCTGGACAAAGGCGTTCCGCGCCGAGAGAGGCTGTACGTCCTCGCGTGGTGGGCGCTGCTCGTCGCAGCGCTCATTGCGGTGACCGGCGCCGGTGCGGTGCTCAGGATGCTTGCCCTCTGGCTGGCTGCCAGATGCACGGTTTTTCACCTGATCACCATCGTCCGGGAGATGTGCGATCACCATGGCCTGATGCCTGGCGGCGTTTTCAGCTTCACGCGCGACCTCAAGGCTACAGGACTGTGGTCGGCGCTCATCCATCCGCGGAACAATGCGTACCACCTGACCCACCATCTGTTGCCGGCCATCCCGTACTACCGGCTGCCCGACGCGCAGCGCCTCTTTGCGACGCTGCCCGAGTACCGGGAACGAGCCTGTGTGTGCGAGGCCTATTTCTCGGGTCCCGAGCGAGCGGTGGCTTCTTGGCAGCAGGAGCCGGCGCGATGACGGCACGGACGCTGGGCGCTCTTCAGGTCGGCGCACTCCTAATCTCGGCCAGTTACGGCACTGGCTTCCTGTTCGGTTCGGGCGAATACGCCCTGAGATTCGGCATGGCGGGTGCTGTCTACGGCGTTGCGACTGGGCTGGGGATGATTGCGATGGCTGCTGTCGCGGGCCGGCTGTGGCAGGCGGGTCTTTCGGTGTGGGACCTGCTTGGGGATCAGTGCGGGGAGCGCGTGCGACGACTGGTCGCACTGCTATCTGTCGTCTGGATGGCGGGCGTGCTGGCCGCGCAGATCCATGGCGCCGTCGCCGTCATCCGCCTGTTGGGTGTCCGCGCCGTGCCAGCACATGCCGCCGCCATTGCGCTGATCTTCGCGGCGTCTCGCGTCGAGTTGCGCGCGGCTTCTGTCGTCTTCGCCGGTTGCCTCGCAGTCAGCGCGATGGTCCTCTTGTTTGCATTGGTCACGAGCGGCGGTGTTGACCTCTACATCGGATCATTGCCGGCATTCGCTCAGGCCTTGCCGTCGCTTGGCGTGGCGCAGACCTTCACGATCGCCATTGGCGTGGGCCTGCTCGTCTGCACCGGAGCGGACTACCACCAGTTCGTTCTTGCTGCGCGTGGACCAGGCGCAGCCATCTGTGGATGCCTGCTGGCTGGCGTGGGCCTGCTCTTCCTGGCCTTCCTGCCCCCTGCGGTCGTGCTGTCCACGATTGCCCAGCCCGGGTGGCCTGGCGTAGCGGATCCCAAGCAGGTCGTGCCGCAGGCGCTGTCTCTGGCGGCGAAGCATCTGGCGGTCGGTGCCGGCCCGACGATGCTTGGAGCGCTCGGCGTCGCAGCGCTGGGATCGGGGGGCGCGGTGCTTCGCGCCATGGTGTCAGCGTTGCAGGCAGCGGAGCCTCGCCATCTATCGGTGAGGCCTATTGTCCCGGCGGCCATCGCCATGGCCGTCTCAGCGACTTTGACGGCCAGCGGCTTGCCCATTGTGGACATGATGGTGTCGGTCAATGTGGTCTACATCGCCAGTGTCGGTGTCAGCCTTTATGGCTTTCTGCGGGGAAGGCATGGGCACAAGGTTGACGAAACCTGGGTGATCGCGACGGGCTTTCTTGTCGCGTCGGCTGTCTTCGTTGTGAGCTGGCTGGGTTTACCAATTCCGAATCGCGAGCTTGTCTCGCTCCTTGCCGGATTGGCGTGCGCCGGCGTGGCGCGAGCCACGCTACATCGACGCGATGACCACCTCGCGTGCCCTGCGTCGCGCCGGTAGCGGAGACAGCGTCCGCTGCCGGCGTGGCTTGCCGGTCGGCCGGCGCGGTTGGATGAGGCACTTCGCCGCATGGCCAACGATCAAGTCGGTGATCTCCCTGGCGATGGGCGGCTCCATCTCCCAGTGATGCCAGAACAAGTCGACGTGCACAGGATCGCCCGGTGCCAGCTCTTGCAGCACCCCTTCCTGAAGCAGACGTTGGGCTTGGGTGGAGGGCGCCAACCCGTAGCCGGCACCCATGGCGATGCCTTCGAGCAGAGCGGACGGGGAGGGCAGGTAGTGGCGTGGATAGCGGTCGATGCGAACACCGAAGCGCCGTTGCAGGAATTCCGCATGCAGCGCGTCCTTGCGATTGAAATGGATCGCGGGCGCGCGCAACACGTTCGCGACCGTCAGACCGTCACCCAGAAACTCTGCCACGAAAGCTGGTGTCGCGTAGCAGCGGTACTCCATGGCTCCGAGAGGTTCTGCGACGAAGCCCGAGGCTGCCTTGGCATCAGTCGAGATGCAACCGACGACCTCGCCACGGCGCAAGCGTCCGGATGTGTGGTCCTGGTCATCGGTGACGACCTCAAGCGCGACGGCGCGCTGCGCGAAGAGGTCGCGCAGCAGCGGCATGAACCAGGTGGCCAGGGAGTCCGCGTTCACCGCAATTGCCAGCGGCACAGGGCCTTCTCCAACCGATGGGTTCAAGAGCTCGCGCAGAGAGGACGCCTCCAGCAGGCGCAGCGCCTTGACGTGACGCAACAGCACCTCGCCAGCAGGCGTCGGTGTGACGGGCTTGTCGCGCAGGAGAAGGATGGTCGCGAGCGACTCTTCGAGTGCCTTGATCCGTTGCGAGACGGCACCTCGCGTCACGTTCAAAAGCGTGGCTGCGCGCTCGAAGCTCTGTTGCTCGGCCACGCTCGCAAACGTCTCCAGTTGATCTCTGTCCAGCATGGCGCAATCTCCTGTCCGGACGACGCGCGAGGCGTACAGCCGTTCGCGGCCGCAGAGACGGTGGTCCCGTTGCCGTGGGCACTGGAAACGATCTGCGTCGATGCCGGGGTGCGCCATCGGGTCGCTCAGACTGACGTCGTTGCTGTTCAGGCGCCCCCCGTTTTTCCAAGCGAACCACATCGGGCGACGGGTGCTTGTCGGACCGCTTCGGAGTCGGCCTTGTTCAAGTCGCTATTGATGTCTACGGAGGGAGGTATTGTCCAGAGGCGTTACGTCACAAAGCGTAAATGCCAGCAATGGGCGCGCATGCTTCCGCACGCACGGAGACTGCGGTCTGCGCTACGGCCCAGGGCCTATGCTTGCCCGATCCCCTCGTCGCCATGCATTCGCCCATGCCTCGCCTCGCCGGTCGCCAGACATGCGGATCGTCGCGCCGCACGCGCAGCCGCAAGGGGCTTTCGCGGCATAAACGGCCTGCGCCCCGCTCACGCGGGTGCCCTCTGTTTATTCCACGGTCCCCTTGCCGCCGCGCTCGCAGGCGGCGCGCTTGATGCCGCACGGCGACCGACGAATGCGGGGCAAGCACCAGCTCGACAGCCTGGCTTTCTCCGAGGGAACAACAGCCACAAGCGGCTCCCTCGGAACTTTGGGCAGGCAGGGAAGACAGGCCTGACTTCAATAGGCCGGTGGTCGTTGGCAGACGAGATCCGGGTTCTGCTCACTTTGGGAGAAACACGATGTTGATGATCCTTCAGCGCACGCCGCAGCCAGACGCCCGAGTCTGGCCGGGTCGACGCCTGCTCGCTTTTGCCGATGCCGTGGCTTGGCCGGTGGCGTGGGCGAACTTCGTTTTCGGTCTGCCGGCTCACCTGGGACTGGCGGGGCAATGCGTGTTGGCATATTGCGGCTTCGCGGCGATTCAGCGCGCCCATCAAGCGGTGGTCCAGAATCCTCGCTACCACTTCACGACATGGCGTTGGGGGCGCTGGGTGGTGCTCGTGCTCGCCTTCGGGTACGCGCTGAAACTTGCGACGCTGCTCACTGCGTAGCGGTCGTATGTGCCTCGCATCACCGCGTTGGCAGTGCTTGTGGGCGTCGGACCGGTTGGTCGTTGCACTGTGCCTTCACGCCATTGATTCACGGCATGACGCCGGGCTGCGGTGGTTGCACGGCAGGTGGTCGGCGATGCGGTGCTGAAATTGGCGCTGCCGGTGAGACCGTCAGATGCGACACGAAGCTGGCCCCGATGAAGGCCGCTGCGCGTTTCGCAGGTCAGTGCGCAACCAAAGGACGAGCTTCGCTCCACTGATCGAGGTCTGAACTCCTCCACGCAACTGCGCGAGGGCCAAGGCGCACCGGGCTCGGGAACTTGTGGTCCGCGATCAGTCGATAGATTGTCGACCGGCCGAGGCCTGTCATGCGCATGACAGTGGGCATCCGTAGAAAGACCGGCGTCACGGCCTCCGCGTGGCCACGCGATTGTTCGGAAGGGTTGGATTGCACAGGCGATCTCCGGTGAGAGGCATGTGCGCAACTCTAGGACGCGCGCGGGATCGGCGATGTGCTCGATTCGGGCTGCAATCCTGCTCGTTACCTGCTTCGCATCCAGGGCGGCACCATGGTCACCGCCCCTGGACTTGGTAGCGCGGATCTCGCCCCGGCGCCTGAACTGCATCACGAAGGAGCTGTTGGCCACCATCGCCCGCCAACTGCATTCGCAACGCGAAGTCGTGCGGCGTTTGCTCGTGAGCGACTGCTTGCCCGCCAGTTCCGCGCGGCCGTGGGCGAAAGCGCGGGCTTTGTGCCGATCAGCCGTTGGTCGATACCGTCGACTTGAGCCGGCTTGGCTTGCTGGAGCAGTGGTGTGCCCACTCGTCCATGAGCTTTCGCCGCTTTTCAAACAGATCGCCTCGGCGATATGCTGCTTCAACCTTGTCACCGATTGCGTGTGCGAGTGCCATTTCGGCGACCTCGCGGGACACGTCGGTAGCTTCCGCGCACCAGTCACGGAAGGTCGAACGAAACCCATGCGGAACCGCGCCAACCTGCATGCGTCGCATCACCGCGGTCAGAGTCATGTCCGAGAGTTGCTCTCCACGGGGCGAGGGGAAGAGCAGGACGGTGGAATCTTGCGGCAGTGGGTCTGGCAAGAGCCTCCAGGCCGCGTCCGATAGTGGCACTCTGTGTTCGCGCCCCGCCTTCATCCGCGTGGCCGGGATGTTCCAAACGCGGGTCTGAGGGTCAATTTCGCCGCTGGTCGCGCCACGGACTTCACCCGAGCGCGCTGCGGTGAGGATCAAGAAGGTGAGGGCGCGTGCGCCGGTGCCTTCTTGTCCTGCGAGCTTCTGCATGAAGTCGAGCATGCCCGTGAAGGGTATGGCCGCGTGATGCTCGACCTTTTTGACTTTGGTTGGTGCTGGCAGCAGTTGGTCCAAGTGCCCGCGCCAGCGTGCAGGGTTGTCGCCGTGCCGCAACTGACGAACCGTCGCCCAATCCAATATGGACTCGATGCGGCCCCTCACACGTGAAGCGGTCTCCGTGCGATCTCGCCAAATCGGTTCAAGGATCAACAGTAGGTGCCGCAACTCGACTTCGTGGATTGGCAACTTCCCGATCACAGGGCTCGCGTGAAGCCGAAGTGTGCTTTCCCATTGCGCCGCATGTTTGGCGTTCCTCCACGCATCACGATGCGCGGCGATGTAGGCCTCGGCGCATTTGTCGAAGCTCATTGCGCGCTGCTTTTTGACAAGCAGGAGAGTGCGTTCCCCATTGCGCTCGTCAATGGGATCCTTGCCCTGTGCCAAAAGGCGCCTGCAATCGGCAGCCTGTTGTCGTGCCTGCGCCAAGCTGACGTCACGAGCCGAACCAAGGCCCATCCATCGCGCACGCTGGCTATGGCTGTAACGGAACAGCCATGACCGCGTCACAGCGGTGTTCTTCGCGGTCAATTTGACCTGCAGATAGAGCCCGGCGCCGTCGGCGTAGTACCCAGGTTCGGCCTGACTCTGAACGGCGCGTGCCGACAGTCGGTGTATTGGGCTGGTCATTTCTCTACCTACAGATGTACCTACAGAGCGCGCCGCGCTTTGACAAGACGTCATGAAATCACTATGGACATGAGTGGAAGAAAAATCAAATGAAATCAATGGCCTAGATGAGGTGTCGGGATCTAGTGGGACGTCCTGAGATACCGGTTCGAAAGACTCCCTCCGCCAGTCAAAGCCCGCGCATGTCGCGGGCTTTGTTTTTTCGGCGCCCCTGCCACACCACCCGGCCTACGGGTCCGCACCGGGCGGCTCGGGAGTTTGAGGTCAGGAGAGTCTGGGGGGCGCCAAGTCGGTTCAAGTAGACGATGGGCCCAGTGCCAGAGCTGGATCGCCCGCAGTCGATGACGCAGCCACTTGTCCAGCTTGCGCAGGCCCGACGTAGGCTTTCCCCATACCAGCAGGTTCGGCCGCAGCCGCTGGACCACTTGCCCATGCTTGACCTTGCCACAGGTGGAGGGTTTAGGATCATGTTTCGGTGAGTTGGACCCATTGCCATGAATGGCAAAAAAGCCAATTTCCAGTCTTTTCAGCCTTTGTGAAAACCGTTCGCCTCTGCTTCCTGCTGCTGCTGGCCGTGCTGCTTCCCTTGCGGGGCGCGGTGGCGGCCGCCATGCTCTGCTCGGCAGGTGATGCAGGCTCGCACAACGAGCTCCGCATGGCCGAAGGTTCCTCCGAGGCGAACGCGGGAATGGCGCACCACGTGGTTCACGAGGCGGGTCCGTCTGACGCCCGGGCAGATGCCGAACATGCCCACGGCGAGCAACGCCATCATCATGCGGGCTCGGACAAGTGCAACATGTGTTCGGCATGCTGCTCGCTGACACCCCTGGTGAGTGCCGTGCCGGTGCTTGCTGAGCCGTTGGGCTTCACGGCTGTGCGGTTTGCTTCCTACACGGCGCCGTTGCCCAGCTTCTTCTCGGGCGGCCAGGAGCGCCCTCCCCGAACCACCTGACCCACCTTGGGCCTCTTCAGGAGGCCTGACGGGGCTCGCGCGTCCGCAAAGCGGTCGTGCCGAGCGTCTTGCGGCTCGCATTGCTGAGCCGCCGACTCAATTGGTTGCGATTCATGAACAACTTCTTCTGCAGGCTCGCGCCTGTGGTCGCGCTCGGCTTGCCGCTGCTCGCGCCTGCCCAGTCCAGGCCGCCCGATCCAGTGGACCCGAAAGCCTTGGCTCCGGCGCTGCGCTACCTGTCAGCCTTCGCTGACTACACGCGCTGGCAAGACATCAAGACCGGCGATTGGCGCGCGCTCAACGACGCGTTGCGGGACGACGGCGCCGCGGCCGGCCAGGAGGCCCCTGCGATGCCCCTGGCGGCACCACCGGCCGCTCGATCTCCCGCGCCCACGGTCTCTCTGCCAGCGGCGTCGGCCCATGGGGGGCATCACCCGCAAGGAGACGCGCGATGATGCGGCTGACGATTGCTGCTGCAGCAGCACTGGCTCTGGCCGGCTGCGCTTCGTTTTCGCCTGATGGCGGCGCCGGCCAAGTCTCCGAGCTCACCAGGGAGCGCACTGGACAAGGCGTCGGCTTTCAGCGAACGGCGTCCGATGTCGATTCAGCCGCCGCGCGCGTTGGCGAACTGCTCCAACAGCCGCTGACGGCCGACGCGGCGGTCGAGATCGCGTTCCTGAACAACCGTGGCCTTCAAGCCAGCTTCTCCGAGCTGGGCATTGCAGAAGCGGAACGGGTGCGGGCAGGTCGTCTGGCCAATCCCCGGCTGAGCCTCGGGCACCTTGCCGGCGGAGGTATCACCGAGGTTGACCGCTCGGTGGTGTTCGACCTCGCAGGCCTCTTGACGATGCCCATTGCCAACGAGGTGGCACAACGGCAGTTAGAGCAGGCGCAGTACCAGGCTGCCTTCGAAGCGGTCGGCATCGCTGCAGAGGCCCGCAAGGCGTTCTTTGCTGCAGTGGCCGCGCAGGAACTCGCGAGGTACGCCGAGCAAGTCAAGCTTGCGGCCGACGCATCGAGCGAACTGGCGCGACGCATGCTGCAGGCGGGCAACTTGAGCAGGCTGCAACAGATGCGTGAGCAGTCCTTCTACGCAGATGCCACGGCCGACCTGGCGCGTGCGCGCCATCAAGTGGTCGCCGAAAGAGAGCGACTGATCCGCGCGCTGGGCCTCTCTGGCGAAAGTCTTGGCTTCACGCTGCCCGAAAGGCTGCCGGACCCGCCCAGTTCGGCGCTTGAACCCAAGGACGCCGAGCAAACCGCGGTCAGCAAGCGCCTGGACGTCCTGATGGCCAAGCGCGATGCGGAAGCCACGGCAAAGTCGCTTGGGCTGACCAAGACGACCCGCTTCATCAATGTGCTTGATGTCGGCTATGCCGACAAGCGCCAGACCGGCGAAGCCCGCCAGACTGGCTACGAGATCGAGCTGGAACTGCCCCTGTTCGACTTTGGATCGACCCGCACCGCGCGTGCGGAGGCGATGTACATGCAGGCGGTCCACCGCACTGCCGAAGTGGCAACCAATGCCCGCTCGGAAGTTCGCGAGTCGTACTCGGCCTATCGAACGGCCTACGACTTGGCCAGGCACTACCGCGACGAACTGGTGCCGCTGCGCAAGCGCATCTCGGATGAAAACATGCTTCGCTACAACGGGATGCTGACGGGCGTCTTCGAACTGCTCGCCGATGCACGCGATCAAGTCAACAGCGTGACCGGCGCAGTCGAGTCGCTGCGCGACTTCTGGATCGCCGACACCGATCTGCAAAGTGCGCTCACCGGCCGTTCGCCGAACCTGGCCGGCTTCGGCGCGCCAAGCAAGTCGGCAGCGGGCGAGCCGCGCGCGCACTGAGGGAATCAATGATGACAAACCGCAGAACGTTTTTCCAGGCTGCAGGCGCAACCCTTGTGGGTGCCACGGCTGTCAGCCGAGTGGGCGCGGCGATGCTGCCTGAAGCCGTCAGTCAAGCCAGCCCGCTGACCCAGCCACCGCCAGCCCCGCCCAACGGCCGCCCGTTCAATCCCGTGCTCACGCTCAATGGCTGGTCCTTGCCGTGGCGCATGAAAGACGGCGTCAAGGAGTTCCACCTGGTTGCCGAGCCAGTGGTTCGAGAAATTGCCCCTGGCATGAAAGCCAACCTGTGGGGCTACAACGGCCAGTCGCCGGGTCCCACCATCGAGGTGGTGGAGGGAGACCGCGTGCGCGTCTTCGTGACGAACCGATTGCCCGAAGTCACCAGCATCCACTGGCATGGCCAGCGCCTGCCCAACGGCATGGATGGTGTGACCGGGCTGACACAGCCAGGCATTGCACCTGGCAAGACCTTCGTCTATGAATTCGTCGCCCGCCGTGCCGGCACCTTCATGTATCACCCGCATGCCGACGAGATGACCCAGATGGCAATGGGCATGATGGGCTTTTGGGTCACGCATCCGCGGGACATCGGCACGATGCGCGTCGATCGCGATTTCGTGTTCCTGCTGAATGCCTACGACATCGATCCCGGCAGCTTCACGCCGCGCGTCAACACGATGTTGGACTTCAACCTCTGGACGTTCAACAGCCGTGCGTTTCCGGGCATCGACCCACTGGTCGTGCGCCAAGGCGACAAGGTGCGCATCCGGGTTGGCAACCTCACGATGACCAACCACCCCGTCCACCTGCACGGTCACGAGTTCGAGGTGACCGGCACCGACGGCGGATGGGTGCGGCCGCAGGCCCGCTGGCCGGAGGTCACTGCCGACGTTGCGGTTGGGCAGATGCGGGCGATTGAGTTTGTGGCCAGTGAGCCTGGCGACTGGGCCTTCCACTGCCACAAGTCGCACCACACGATGAATGCGATGGGTCACGACGTGCCAACGATGATTGGCGTGGATCAGCGCGGCGTGGCCGAGAAGATCACCCAGTTGATGCCCGACTACATGGCGATGGGCGACAAGGGACAGTCCATGGGCGGCATGGAAATGCCGATTCCGGAGAACACGCTGCCCATGATGGGTGGCGAAGGTCCGTTCGGCGGCGTCGAGATGGGCGGCATGTTCACCGTGATGAAGGTCCGCGCCGAGCAGAAGCCTGGCGACTACAGCGACCCTGGCTGGTACCGGCATCCACCCGGCACGCTGGCCTATGAATGGCAGGGCGGGATGCCCGCGACCCAGCGCAACGAGAGCCCTGGAGGGCACCTCATGCAGCCGACAGGAAAGTCGGCTCCCATCGAGATGACCGTGCGCAAGCCGTCCGGTCATTCAGGACATCAATGACTTCCCACTGCAACCTTGAAAGCAAGACCATGAAGCAACTGCTCAAGCTCACTGCCGCCGTCCTCATTGCCGGCCCGCTTGCAACCATCACCGCGCCCAGCTTTGCGCACGACGAGCCGATGGCGGCCGCCCATGCGGAGATGTCCCAGGGCGAGATCAGGAACATCGACAAGGACAACGGCAAGCTCACCATCAAGCATGGCGAGCTGAAGAACATCGGCATGCCAGGCATGACGATGGTGTTTCGCGTCAAGGATCCCGCCATGCTGACCCAGGTCAAGGTGGGCGACCAGATCCATTTCGTCGCCGAAAAGGTCGGCGGCGCCCTCACCGTGACCGCGCTGCAGGTCGCCAAGTAATTCCCTCTCGCGCCATCGCATTGAATTGAAAGTGAACCTCATGAAAAAACTCAACATGCTCGGTCTTGTCCTCGCCGTTGCGAGCGCGGTCTTGTCGCCGCAGTTGGCGCAGGCGCACGCTTCGCTGAAGAATTCGACACCAGCAGCTGGATCGACGGTTTCGGCGCCCAAGGACCTCTCTCTGACGTTCAACGAGAAGGTCGAAGAGTCCTTCAGCGCCGTGACCTTGAAGGACGCTGCGGGCAAGGATGTGGCCACCCCAAAGCCACACATCGACACGGCTGACGTCACGACATTGCACGTCGACTTGCCGACGCTGACGCCTGGGGGCTACAGCGTGCAGTGGGTCGCAGTCGGCGCGGACGGTCATCGGCGCACCGGGAACTTCAACTTCACCGTCAAGTAATGGACGCCACCACGCTGCTGCAGATCGGCTCGGCTGCAGCCGTCAACGCCAGCCTTTCCGCACTTTTGGGCTGCGTGCTCGCGCGCTGGTGGCTGCTGAGGGCCGGTGCGCGGCCGCAGGGCGGCCTGCTGGTGCATCTGCGCACGTGGGAGCGGTTCGCCGCAGGGCTCGGACTCGTCAGCCAAGGCTTGGCGATGTGGGCGGCGGCGGCCGTCATGATGGGACACACGCTTCCAGAGGCCGCCGCCATGCTGCCCACGATGCTCGTGAAGACCTCCTACGGCCGAGCGGGCGTGCTTGCATTCGTGCTGCTCGCCTGTGCGTCCTTCATGGTGTGGCGGTCCCGATTGACTGCAGGCCAGTGCGTTGCGGCCCTGGCATTGCTCGCCCTGTTCGCGCTGGCCCGTGCCTCAGTGAGCCACGGCGGTGAGGGCGGGCTGTTGAGCTTGGGGCTGGCGACCGAGTGGCTGCACCTGATCCTGATTGCGCTGTGGGTTGGCGGTGTTGCGATTGCTGCCTGGTGCGTGCTGCCGGCGGCACAGGCAACCGCCCCGGCGAATGCGGTGTTCCACCGCTACCTGGAAAGTCTGTCGTTCGCCGCAACGATCGCATTGGGGGGCATTGTGGTGACGGGCCTGGTCAACGCTTGGCAACGCCTGGGTGTCCCAATCCACCTGGTCGACACCGGCTACGGCGTGACGCTGATCGTGAAGCTGGTGTGCGTCGGTGCTGCTGCCGGGCTGGGGGGCTACAACAAGCTCATCGGCTTTCCGACCCTGATCCGGCACGACAGCGCCTCCGCAAAAGTCATCGCGATCTTGCGCCTGGAATCAGTCCTGCTGCTGGGGGCGCTGGTGGCAGCTGCGGTGTTGACGTCTCAACAGCCTCCGGCGGCCATGTAGACGCTTTCTCGTCGCGGGCATGTCCGGCACAGGTGGCGCACTTCAGGGTGGGCCCCCGGTGGGTTGCTTCAGAGGTGGAACCAGGCCGCGACGCCGATCACCACGCCCAGGCCGCCTAGGCCGATGGTGGCGTATTCCAGCCAGCGCCGGCGGGTGAGCAGGGCGATGGCGGCCATCGCGATGGAGATCTGCAGCGCGGTGGTCGCCTGGGCCCAGCGGTGGTGCTGGTGCATCTGCGCTTCGGATTTTTCGTCGAATTCGCGGGATTCGGCTTCCAGCTTTTCGGCGGCGACCTTGATCTCTTCCTTTTCGTGCTGGTAGCGGGCGACCTGCTTTTCGTATTCGCCACGCTTGTCTTCGGCCACCAGCACCACGGCCAGCTCGGCAATGTTCTGCTTGCCGCTCTTGGCCTGGTAGAAGGCCCACTGGTTGGCGGCCTCGGTCTTGCGGATCGCGGCGTCGTTCTTGTACAGGCCAGCCGCGGCCTGGGTGGCGCCGCCCATGTAGGAAAAGATCGCGCCGACCGTGGCGAGGATGGCAGTGATCACGGCCAGCTGGCCGGCCATGCTGCCGGCGCCGCCGTGTTGCGCGGCATGTTCAAGTTCGTGGTCGTGGGGACCGTGCACGTGGAATCCGTCGCCGGACATGGGTCAGCTCCTCAGAGGGACGTGTTGATAGGTGACGAAATCGTAAGCCGGTTGACCGTCCGCGGGCTGGCCAGCGATTCGGGCGACTTCGTGGAATTCCGTGCGGTCGAAGCTCGGAAAGAAGGCGTCGCCGTCGGCGTCCTGTTGCACTTCGGTCAGCAGCAGCTGGTCGGCGCGCGGCAAGGCGAGTTGATAGACCTGCGCGCCGCCGATCACGAAGGCCTGCGGTGCGGCCTGGACCAGCAGCAGGGCCTCGTGCAGGCTGGTGGCGCATTCCGCGCCTTCCAACTGCAGGCCAGGCTGGCGCGACAGCACCACGTTGCGCCGGCCTGGCAGCGGGCGGAAGCGCGGTGGCAGCGAATCCCAGGTCTTGCGGCCCATGATGACCGGGCAGCCTTGGGTGGCACGGCGGAAATGGGCCAGGTCCTCGGGCAACTGCCAGAGCAACTGGTTGTCTCGGCCAACGCAGCCATTGCGGGCCACGACGGCGATCAGGGTGACGAGGGTTCGGCGGATCATCGGCGGGCATTGTCGCCCTTGCTGCGGGTGAGCACCCATTCGACTGCGAGGTGATGCGCCTAGACTGCACTGCAACATGCACCACCCGGCCGACCCAGCCCCTGCTCCGGGGGATGCCGAGCACACGGAGGCCGTCGCAGCGGGTTCGTCCACAGGGCGGACCGGACAGGCGTGGCCGCCAGGGCGGTGGGCCGCCACGCCCTTGGCTGCGCCACTGCGCGCGGCTTGGCAGCTGGAGCAGTTGCACCTGGTGTGGCTGCACGCCGCCTCGGCGATGGTGCTGGCCAATGCCTTTGCGATGCTGGGCGCCTGGCAGCTGCGGGCCAGCGTACCGGCGAGCTTGCTGTGGCAATGGGTGCTGCTGAAGCTGGTGGTAGCCTTGTTGCGCTTGCTGCATGCGCGCCAGCTGATGCCGCTGCTGCAGCCCTTTCCGGACGTGCCGGGCCGGCCTGAGCACGGCGAAGAACCTGCCGCCGACGGGCGTCTGCCGCGTTGGCGCCACTTGACACTGGGCGGTTTGCTGATCGATGGCGCGGTCTGGGGCCTGGCCGGCGCCTGGCTGATGCACGACGTGCCCGAGGTCGTCGCGCTCGTCGTGGCCAGCCTGGCCAGCGTGGCCTGCGTGGCGACCTTCGGGCTGCAGATCAGCCTGGCGGCCACGGCCTGCTACGTGCTGCCCATCCTGCTGCCCACCGCTGCTTCGCTGCTGTTGCGCGGCGACCGGCTCGGGGTGTTTGGCGGATTGGGCCTGCTGTTGCTGGTGGCCGCGCAGCTGGCCACTGCGGCCCGCATGCAGCGGCGCCTGCTGCAGGCGGTGACGCTGCGCCTGCAGGCGCGCGATCTGATGCGCGAGCGCAGTGATGCGCTGCAACTTGCCTTGCAGCAAAGCGCCGTGAAGTCCAAGTTCCTCGGCGCCGTCAGCCACGAATTGCGCACGCCGCTGCACGGCATCATGGGCCTGGCGCGGCTGATGCATCTGGACAGCGCGGACGCCTTGGCGCGCCGGCGCATCGAGCTGATCGAGTCCTCCGGCCGCCACCTGCTCGGCTTGATCAGCGACCTGCTGGACATGGCGGTGATGGAAGAGGGCCGCTTTGCGCTGCGCGAGGAAGTCTTCGACCTGTGTGCGCAGCTGAACCAGGTGATGGGGGTCTACGAAGTGCGGGCGCAGGAGAAAGGCCTGCGGCTGGATGTGGACTGCGGGCTGAGCTCGCCACTGTGGGTGCGCGGCGACCCGGTGCGCTTCCGCCAGGTGCTGCACAACCTGCTGGGCAATGCGGTGAAGTTCACCGCGCAAGGCCACGTGGCGCTGCGCGTGCGTCCAGCCGAGGACGACGGCGAGGGCGAACGCTGGTTGATTGAGGTCGAAGATTCCGGCCCTGGCATTGCAGAGGCCGATCAAGCCCGGGTATTCGAGGCCTTTGAGCAGGCCGATGCCGGCATGCGGCCACTGGAGGGCACAGGCCTGGGCCTGCGCATTGCACGCGCCATTGCGCAGCGCATGGGCGGTGGGCTGACGCTGGAAAGCCGGCTCGGCGAAGGCTGCTGCTTCCGTTTCGTGGCCCGCCTGCCGCGGGTGGCCGAAGCCGCCAGTGCGGCGCAGGTGCCTGCGGATTCACTCGCTGGCCAGCACCTGCAGGTGCTGCTGGCCGAAGACGACGACGTCAACGCGATGATCGCCGAGGCTTACCTGCAGCGCCTGGGCGTGGTCGTGGAACGTGTGCCGAACGGCCGCGAGGCGGTGCGCCGCGCCTTGCGCGACAACGGCCGGCCCGACCTGGTGCTGATGGACTGCCGCATGCCGGTGATGGACGGCTACGAAGCCACGCGCGAGATCCGCCGCCGCGAGGCCGCGCTGGGCCTGCCACGCCTGCCCATCGTGGCGCTCACCGCGACCGTCACCGCGCTGAGCCGCGCGCAGTGCCTGGAAGCGGGCATGGACGATTTCCTCTCAAAGCCCTTCACGCTGGACGATCTGGCGCGGGTGCTGCAGCGGCCATTGCCCGTCGCCGAGGCAGGCAACTGAAGGGGCAGCGTCCGGTCAGACCGCGACAGGGGCCTTGATCGCTGCGTGGTGCTGGTAATCGACGATCTCGAAGTCCTCCAGCGTGTAGTCGAAGATCGATGCGGGGCGGCGCTTGATCTGAAGCGTGGGGTACGCAAACGGTTCGCGTGCCAGCTGGGTCTGGACCTGCTCGAAGTGGTTGTTGTAGAGGTGGCAGTCGCCGCCGGTCCAGATGAAGTCGCCCACGTCCAGGTCGCACTGCTGGGCCAGCATGTGGGTCAGCAGCGCGTAGCTGGCGATGTTGAAGGGCACACCGAGGAAGATGTCGGCGCTGCGCTGGTAGAGCTGGCAGCTGAGCTTGCCGCGGCCGCCGGGTTCGGTGGCCGGTGCCACGTAGAACTGGAACATCGCATGGCAGGGCATCAGCGCCATCTTGTCCAGCTCGGCCACGTTCCAGGCGCTGACCAGGATGCGGCGCGAATCGGGGTTGGTCTTGAGCTGCTGCACGACCTGGGCGATCTGGTCGATGTGGCCGCCGCCGGGCGTGGGCCAGCTGCGCCACTGCACGCCGTAGACCGGCCCGAGGTCGCCGTCGTCGCGGGCCCATTCGTCCCAGATGGTGCAGCCGCGTTCCTGCAGCCATTGCACATTGGAGTCGCCGCGCAGGAACCACAGCAGCTCGACGATGATGGCCTTGGTGAAGACCTTCTTGGTGGTGACCAGCGGGAAGCCTTCGGAGAGGTCGAAGCGCATCTGGTGGCCGAACACGCTGAGCGTGCCGGTGCCGGTGCGGTCGCCCTTGGCCACGCCGTGTTCGAACACATGCCGCATCAGGTCCTCGTACTGGTGCCGAACCGGGGGGCGAACCGGGCGCGAGGTGGGCGAGGGCTGGCTGGTCATGTGTGCAGGCGAAAAAAAGCCGGGGCACAAGCGCCCCGGCCGGGATTGTAGAAGTCGAGGATCAGCCTTGGTTCAGCCCTGCTTCTCGGCCAGGAAGATCTCCACGCGACGATTGCGTGCACGGCCGTCGTCGGTGCTGTTGTCGGCGATGGGCTGGTGCGAGCCACGGCCGTCGGTGCTGATGCGCCCGGCGGCAACGCCACGGGTGACCAGGTAGTCCTTGACGCTGGCAGCGCGGTCGACCGAGAGCGGGTTGTTGATGGCATCACTGCCGGTCGAGTCGGTGTGGCCGACGATCTGCACCTGCATCACACTGCTGTCCAGGCCAGCCGCGAATTTGTCCAGCACCGGCCGCAGTTCCGGTCGAATCGCCGAGCGGCCGACATCGAAGCTGATGTCGCTGGGCACGTTGACCTGCAGCTGGTTGTCTGCCGTGCGGGTGACCTGCACACCCGTGCCGGCGGTGGCCTGCTCCATGGCGCGGCGCTTGTCTTCCATGCGCTTGGACCAGACGTTGCCGGCGACCGCGCCGAGCGCGCCACCGATCAGCGCGCCGGTGCCGGCCTTGCCGCCGGTGGCCGAGCTGATCACCGCACCGCCGATCGCGCCGATGGCAGCGCCGCCGGCGGTGCCTTTTTCGCGCTCGCCCATGTTGGCGCAGCCGGTCACGAAGACCGTGGCGCTGAGCAGCGTGAGGCCGGCCGCGTGCGCCAGGGGGCGGAAGTTGAAGCGTGGGGTGTTGATTTTAACCTGCATGGAAGACTCCTGTGTGTTCGAGTTGGGATGCGGGCGCCGCAGCCACGCGAGCGCCGTCGCAGCCATTAGGGACCGGAAACGGCGTAAAAGTTCAGCTGCCGCTGTATCGGCGAGTGTCAGCCCGTTCAGCTCAAGCGGCGCGGACCTGCGATTCGCCGCCAAACTGCAGCGCCGCCAGCCGTGCATACAGCCCGCCTCTGGCCATCAGCTCGGCATGCCGGCCCTGGTCGACGATGCGGCCCTGGTCCAGCACGACGATGCGGTCGACCTGCTGCACCGTGGCCAGCCGGTGGGCGATGACCAGCGTCGTGCGGTCGGCCATCGCGGCCTGCAGGGCGGCCTGCACCACCCGCTCGCTCTCGGCGTCCAGCGCGCTGGTGGCTTCGTCCAGCAGCAGCAGTGGCGGGTTCTTCAGGATCGCGCGGGCAATGCTGATGCGCTGGCGCTGGCCGCCCGACAGGCGCACACCGCGCTCGCCGAGGAAGCTCTGGTAGCCGCCGGGCAGCGCGAGGATGAAGTCGTGCGCAAAGGCCGCCTTGGCCGCTGACATGACTTCCTCGTCCGTCGCCGTGGGGCGGCCGTAGCGGATGTTTTCCATCGCATTGGCCGAAAAAATCACGCTGTCCTGCGGCACGATGCCGATGCGCTCGCGCAGGTCGTGCAGGCGCGTGCTGCGCACGTCCACCCCGTCCAGCGTGACGGTGCCGGCGTCCACGTCGTAAAAGCGCAGCAGCAGCTGGAACAGCGTGGACTTGCCGGCGCCGCTGGGGCCGACCAGCGCCACCGTCTCGCCCGGCTTGATCTGCAGGTTCAGGTCGGCCAGCGCGGCCTGGGCCGGCCGGGAAGGGTAATGGAAACGCACATGGTTCAGCGCCACCGCCGAGCCGCCACGCGTGACCGGCAAGGCCTGCGGCTGGGCGGGCTCGGCCACGGTGGACTGGGTGGCCAGCAACTCCATCAGCCGCTCGGTTGCCCCGGCAGCACGCAGCAGGTCGCCGTAGACCTCGGACAGCACCGCCACCGAGCTGACCAGCACGATCACGTACAGCACCGTCTGTCCCAGGTGGCCGGCGGACACGTCGCCACGGATCACCGCCTGCGTGCCCTGGTACAGGCCGAACAGCAGCGCGCCGAAGGTGGCGCTGATGATGAAGGCGATCAGCACCGAGCGCACGCGGGTGCGGCGGCGGGCGGTCTCGAAGGCCGCCTCGGTTGCGCGGTCGAAGCGCGCGGCCTCGCCGGCTTCCTGGGTGTAGCTCTGCACCACTGGAATGGCATTCAGCACCTCGTTGGCCAGTGCGCTGGCGTCGGCCACGCGGTCTTGGCTGGCGCGCGAGAGGCGGCGCACGCGGCGGCCGAAGTACAGCGCTGGTCCAACGATCAGCACCAGCATCGCCAGCACCGGCAGCATCACTCGGGCATTGGTGAAGATCAGCATGCCCAGGGCGCCCAGGCCCATCACGCTGTTGCGCAACCCCATGCTGAGGCTGGAGCCGACGACGGTCTGGACCAGCGTGGTGTCGGTCGTCAGCCGGCTGATGACCTCGCCGCTGGAGGTCGTCTCAAAAAAGCCCGGGCTTTGCAAGACGACGTGGCGATAGACAGCATTGCGCAAATCAGCAGTGACACGCTCGCCCAGCCAGCTGACCATGTAGAACCGCAGCGCCGAGAACACGCCCAGCAGCACGCCGACGACGAACAGCGCCAGGAAATGCTCGCGCAACTGCATCACCCGCGCGCCAGGCTCGGCGGCCACCAGGCCTTGGTCGATCAGCGACCTCAGCGCCACCGGCATCACCAGCGTGGCGGCGGCAGCGGCGACCAGCGAAACCAGGGCCAGCGCGATGCGCCAGCGATAGGGGCGCAGGAAGGGCAGCAGGCCACTGAGTGAGCGGGGGCTGCGGGCGGTGGGTCGGTCGGCAGAAGCGGGCTGGGTCATGCCGGCCAGTGTAGGCAGCGCTTCGTGACGAGGCGCCGTTGAGACAAAACCTTGCAAAACGCAAGCCTATTCAATCATCGCCTGATCAATACTTGCCTGAACAAATATAGTTCAGGCATGAAATCGACCCAGGCCTCTCCCGTCTCGCCGTCTACCGCCCTTGAAGGGACAGGGGACGCGCCTGCGGGCATCGCTTTTTACGCGCCCGGCCAGTACAAGTCCGAGGACAGCGTGGGCTACCTGATGCGCTTGGTGATGAACTCCGTGATGACGCGGGTGGATGCCCGGCTGTCGGCACTCGACATGACCCATGCCCAGTGGCTGCCCCTGTTCAAGCTGGTGGCCGACAAGGACCACACGATGGCCAGCCTGGCGCGTGAGCTCGGCACCGACCCGGGTGCCATGACCCGCTCGCTGGACCGGCTGGAAGCCAAAGGCCTGCTGCGCCGCGAACGTTCCACTGCGGACCGCCGCGTGGTGCACCTGGTGCCGACCGATGAAGGCCGGGCTGTTGCCGCGCAGGTGCCGCCGGTGCTGTCCGACGAGATGAACCGGCACCTGGCTGGCTTCTCGGCCGCCGAATGGCAGCAGTTGTTGCAGTTCCTGCGGCGAATGATCGCCAACGGCGAAGCACTCAAACCGGGCTGCTGCGGCAATGTCGGCGCAGCCATCGTCGCCAGCGCGGTCATGGCCGGCACCACGCCCCCTGCTGCGGATGTCAGCGGCTGAAACTTCAAGAACAAGGAGCCTGCACATGGCCCACTTTCCCCTGCTGCCGCGCCGCGGCAATGCCTCCAGAACCCATCTCCTGTCGTCTCTGTTGCCCATGTCCATTCACAGCCTCTCGAACCTGGCCCGCGCCTTCGGTCCTGCCAGCCTCACCACCGCGGTGGCGCTGGTCTCGGCCGCGGTGCTGCTGACCGGCTGCGCCAGCCCTGGCCCGGACCACACGCCGCTGGCCCGGACCGAACCCGCCGTGCTCGGCCTGACCCAGCAAGCCACGCCTGAAACCGCCGCGCTGAACTGGTCGGTGCTGGGTGATGCGCGCCTCAGCAGCCTCATCGAGCAGTCGCTGCAAGCCCATCCCAGCCTGGCCGTGGCCCGCGCCCGGGTGGCGCGCGCGGTGGCGCTGGCCCAGTTGAACGAGGCTGCCAACGGCCCGCAGGCCACGCTGAGCAGCGACGTGACGCGGGAGCGCTTCAGCGCCAACGGCATCTACCCGGCACCGCTGGGCGGCGGCACCTGGAACATCGGCAACCTGCAGGCCGGTGCCAGCTGGTCGCCCGACTTTTTCGGCAAGCACGAGGCCGAACTGGCCGCAGCGCTTGGCCAGGCCAAGGCAGCGCAGGCCGACGCGGCAGCGGCAGCCAGCGGGCTGTCAGCCCAGGTGGCGCATGGCTATGTGGCGCTGGCCAGGCTGCTGGCGCAGCGCGAAGTGGCCGAGCGCACGCTGGCACAGCGTGAAGAGCTGCAGAAGCTGACCCGCCAGCGCGTGGATGCTGGCCTGGACACCAAGGTCGAGCAGGTGCAGGCCGAGGGCGCGCTGCCGGACACGCGGGTGCAGATCGAGGCGCTGAACGAGCAGATCATGCTGGCCCGCCATCAGCTGGCCGTGCTGGCCGGCCTGGCGCCGCAGGCGCTGGACACGCTCAGCCCGAAGCTGGACGCGATGGCGCTGGCCCAGTTGCCCACGGTGCTGGGTGCCGACCTGCTGGGCCGCCGGCCTGACGTGGTCGCGGCTCGGCTGCGTGTCGAGGCGGCAGGCCAGGACGTGAAGGTCGCCCGCACCGAGTTCTACCCGGACATCAACCTGACCGCCTTCATCGGCTTCAACTCGCTGGGCCTGGACCAGCTGTTCGAAGCCGGCAGCCGCCAGTACGGCGTGCAGCCTGCGCTGCGCCTGCCCTTGTTCGACGGTGGCAGGTTGCGCGCGCAGCTGGGCGCCAAACAGGCCGATCTGGACGCCTCCATCGCGCAGTACAACGGTGCGTTGCTGGACGCCGTGCGCGAAGCGGCCGATGCGATCGGCTCGCTGGCTTCGCTGAACCGCCAGCAGGCCGAGCAAAACGGGGCGCTCAGGAGTGCCGAGACGGCTTATGACCTGGCCCGTCAGCGCCACGGTGCCGGCCTGGGCAACTACCTGATCGTGCTGAACGCTGAAAGCCAGCTGCTGCTGCAGCGCCGCACGGCGGTGGACCTGCAGGCCCGCCAGCTCGACAGCCGCGTGTCGCTGGTCAAGGCGCTGGGTGGTGGCTGGACCGAACAGCCCCAGGCCGTGGCGCAGGCTGCCACCGGCAAGCCAGGCGCGCCGTGATCCGGCGCCGCGTTGGCCACCTTCCATACCCATTCCGATTGCAGATGCAAACCGGGTTCCACGAGAACCCGACTCACTTCGAAAGCTTGCCATGAGCGACAACAACAACGCTGAACCCAACAACACCCGCCGCCGCGGCCTGACCGTGATTGCCGCCGTCGTCGTGCTGGCCGGTGCCGGCTGGGGCGTGTACCACTGGATGAACGGCCGCTACCTGCAGAACACCGACAACGCCTACGTGGCCGGCAACGTGGTGCAGATCACGCCGCTGGTCAGCGGCACGGTGGTCTCCATCCTGGCCGACGAAACCGACTTCGTGCGCGCCGGCCAGCCGCTGGTGAAGCTCGACACCACCGACGCCCGCGTGGCGCTGGAGCAGGCTGAAGCCCAGCTGTCCAAGGCCATCCGCGACACCCGCGGACTGTTCGCTGGCAACGGCACGCTGTCGGCCCAGATCGCGCTGCGTGAAGCCGATCTGACGCGTGTGCAGAGCGACCTGGCCAAGGCGCAGGACGATGTGAACCGGCGTGCCGCGCTGGTCGCCTCGGGCGCGGTCGGCAAGGAAGAGTTCCAGCATGCCAACAACCAATTGGTGAGCGCCAGGAGCGCGGTGTCCGCGGCCCAGTCGGCCGTGATCGCTGCCCGTGAACAGCTGACGACCAACCAGGTCCAGACCGACGGCACCAGCGTCGAGCAGCATCCTGCCGTGCAGGCCGCGGCCTCCAAGGTCCGCGAGGCCTACCTGACGCTGCGCCGCGCCGAGCTGCCGGCGCCGATGGACGGCACCGTGGCCAAGCGCGCGGTGCAGATCGGCCAGCGCGTGCAGGCCGGCGCGCCGCTGATGACGGTGGTCTCGCTGAACCAGCTGTGGGTGGACGCGAACTTCAAGGAAAGCCAGCTGCAGAGCCTGCGCATCGGCCAGCCGGCCGAGCTGGAAGCCGACGTGTACGGCAAGAAGGTCGTGTTCCACGGCAAGGTGTCCGGCCTGGGCGCGGGCACTGGCGCAGCCTTCTCGTTGCTGCCGGCGCAAAACGCCACTGGCAACTGGATCAAGGTGGTGCAGCGCGTGCCTGTGCGCATCGCGCTGGACCCGGCCGAGCTGCGCGCCAATCCGCTGCGCGTGGGCCTGTCGATGGACGTCACGGTGAATGCCGAGGACCAGAGCGGCAAGGCGCTGGCCGATGTGCCGCGCGGCGACGCCGTGGCCCAGACCGTCGTCTACGAGACGCTGGAGAAGGACGCCGACACGCGTGTGCAACAGTTGCTCGCCAGCAGCCTGGGCCGCCATCAGGTGGCGGCCGCTGCCGGCAACCTGGCCGCCAGCGCCACCACGGTGCATTGAGCACGGACTGAAAGGCTGTTGCCATGAGTGCTGATACTTCAGCGCAGCCCGGCGCTGCGGCGCCTGCAGCTGCGCCCGCCGGGCCGCCGCCTGCGGGCCCAGGCGCGCCGGCTGGCTACGCGCCGCTGCACGGCCTGCCTTTGCTGCTGGGCACGATCTCGCTGTCGCTGGCCACGTTCATGAACGTGCTGGACTCGTCCATCGCCAACGTGTCGATCCCGGCGATTGCCGGCGACGTGGGCGTGAGCCCCAACCAGGGCACCTGGGTCATCACCAGCTTCGGCGTGGCCAATGCGATTTCGGTGCCGCTCACCGGCTGGCTCACCCAGCGCTTCGGCGCGGTGAAGCTGTTCACGATGAGCGTGCTGCTGTTCGTGCTGACCAGCTGGCTGTGCGGCTTCGCGACCTCGCTGGAAATGCTGGTGGTCTGCCGCGTGGCCCAGGGCCTGGTGGCCGGGCCGATGATCCCGCTGTCGCAAACCCTGCTGCTGTCCAGCTATCCGCGGGCCAAGGCTGGCATGGCGCTGGCGTTATGGGGCGTGACGACGCTGGTCGCGCCGGTGGTGGGCCCGCTGCTGGGCGGCTGGATCACCGACAACGTTTCCTGGCCGTGGATCTTCTACATCAACGTGCCTGTCGGCCTGCTGGCCGCGGGCATCACCTGGTGGATCTACCGCGACCGTGAAACCACGATCCGCAAGTTGCCGATCGACACCGTCGGCCTGACGCTGCTGGTGCTGTGGGTGGGCTCGCTGCAGCTGATGCTGGACAAGGGCAAGGAACTGGACTGGTTTGCCTCCAACCAGATCGTGATCCTGGCGCTGGTCGCGGGCATCTCGTTCGCCGTCTTCCTGGTGTGGGAGCTGACCGAGAAACACCCGGTGGTCGACCTGCGGCTGTTCAAGGGACGCAACTTCGCGTTTGGCGCGTTGGCGCTGTCGGTGGCTTACGGCCTGTTCTTCGGCAACGTGGTGCTGATGCCGCTGTGGCTGCAGCAATGGATGGGTTACACGGCGACCAGTGCGGGCCTGGCGCTGGCGCCGGTGGGCTTGTTCGCCATTCTGCTGACGCCGCTGGTGGGCAAGAAGGTCAGTGAATGGGACCCAAGGAAAATGGCCACAGGGGCCTTCATCGTCTTCGCGCTGGTGCTGTGGATGCGCTCGCATTTCACACCGCAGACCGACTTCATGCAGATCCTTGTGCCCACGGTGATCCAGGGCGCGGCGATGGCGTTTTTCTTCATTCCGCTGACGACGCTGACGCTGTCTGGCCTGCCGCCGGAACGCATTCCTGCCGCGGCCGGCCTGAGCAACTTCGTGCGCATCACTGCGGGTGCGATGGGCACCTCCATCGCCACGACGCTGTGGGAGAGCCGCGCGGCTTTGCACCACGCGCACCTGACCGAGCCGATGACCGGCCAGCAGGACGCCCTGAGTGGCGCGCTGACCGGGTTGAACCAGGCGGGCCTGACGACCGACCAGGCGCTGATCCAGATCAACCGGCTGATCGACGTGCAGGCCTTCACCCGCGCGGCCGACGACATCTTCATCGGCTCGGCCGTGCTGTTCGTGCTGCTGATCGGCCTGATCTGGCTGACCAAACGCCCCGCGCCGCATGCCGGTGGCACACCGGCCGACGCGGGTGGTGCGCATTGATGGGGCACTCGGTGCCGCGAGTACGCAGCACCACCCGCCGAGCGGGTTGAGCCGCCACCTTGGGACGGCCCGGCGGTGGTGGCTCTGCGTCGCGTGAGGTGATCGACCAAAGCGGCCGGCGAGCTTCAGTCCTGGCTGGCCGCTTCTTCTTTGGGCCCGTCCGCCGCGGGTGGTGCGGGCAGGCGCCCACGCCTGGCCAGCGCCTCGCGCAGCAGGTACTCGACCTGTGCATTCGCGCTGCGCAACTCCTGCGCCGCAAGCCGCTCGATCTCGGCCCACAGCGCAGGGTCGATGCGCAGCGGGTAGCTCTTCTTGCCCGGACTGGCCATCAGCGGCCCGTCCCCGGCCTGTTGCCCAGGCGGGGTGCCAGCAGGTTGACGAGGGCCGCTGGCTCGCTGCAGCCGATGCGCACGGTGCGCCCGTCGCTTAGCGTGAGCTGCACTGCTTGCAGGCCGCGCAGGTTGTAGAGCATGCCGTTGCGCGTTGCGCGGATGCCCCAGCCTTCTGTCCAGCGGGTGCGGGTTGGCGCCACGCGCTGGATGTCGGCCAGCAGCACCTGGCCGCGCGGCCAGCCCATCCAGCCGAAGGACCAGCGTAGGCGCTCGGCGTTGAGCGACACGCTGAAGCGGCCAAAGGTCAGCAGCAGCCCGGCCTGCACCGCGACGATCAGCGCGTAGACCGGCAAGGTGTCGTGCCATTGGCCGCCGCTGCGCAGGTCGGCCAGGATCGCCAGTGGCAGGCCCAGGCCCAGTGCCAGCAGCAGGCCCAGCAGCGGCAGGCTGGCGTACTGGCGTTCGAGGTAGATCTCGTCGAGCGGCGAGCTGGATGGCGAAGCGGTGTCTTGCATGCGGTGGTACATGGCAGGCCTTGCGCGTCAGTTGTACAGCGTGCCGGTGTTGATGATGGGCTGGGTGTCCTTGTCGGCGCACAGCACCACCAGCAGGTTGCTGACCATCGCCGCCTTGCGTTCGTCGTCCAGCACCACGATGTCGCGCTCGGACAGGCCGCGCAGCGCGGCTTCCACCATGCTGACCGCGCCCAGCACGATCTGCGTGCGCGCGCCGACGATGGCCTCGGCCTGCTGGCGGCGCAGCATCACCTGGGCGATTTCCGGTGCGTAGGCCAGGTGGGTCAGCTTGGCGTCCAGCGCCTCCACACCAGCTGCGCCAAAGCGCGCCTGGAGTTCCGTCTTCAAGGCATGGGCCACTTCGTCGATGCTGCCGCGCAGCGTCGTTTCCGCGGCTGCAGCCTGGGTGGCCGCGCTGTCGGTCGGATCGCTGGTGTGGTCATAGGCGTATTGCGAGGCGAGGTGGCGCAGCGCGGTTTCGGCCTGAACCTTCACGTACAACTCGAAATCATCGACCTCGAACACCGCCTGCGCGGTGTCGCGCACCCGCCAGACCACGGCCGCGCCGATCTCCACCGGGTTGCCGCGCTTGTCGTTGACCTTCAGCGTTGGCGCATTGAAGTTGCGAGCGCGCAGCGAGACGCTGCGGCCGGCGAACAGCGGGTTGGCCCAGCGCAGGCCTTCGGCCCTGTCGGTGCCGCGGTACTGGCCGAACAGCGTCAGGATGCGCGCGGTGTTGGGCTGGAGCATGTACAGGCCGGCTAGCGTGATGACTCCGCTGAGCACCAGCAGCACACCCAGCAGGATGCTGGCGACCAGCGGCAGCACCTGCAGCACCAGCGACAGCGCGCCGGCCAGGATCAGCGCCAGCGCGGCGGCGATCATCGCGTAGCCGTTGAGCGAATGGAACGGATTTTCCGTGCGGGCGGGGGTCTGCATGAGGTTTCCTCGGCGGCCAACGGCCAGAAATCAAAGTGATATCACTTTAATCTCAGATCGCCTGACCGGTCAAGCGCACGCACCCGCGCCTGTGAAGCCGGCTGCGGCGTGAGTGAAATTCCGGGTTGCTTTACCCATTTCCTCACGTTGTCAACACTGAAGGAAACGCACATCGCAGCCGAAATGTGTTGGAATAATTACTGACATTTTTTGTCCTTCTGGCATGGCCTCAACCGACCTCGACATGGATTGGGCACACCGGCTCTCACGCGCCGTCACCCGCATGGGCTTGCGCTCCGCCTGGCTGTTTCAGCTCGGCGTGGCCTTGTGTGTAGGCGCGTTTGTCGCGGCCGTGCTGATGTGGATGGACCACGCTTCGTGGCCTGCCGCGCTGGCCGGCGCCGCGATCGCGCTGGTGCCCGCGCTGCTGACTGGCGGCGTGGCGCTGAACCTGGCCAGCGCGCTGGCGCAATCCACCCAGCAGCGGCAAATGCTGTGCGTGGACGATGAACTGACCGGTGTCAGCAACCGCCGCCAGTTCCTGCGCCTGGCCGACCGCGAATGGGCCCGCTGCCGCCGCTACGGCGACGACGGCGCGCTGCTGCTGATCGACACCGACCACCTGCGCCGTATCAACGACAACCTCGGCCAGCGCTGTGGCGACGCGATCCTGCTCGAAGTCACCCGCCGCGTCAGCGCCACGCTGCGCCAGTCTGACGTGCTGGCCCGCTTCGGTGGCGCCGAACTGGCCGTCTTTCTGCCTCACACCGACCCGCTGGGTGCGCTGGACGCAGCCGAGCGCATTCGCCAGCAGGTGGCCGCAACGCCTTTCCGCTGGGACAAGGCGCATGTGGTGGCCACCGTCAGCGTGGGCGTGGCCCATGTGCACGCTGGCCAACTGGCGCTGGACGGTCTGATCCAGGAAGCCGAAGCGGCGCTGCGCACCGCCAAGGACGCCGGCCGCAACTGCGTGCGCGCTGCGCCCATCCTGCCGCGCCAGAGCGACCCGTCGCGCTCGGTCACGCCATCCTGATCGCGCATTGACGCCCCATGACAAAGCGGCCTGCAGGCCGCTTTGTCATCTCCGCTTTCCTACGCAGGGACCTGGTAGTGCCGCGGCCCCATCAGGTCGATGCCGCACTGCAGCTCGCGCACCCAGGCGATGAATTCGCCGATGGCCGGGCCGGTCAGTGGCGCTCCGTGCTGCGGCACCAGCATCTGGATGTCCAGCGGGCTGACCATGTCGGCCCAAAGCCTGAGGACCTTGTTCGAGACCATGTAGCGGCGGTGAAAGGCCTCCATGCGTGGCAACAGCGTGGCCAGCGACGAGACGGGCGTCCTGGCGATCTCGCCACTCACCATCGAGACGCCCAGGTCCCCCGAGAACAGGATCTTGCTGACCGGGTCATAGAACTGGAAATTGCCCTCGGCGTGCAGGAAGTGCGCCGGCAGCGCGATCAGGTCATGCCTGCCGATGCGGATGCGCATGCCAGGGTCCGGAATGCCGACGATGCGGCCTATCGTCTTGCCGGGCTTGCAGAAGTGCGGAATGAAGCGCTCCCACACCGTGGACACGTAGATCTTGGCGTTGGGCGTGGAAGTGGTCCAGCGGTCCAGCGATGCGACGATGTCCGGGTCGGCATGGGAGGCCAGGATGGCCGAGAGCTTGTGCGGCGGGAAATGCCGCGTCATCGTCAGATACAGCTCGGAGTAGGCCAGGTTGCCCCCCGGATCGATGATGGCGCCCGTCCCGTCGTCGACGATGAGGAACTGGTTGGACTGAACCGCCTCTCCGCCGGATTCGTCGGCCAGGTCGGAAAACATCAGGCACTGGTGGCCCGGCGATTGGTGAAGGATGACGGGCATGCTGCCATGCTAGGGGGCCGCGCCAGCTCGTCGTTTGATACTCCGCAAGCGCGGGCGCTGTGGGCCGTTCAATCCGGCCTAGAGTCAGCGCGCCTGGATCGCCTGCAGCACTTGCCTGCGCACCTCGTCGGCGGGATCCCCTCCGTCGCAGGCCACCACCTGCCGGGCCATGCTGCGCAGCCATGTGAGTTGCCGCTTGGCCAACTGGCGCGTCGCGGCCACGCCGCGGGCCATCAGGTCATCGTGCAGGGCCTGGCCTGACAACCCGGCGTCCAGCGCTTCCCAGGCTTGGCGGTAGCCCACGCAGCGGATGGACGGCAAGCCTGGATGCAGCCCGCCGCGCGCGCGCAGTGCCTGCACTTCGGCAAGGAAGCCCTGCGCCAGCATCGCTTCGAAGCGCAGCGCAATGCGCTCGTGCAGCCAGGCGCGTGACAGCGGCTCCAGCGCAATCAACAGGTGCCGAGCCGGTGCAGCGGGCGTCTCGGCGCGCGAGTGGAAGCTTGAGAGCGGCTGGCCCGTGAGGTGCCAGACCTCCAGCGCACGCTGCACGCGTTGCGCATCCGCTGGCGCAAGCCGCGCCGCGCTCACCGGGTCCACCTCGGCCAGCCTGGCATGCATGGCCGGCCAGCCCAGGCGGGCGGCTTCGGCGTCCAGTTCAGCGCGCAAGCTGGCATCGCCTTGCGGCAATTCATCCAGCCCGTCGACCAGTGCCTTGAAGTACAGCATGGTGCCGCCGACCAGCAGTGGCAGCCGGCCGCGTGCCTGGATCTCGGCGATCAGCGTCTTCGCGTCGCGCGCGAACTGCGCGGCCGAGTAGGCCTGCTCGGGTTCGATGATGTCGATCAGGTGATGCGGCACCAGCGCCTGCTCGGCGGCGCTGGGCTTGGCGGTGCCGATGTCCATGCCGCGGTAGACCAGCGCCGAATCGACGCTGGTGATCTCGACCGGCAGCGCCTGTGCCAGCGCCAGCGCGGCGGCGGTCTTGCCCGAGGCGGTCGGCCCGGCCAGGCCGATCCAGTCCAGCGCGTTCCGGTTCATGCGGCGGCGATGCGCCTGGGTTCGCCATGCCAGCGCACCAGCGTGAAAGCCACGCCGATGACCGCCAGCGAAGCCAGCGCCAGGCCGATGGCCAGCGGTGCCAACTGGCCGTTCATCGCGCGGCCCATGCCCAGGCCGATGGCAAACGCCACCAGTGCCAGGATGCAGCCGGACAAGGCCGAGGCGAGACCGGCGGCTTGCGGAAACGCGCCGACCGCGCCGGCCTGGCCACAAGGCTGGTGAATGCCATGGCCGAACACGTACAGCCAATGCGCCACCAGCACGCCGGCCAGCGGCGGCTGCGCCGGGCTGGCGCAGGCCAGCATCAGCAACCCGCCAGCCAGCGACATCACGCCACCGATGCGCACCGCACCCGCCAGCCCGCGCCACGGCACCAGTCGCCTGCAGGCCAGCGTGCCCAGCATGTACGAGCCGGAGGCCGAGGCCATCACCAGCCCGTAGGCCCAGGGTGCCAGCCCCAGTGTGCCAATGTAGACAAACGGCGAGCCGGCCAGCAGCACGATCAGCCCGCCGTAGGTGGTCGAGATCAGCGCGGTCCAGGCACGGAAACCGGGGTGCCGCAGCACTTCGGCAGTGGTGCGCGCCAGCGGTCCGGCGTTGAGCGCCTGCAGGTTGCGACTGGGCAGGCTTTCCGGCAGCGTGCGCCAGACGAACAGCAGCGTCAACGCACCGCCCAGCGCCACCGCGGCCATCGCTGCGCGCCAGCCCAGGCTGGCTGCCAGCATGCCGCCTAGCACCGGGCCCAGCATCGCGATGACACCCAGCCCGAACAGCCCGCGCGACATGACCTGCGCGCCTTCGAAAGGCTCGTAAAGGTCGCGCACCATCGCCCGGGCGCAAACAACCGAGGCCGCCATGCCCACGCCTTGTACCGCGCGCAGCAAGATCAGCGTCGCCATGTCCGGTGCCAGCGCCACGCCCACGCCAGCCAGTGCATGAAGGAACAGCCCACCGAGCAGCACCGGGCGGCGGCCGAAACGGTCCGACAGCGGCCCCATCAGCAGCTGCGCCAGCCCGAAGCTGAGCAGCAGCGCGGACATCGTCAGCTGCGCGGCCGCCATGCCGGCGCCCAGCGCGTGGCGAAGCAAGGGCAACGCGGGCAGGTACAGGTCGGTCGTGAGGGGCTGCAGGCCCAGCAGCAGCGACAGCGCCAGCGCAAGCTGCGCTTCGGTCAGGCGCGGTGCCGGCACCGCGGCAGGCAACGCGGTGCTCGTGTCAGAAACGCTCATCTTCGCGCAGGTAGCGCCACTGGCCCGCAGGCAGCTTGCCCAGCACCACGCTGCCGATGCGCACGCGCTTGAGTGCCGTCACCTTCAGGCCCACCAGCTCGCACATGCGGCGGATCTGGCGTTTGCGGCCCTCGCGCAGCACAAAGCGCAGCTGGTCCTCATTGGCCCAGCTCACCTTGGCCGGCTTCAGCTCGACATCGTCCAGCCACAGGCCGTGGTTGAGCTTTTCCAGGTTTTCCGGTGGGAACGGGCCTTCGCCCATCGGTTCGACCCGCACCAGGTATTCCTTCTCGACCAGCGAGTGCTCGCCAATCAGGTGCTTGGCCACGCGGCCGTCCTGGGTCAGCACCAGCAGGCCGGTGGAGTCGATGTCCAGCCGGCCGGCGGGTGCCAGGCCACGGGCGTGGCCAGCGTGGAAGGGCTTCTGGGTCGGGTCTTCTTCCCAGTGGTTGGCGGCGGTGACCAGCACGACCGCCGGCTCATAGCCGTCTTCGGCCTGGCCGCTGACGTAACCGATGGGCTTGTTGATCAGCACCGTGATGCGCTTGGCCTGCTGGGTGTGCGCGGCCGGGTCGATCTCGATGCGGGCATTGGGCTTCACGCGCTGGCCGAGCACGGCCATTTCGCCGTCCACCTTGACCCAGCCCGCGTCGATCCAGTCGTCCGCCTCGCGGCGGGAGGCGAGGCCGCGGTCGGACAGCACCTTGGACAGGCGCACGCCTTCGGCCGGGTCGCGCGGCGGCGTGGCGCCGGGGTAGACCTTGGCTTTGGACGGCGCTGCCTTGACGGCGCGCGGGCCGCGGGCTGCCGGGTCCTGGCGCGGGTAGGCCGGGCCGGCGTCGCGCGGCTGCGGGCGGGCCGGGCCGTCGGGCCGGGCGGAGCTGACGTTGCGGCGCTGGTCGTTGCGGGCCAGGCCGGGATCGGCCGCAGGTGGGCGTTCGCGCGGCCGGTCGAACGATGGCGCAGGGCGTGCGTCGCCGCGCGGTGCCTGGCGGTCGTCCCAGCGAGGCGCCGGGCGGTCGTCGTTGCGCGGACCCTGGCGCGGCTCGCTGCGTGCGTCCGGGCGACGGTCGCCTCGGGCGTCGGGGCGACCATCACCACGCGCGTCCGCGCGCGGCGCATAGGTCACCGTGGGCTTGGGCGCTGCGGGCTTGCCGTCTTCGGCAGGTGCGGGCGCAGCAGCGGGTGCGGTGGGCGAACCGGTGGCCGTGCGGGCCAGCGGGCGTTTGGGGGTGCGTTGGATGTCGCGGTCTGAGCGCATGTTGGGATCCAGTTCAGGGAGAGGGCTCAGCGGCCGCGCAGAAACAGCGCGTCGAGTTCTTTCAGGGTCAGCTGGCGCCAGGTGGGCCGGCCGTGGTTGCATTGCTCGGAGCGTTCGGTGTGCTCCATCTGGCGCAGCAAGGCATTCATTTCTTCGAGGCTGAGGCGCCGGTTGGCGCGCACTGCGCCATGGCAGGCCATGGTCGCCAGCAGGTCGTCGCGGGCGCGCTCGATCAGGTGCGCGGCGTCGGCCTCGGCCAGTTCAGCGAGTTCGGCCAGCACCGAGCGAGCGAGCTCGACAGGGTCGGCATCCGGCAGCGCGGCAGGGCGGCTGCGCACGGCCAGAGAGGTGGGCCCCAGCGGGCTCAGGTCCAGGCCCAGCGCCATCAGGTCGGCCTGCCGGGCTTCGGCCACGGCGACCTCGGTGGCTGTGGCCGCGAAGGTGGCCGGGATCAGCAACGGCTGCGCGGCCAGGCCGGTGAGGCGGGCCTCGGCCTTCATGCGCTCGTAGACGATGCGTTCATGCGCCGCGTGCATGTCGACGATGACCAGGCCGTGCGCGTTCTGCGCCAGCACGTAGACGCCCGACAGCTGGGCCAGTGCGCGGCCCAGCGGCCAGTCGCCGTCCAGTACCGCGGCGCGGTCCATCGGCGGGTCGCCCGCCGGGGCCGTGGGCAGGTTGATGGGGGTGGTCGACGGCGGTGCGAAGGTCGCCGGGCTGGCCCACGGCGCGGGCGCTTCGCGGACGTAGAGCTGGCCCAGGTCGGCCAGGCTCAGGCGCTGCTGGTGAGCGGTGGGTGGCAGGCCGGCGCCGGTGGCGTACGAGGCGGGCAGGCTGGGTTGGCGGTCGCCCCAGGAGGCGGACGCGGGCTGCGCCGCTTCGGCACCCAAGGTCGCCGTGGGCAGTGGCTCCTGCGAGATGGCGGCGGGCAGGTGCGCGCCGGCCGGGGCCGAGAGCGTCTTTTCCACCGCGCGCTTGACGACCGAATACACCTCGCCCGATTCGCGGAAGCGCACCTCGATCTTGGTCGGGTGCACGTTGACGTCCACGCGCGTCGGGTCGATGTCCAGGAACAGCACGTAGGCCGGCTGCTTCTGGCCGTGCAGCACGTCCTCATAGGCGCTGCGCAAGGCGTGCGTGATCAGCTTGTCGCGCACGTAGCGGCCGTTGACGTAGACGTACTGATGGTCTGCGCGGTTGCGCGCGGCTTCGGGCAGGCCCACGCGGCCTTGCAGCCGCATCGGTCCGGCCAGCAGTTCCACCGGCCGGCTCTGCGCCACGAAGTCCTCGCCCAGCACGTCGGCCATGCGTTGCTCGTGCAGCGCGCGGCGCCATTGTTCGACCAGCTTGCCGTCGTGCCAGATCGCAAAGCCCACGTCCGGCCGCGCCAGCGCGTGGCGGCGCACCGCCTCGATGGCGTGCGACAGCTCGGTCGGGCCTGACTTGAGGAACTTGCGCCGCGCGGGCGTGCTGAAGAACAGCTCGCGCACTTCGATGCTGGTGCCTTGCGCACGGGCGGCAGGTTGCAACTCGCCGCTGCGGGCGTCCAGCCTGCGGGCCTGGGAAGCATCTGCGGGGCGGCTGACGATGTGGGTTTCGGAGACCGAGGCGATGGCGGCCAGCGCCTCGCCGCGGAAGCCCATGGTCATCACGCCTTCGAGCTCGGCCAGCGAGCTGATCTTGCTGGTGGCGTGGCGCTTGAGCGCCAGCGGCAGCTCGTCATGCGGAATGCCGCAGCCATCGTCCTCGACCACGATGGCCCGCACGCCGCCGGCCACCAGGCGCACGGTGACCTGCTCGGCGCCCGCGTCCAGCGCGTTGTCCACCAGCTCGCGCACCACCGAAGCCGGGCGCTCCACCACCTCGCCGGCAGCGATCTGGCTGACCAGTTCGTCGGGCAATTCGCGGATCGGGCGGCGCGGCGCGGCCTGCAAGGCGTTGTGCAGTGGCGGATGCACGTTGTCGTTCATCCCGGGATTGTAGAGAGCCCGTGTGATGTCCACCCTGATAATCCCTGCCCATGGACTTTCTCGCCCCCCTGATCGACCTCATATTGCACGTGGACAAGCACCTCGCGGTGTTCGTGACCAACTACGGCACCTGGGTCTACGTACTGCTGTTCGCCATCATCTTCGTGGAGACCGGCGTGGTGGTGATGCCTTTCCTGCCGGGTGATTCGCTGCTGTTCGTGGTCGGTGCTATGTGCGGCACCGGGCTGATGAGCCTGCCGGTGTCGCTGGCGGTGCTGCTGGTGGCCGCGGTGCTGGGCGACCAGGTGAACTACACGATCGGCCGGGCGCTGGGGCCGAAAGTGTTCAAGTGGGAGCAGTCCCGCTTCTTCAACAAGCGGGCCTTCGAGCAGGCCCATGCCTTCTACGAGCGCTATGGTGCGGTGACCATCATCGTCGCGCGCTTCATGCCGTTTGTGCGCACGTTTGCACCCTTCGTGGCCGGCGTGGCGGCGATGAGCCGCACGCGCTTCACGCTGTTCAACCTGATTGGCGGCGCGCTCTGGGTGGTCGGCGTGATGATGGCTGGCGTGCTGTTCGGCAACATCCCCTGGGTGCAGCAGAACCTCGAAAAAATCATCTGGGCGATGATCCTGATTCCTGGCGTGGTGATCCTGGCCGGTGCCGTGAAGGCGCGCCGCCGCGCCCCGGCCTGACGGCCGTCAAGTCTGGCCTTACGTTTGCCGATTGCGCGCCAGCGGCGGGTTCTTCGCGAAGTAGCGGTCGATGCCAGTGAACAGCGCCTCGACCAGCTTGCGCTGGTACTCGGGGTCGCGCAGCTTGTCTTCTTCGGTGGGGTTCGAGATGAACGCGGTCTCGACCAGGATGGACGGGATGTCCGGCGCCTTCAGCACCGCGAAACCGGCCTGTTCGACCTCGCCCTTGTGCAGCCGGCCCACGGTGCCGATGCGCGACAGCACTTCGTTGCCCACGCGCAGGCTGTCCTTGATCTGCGCGGTGGTGCTCATGTCCAGCAGCGCGCGCAGCACCTGAGCGTCCTTGGTCGCGGCATTCACGCCGCCCACCACGTCGGCCGCGTTCTCGCGCTGCGCCATCCAGCGCGCGGCGGTGCTGGACGCGCCGTGCTGGCTCAGCGCGAAGACGCTGGCGCCGCGCGCGTCGGGGTTCATGAAGGCGTCGGCATGCACCGAGACGAACAGGTCGGCCTGTACCCGGCGGGCCTTGGCCACGCGCTCCTGTAGCGGCACGAAGAAGTCGTCGTCGCGCGTGAGCATCGCGCGCATGCCGGGCTTGGTGTTGAGCTTGTCGCGCAGCTGCAGCGCAATGCGCAGCACCACGTCCTTTTCCTTCAGGCCGCTGGGGCCGATGGCGCCTGGGTCTTCGCCGCCGTGGCCGGGATCGATGGCGACGATGACCAGGCGGTTGATGCCGTCCCGCTGCGCGGCGCTGGACTTGCCGGGGATGGGGGGCGGTGCGGCAGGCGGGGGAGGCGCCATGGCGACCTGGGTCGACGGCGGTGCAGTGGTGGAGGTGCCGGGTGCGGCGGCGCCGGAGCGCGCGGCCTCGGTGGCGGCGAGCGGGCGGTCCACCTTGCCGATGAACTCGCCCAGCGCGTCCTGCACCGAGCGGGCGGCCTCGCGTTCGGCCTGGGCCTTGTCGCGGATCAGCGTCAGCAGCGGGTCTGGCGCTTCGGTCGGGTAGAGGTCGAAAACCAGTCGGTGCTGGTAGGCGGCGACCGGCATCAGCGTGAATTGCTGTGGCTTGACGGTTTGCTTCAGGTCCAGCACCAGGCGCACCACACGCGGCTGGTTCTGGCCCACGCGCACGCCGCCAATGAACGGGTCGTCCGACTTGACCTTGCCAACCAGCTCACGCAAGGCAGGGCTCATCTCCAGCCCGTCGATGTCGACCACCAGGCGCTGCGGGTCGTCGGTCAGGAAGTGGCGGGCCACCAGCGGCTGGTCCGACTCGATGGTCACGCGCGTGTATTCCTGCGCCGGCCAGACTCGCACCGAGACAATGCTGGCGCCCCAGGCGAGCTGGGCCGGGCCCAGCACCAAGGCCACGCGGCCCAGCGATTTCAAGGCGTCACGACGTTTCATGCCAGCAACTCCTGTCCTCGTGCGGTGAAGGCCTGCAACTGCACCAGGCGACTCTCGTCTTCCTGTGGAGCAATCTGCAGCGCGAGGTCTGCGGCTGGGCGATAAGGACCGGCATTGCCGGCCCATTCGCACAGCTTCAAACCGGGGGCGGCAAATACCTCCCGAAAACCCGCGTCCTCCCATTCGCGCGGGTCGCTGAAACGGTAGAAATCAAAATGCGAAACTGCCAGCGCACCAAATGGGCTGGCCAGCAGATAAGGTTCGACCACCGCATAGGTCGGGCTCTTGATGCGGCCGGTGGCCCCCAGCGCGCGCAGCAGATGGCGCACCAGCGTGGTCTTGCCGGCGCCCAGGGGGCCGTCCAGCTCGATGCAGGCGTTGGCGATGGCGGGGCGGGCCGCCCAATTGGCGGCAAATTCGGCGCAGGCAGTTTCGTCAGGCCAGCGCAGCGTGCGAGTTTCTAGAATCGGCAGATGGCTCAAAATGTGGAGGGCGGTGAAGGCGTCTCGCGGCAGCAGGCGTCTGACAAATCGCCGCCAGGAAACACGGACATCACGCAGCAGTTGCGGGACTGGGCCCGCACGCTCGGATTCTCCCAGATTGGGGTGGCCGATGTCGACCTGTCATCTGCCGAGCCGGGTTTGCTGGCCTGGCTGGATGCGGGCTTTCACGGCAGCATGGCTTACATGGCTGCGCACGGGCTCAAGCGGGCTCGCCCGGCCGAACTGATACCCGGCACGGTGCGTGTCGTCACCGCGCGCATGGACTACCTGCCTGCCAACCGCGCAGGTGACTGGCAGCAGGTCGAGTGGCAAGGCCTGGCTGACCCGCAGCGGGCCATGGTGTCGCTCTATGCGCGGGGGAGGGACTATCACAAGGTCTTGCGCGCCCGGCTGCAGCAACTGGCTGACAAGCTGGCCACCGAGGTCGGCCCACTGGGCCACCGTGTGTTCACCGATTCGGCGCCGGTGCTGGAGGTGGAACTGGCCAGCCGCAGCGGCATTGGCTGGCGCGGCAAGCACACGCTGACGCTGTCGCGCGAAGCCGGTTCGATGTTCTTCCTCGGCGAGATCTATGTGGACCTGGCGCTGCCGCTGAGCGAGCCGGTCAACGCGCATTGCGGTGCCTGCGAAGCCTGTCTGCAGGTTTGCCCGACCGGGGCCATCGTCGCGCCGTACCGGCTGGACGCCAGGCGCTGCATCTCGTACCTGACGATAGAGCACGACGGCGCGATTCCCGAGGCCTTGCGGCCGTTGATCGGCAACCGCATCTATGGCTGCGACGACTGCCAGCTGGCCTGTCCGTGGAACAAATACGCGCGCCGGGCCAGCGTGCCGGACTTCGACACAAGGCCCGCGCTGGACGGGCCCGGTCTGCTGGACCTGTGGGCCTGGGACGAGCCGAGCTTCCTGCAGCGGACCGAAGGCAGCGCGATCCGCCGCATTGGCCACCAGCGCTGGCAGCGAAACCTGGCTGTGGCGATGGGCAATGCGCTGGCCTCAGGCGTGGCCGACGAGGCAGCGCTGGGTCAGGCGTTGTCAGCCTCGCTGCCCGTGGCCACGCCCTTGGTCGCTGAGCACATCCAGTGGGCGCTGGCCCAGGCCGCCGACAAGCCTTGAGGCTTCAGCGCGTGGCGTCCAGCCCGATCAGCGCCAGTGGCAGGCTCAGCATGCCCAGCAGCGTGGACAGGCTGACCAGCCCGGCCACAAAGCTGCCGCTGCCGCCCATGCGCGAGGCCAGCACATAGGCGCTGGAGGCGGTCGGCAAGGCCGCGAAGGCGACCACCACGACCTGCTGCCCGGCAGGCAGCTCGGCCACGCGCACCAGCACGATGGCGATGACGGGCAGGATCAGGTGGCGGATGCTCATCAGCGCGGCGGCGAGCCTGGGTGCGTCCCGCAAGGCGCCCAATTGCAGCCCGGCGCCCACGGCCATCAATCCCAGCGGCAGGGCGGCGCCGCCGATGCGGCTCAGAGTGATCTGCAGCAGCTCAGGCAGTTGCAGCCCCAGCAGGTTGCCGACCAGCCCGGCGACCGTGCCGATGATCAGCGGGTTCTGCAGCAGCTCGCGCAGGAAGTTCTGGCCAGCATGTCGGGCCAGCGGCCAGACCGCCGCGATGTTGCAGACCGGCACGCACAACGCGACCAGCAAGGCCGTCCAGGCGACAGACTGAACGCCGCCCAGCCGCTCTGCCAGCGCCAGCGCGACATAGGAGTTGAAGCGGAAGGCCGTCTGCGCGCCGGAAGCGTGCAGGCGCGCGTCCACGCCAGGCCAGCGGCCGAGGGCATATGAAAGCGCAATGCCGCAGCCCACCACCGCCAGACCGCAGCCGGCCAGCGTCATCAGCGCACCGGCCTGCAGTGGCTGGCGCACGATGGCGACAAACAGCAGCACCGGGAACAGCAGGTAATAAACCAGCTTCTCGACACCGTCCCACACCGAGCGGTTCAGTGCCGTGCGGCGGCACAGCACAAAGCCGAGCAGGATCAGCAGGAAGTCGGGCAGCAGCAACAGCACATGGGACATGGCTGCAGTGTGCCTGCGAGAGCAGGGATGGCCCTTACGCAATGGCCGCAGTCCAGGCAAACCAAGGCCTCGGCATACTTCTCGGCGTGCGCTGAACCGACGGTCGGCTGGGCTATCCTGCCGCCATTGCCCTGTTCACTCTGGAGACTGCATTGCGACACTCGAACCGCCTGCGCTGGACCCTGTCCGCAGCCTTGATGGCCGCTGCTTGCGCCACTTCCGCCTTTGCGCAGAGCAACTACCCGACCAAGCCAGTCAAGCTGGTCGTGCCTTTTGCGCCTGGTGGCACCACCGACATCATCGCCCGCGTGGTGTCCGAGAAGATGAACCTGGCACTGGGCCAGACCATGATCGTCGAGAACAAGGCCGGCGGCGGCGGCGTGGTGGGCGCGCTGGACACGGCGCGTGCGGCGCCGGATGGCTATTCGCTGGGTGTGGCGACGGTGTCGACCACAGCGGCCAATCCGGCCATCAACCCGAAGATCGCCTACAACCCGCTGACCGACTTCACGCCCATCATCAACATCGCTGCCACGCCGAACGTGATCGCGGTGCATCCGTCCTTCCCGGCGCGGGACTACAAGACCTTCCTCGAAGTCCTGAAGAAAAATCCCGGCAAGTACAGCTTTTCCAGCTCCGGCACCGGCGGCATCGGCCACCTGCAGATGGAGTTGTACAAGAGCCTGACTGGCGTTTTTGTGACCCACATTCCTTACCGCGGCGCAGGCCCTGCGTTGAACGACACGGTGGCGGGTCAAGTGCCGATGATCTTCGACAACCTGCCGTCCGCGCTGCCCTTCATCAAGGAAGGTCGCCTGATCGCCATCGTTGTCGCTGCACCGCAGCGCTTGGCTGTTTTGCCCGACGTGCCGACGTTCAAGGAAGTGGGCCTGGAGCCGGTGAACCGCATGGCCTACTACGGCATCTACGGTCCCAAGGGCCTGCCCAAGGACGTGGTCGACAAGGTGGCTGCTGCGGTCAAGAAAACGGCCGAACTGCCTGAGGTCAAGAAGCGAATCGAAGACACCGGTTCGCTGCTGGTGCTCAACACCCCCGAGCAGTTCGCCGCGCAGATCAAGGCCGAGTTCGACGTCTACAAGCAGGTGGTCGCCAAGCAGAAGCTGACGCTGGAGTGACGCGGCCGGAGAGGCCTGATGGGCCTGTGCTGCATCTGCCGCCTTGCGCGGTGGATGCAGGCCTGATCGATCTGTTCAACGACGCGTTGTGGCTGGAGGATGGGCTGAGCGCCAACACCCTGGCCGCCTACCGCCGTGACTTGCAGGGGCTGGCCAGTTGGCTGGCCGAGCAGGGCGGCGTGGACCTCACCCAGGTCACCCAGGTCCATCTGCAAGCCTACGCAACGGCCCGGCATGCCGGCAGCCGCAGCAGCAGCGCCAACCGCCGCTTGGCGGTTTTTCGGCGCTTCTATCGCTGGGCCTTGCGTGAGCACCACGTCAAGGTGGATCCGACCCTGCAGTTGCTGGCCGCCCGCCAGCCGATGCGCCTGCCCAAGACCTTGAGCGAGGCACAGGTCGAAGCGCTGCTGCGAGCGCCGGACGTGATGACGCCACTGGGCTTGCGCGACCGCTGCATGCTGGAGCTGATGTACGCCAGCGGTCTGCGGGTCAGCGAACTGGTCGGTCTGCCGTCCATCAACCTCAGCCTGAACGATGGTGTGCTGCGTGTCAGCGGCAAGGGACAGAAGGAGCGTCTGGTTCCCTTCGGCGAAGAGGCCGAGCGCTGGCTGCGGCTTTATCTGGCAGATGGCCGCCCGCAGATTCTGCAAGGCCAGGCAAGCGACGCCTTGTTCGTCACGGCGCGCGGTGGGCCGATGACACGCCAGATGTTCTGGACGCTGGTGAAGCGGCATGCGGCGCAGGCCGACATCCGCGTGCCGTTGTCACCGCATACCTTGCGCCACGCCTTCGCGACCCATCTGCTGAACCACGGCGCAGACCTGCGGGTGGTGCAGATGCTGCTCGGCCACGCAGACATCTCGACCACGACGATCTACACGCATGTGGCGCGAGAGCGCTTGAAGTCATTGCATGCGCAGCACCATCCGCGAGGGTGACGGCGGCGATGTTGCGGTGTCGCGCCGTTGCGATCACCCATGAAAAAAGGTTCTTCGCCGATCTGAGTGAATCGCAGGGCGGGCACACGGTTGTCACTGCTACCTTGGTGGTACCAAGC
>NZ_JAJNKD010000026.1:0-79868 GCF_021043325.1 Ideonella azotifigens
TGCAACGTGACCGCTGCGGCTCAAGGAATCAAATGACTGCTGTCGCTGCGCTTGAAATGGATTTTGCAGGGCCGACTATTGAGCCCGAGCATCCGAGGCGTGCAAAGAGGCGCCGGGCCCGGCGCGCGCCGCTGGCCGCGTGTTAGGGTGAGGGTTGATCCGCCGCGCATGGGGCGCAGCCGCCTTTCCGCATGAGCTTGTTGATTTCGCTGGGCTTCGACGACCGCATCGAGGCCGACTCCTACGAGGCCGGCCCGCTGAGCTGCCTGAACGCCGCCGCGCTGTGGCGCGAGCAGGTGCTGCAAGGCAAGGCGCTCGAAACCCGGCTGGAAGCGGGCATGGACGCGCTGATGCGCGCCAGCCCAGCGGCCGAGCCACCGCGTGCGCTGATGTCCAACGAGCCCTTGCAGCAGGACCTGCGCGCTGCACTGGCGCGTGGCACGGCCGCCGAGCCGGCCTTGCAGCATTGGCTGCAGGACCTGGTGGTGCTCTACACCCACATCGTGCGAAAGCGCCAGTTGCGCACCGAGGCTTTTTTCGAAGTGCCCATGCCGGCGACCGAGCGCTGGGAACCGCGCTTCTACGCCCGCTACGGCAATGTCGAGCTTCGCGTGATCCAGAACTGGATCGAGCGCCAGCCCGAACTGCGCGAGGCATTGCAAACCGTGCAGGCCGGGCTGGACGACGCGAACAGCATGTACGCGCCGCGCAAGCTGGGCCGTTGGCTGAGCGCCGATGACCTGGCCTTCAACCTGCGCGCCCTGATGACCAACGCCGGCTTCTACGCCGACCTGGACCAGCCCTGGCGCTCGCTGGCGCCGTGGTGCGAGACCTACCTGGCCGCACTCGGCGGGGCCGATCACCTGTTCCCCTATCCCGGCGCGTACCCAAACTTCTGGCCGGTGCAGGCCCACCTCTGGCAGCGCGATGGCCGCGTCGCCGGCCCGGTGCGCTTTCCTGCGCCGGACCGCTTCTACGCCATGCTGGCTGGCCGCAAGCTGCTGTTTGTCACGCCCTTTGCTGACGAGATCGCCGGCCTGCGGGACAGCGGCAGGCTGTTTGGCCTCTACAAGGACCTGCCCATCCCCGACTTCGCGCTGCAGACGCTGCCGGCGCCGATGTCGGTCTACCCGCAGCGCCCGGATGCCGGCTGGCACGACAGCTTCGAGCGCCTGAAGCAGCAGGTGGATGAGGCCTTTGCCCGCCACGAGTTCGACCTCTTCTTTGCGTCCTGCGGCTGCTATGGCCTGCCGCTGACCCACCATGTGCATCGCACACACGGCTGCGCGGCGGTCTACTACGGCAACCACCTCAACACCTTGCTGGGCGTGCGACAGAAGTGCAATGACGGTTTCCTGCCCGAGCGGCGGCTGGACGCCAACTGGGCCGTGAGCCGGCTGGGCGAGATGGAGAACCTGGCGCGCATCGACGGAGGCCGTTATGCCTGATGCCGAGCTGAAGATTGCCGTCGTCGGCAACTGCCAGGCCAGGCCGCTGGCCCAGTACCTGGGGCAGCTGAGCAGCCGGGTCACGGTGCACAGCGTGGCCGTGGTGCACTTGCTGAAAGATGCCGACGAGTCGGTCTACACGCCCGAGTTCGAGGCTGCGGACCTGATCCTGGCGCAGCAGGTGGCCGACGGCTACCCCTGCGGGTTCGTCACCACCAGCGCCTTGCAGGCCAGGTACGGGGGCAAGCTGCGCAGCTGGATCAACCTCTATTACGCCGGCTACAACCCGGAGCTGACCTACATCCGCCCCAGCACCGGCGGTGCGCTGCATGGTCCGCTGGGGGACTACCACCACCGGTTCATCTTCGAGGGCTGGAAGTCCGGGCAGTCGGTGGCCGAATGCGAGCAGCGATGCCTGGACGTGGCGCTGCACGGCAAGCGCTTTGCCGACGCCGCCGAGGCCCCATGGCCGGAGCTGGAGCGGCGCGAAGCCACGGCAGACGTGAAGATCCTGGACTACCTGCGCGAGCACGTGCTGCGCAGCCGGCTGTTCCACACGATGAACCATCCCACGCGGCAACTGCTGCTGGAACTGGCGACCCGGGTGCTGAAACTGGAAGGCCTGGCGGTGGATGGTGTCGGGCCTGGCGCAGCCGAGCCGCTGGGCCAGTTCCGCCTGCCGGTGAATCCGTTTGTGCGCGCCAGCCAGGCGCCCGGATTCGATGGACCCGACCACTACCGTGGCCTGGCTGTCCAGGAAGAAGGCGGGCGCATCATCGGCTTCAAAGGGCCACACGAGTACGCGCTGGCAGCGCTGATCGAAGGCTTCTACCGCCTCTACGACCAGCGCGCCGAGGTGCTGAAGAACGCCCGCATCCGCTGAAGCGGACGTCGGCGCGGCACCGTGAAGTTCAGCCCAGGAAGCCCAGCGTGCGGTCCGCTGCGGACCAGTTGCCCAGGCGCGGCAGCATGTCCAGCAACTGGGCGTCGCTCAGGCCCAGCCAGCGGCCCATGGTGGCGGCGTAGCGCTCCACCGGCATCGAGGGCAGCAGGGCGCCCTGGCTGAGTTGGTCCGGGCTGTCGAACACGCCGTTGCCGCTGGACTTGCCGTAGACCGGCAGCGTGCCGTAGACATCGCCACCGCGCACCGCGCCGCCCATCACGAAGTGATGCGCGCCCCAGCCGTGGTCCACGCCGTCGCCGTTGCTGCTCAGGTTGCGGCCGAAGTCGCTGGCAGTGAAGGTGGTCACGCCGTCGTCCACGCCCATGGCTTGCAGCGCCTTGTCGAAATAGCCCAGGCCGTGCGAGAGGCGGGCCAGCGCAAGCGCGTGGCGGTCGGGCTGGGTGTCGTGGGTGTCGAAGCCGCCGATGCCGACAAAGAAGACCTGGCGCGAGACGCCCAGCGTCTGCCGCGCGGCGATCATGCGGGCCACGGCCTGCAGCTGCTGCGCCAGCGGGTTCACGGCCATCGCGCCGGTGCTGGGGTTGGCATGCATCAGCAGCGCGTCGGTGGCCTGGTTGGTGCCGCTGCCCCAGGGGCCGGCGTCCATCGCCGGCAGGGCGTTGCGCAGCGTGCCTTCGGCGGTGGCCGAGCGGCCCACGACCGCGGCATATTCGCGCTCCAGCACCGAGTTGTTGCGGCTGCTGCTCATCAGCGACACCAGTTTCTGTTGCACCGTGGTCGAGCCGAAGGCGGCGCCCGAGCTGCTGCCGATGCGGATCGCGCCGCCCTGCGAGAGCTGGTAGGCGCGGGCCTGCTGGCCGGCCAGCCACACGGCGTTGCCGTAGATGGACGTGGCGGTGAACATCGAGTTGCCGTTGCCGCTCAGCAGCTGGTCGGCCATGCGGCCGCCCCAGCCGGCGGTGGCGCCTTCGGTGGCCAGCGACTGCCAGGTGCTTTGCTGGTCGTTGTGCGAGAACAGCTTGACCGGCTTCTGGCCGGTGCCGGCCATGTACTGGGCCTTGGTCAGCGGTGCGACCAGCGGGCCGACATTGGCGACCACGCCGGCACGGCCCTTGTTGAACAGCGCGGCCACTTCGGTCATCGCCGGGTGCAGCGCCAGCGTGCGGCCTTGCGCATGCACCGGGTTGATGGGCAGCACACCGCCCAGGCGGGTGTGCACGGCGGTGCTGGTCGGGTCGGCCGGCGTGCCGGCGGCGCCCAGCACCAGTGCGTTGTTGGACGCGCTTCGCGCGGCGGCGTAATTGGCCCAGGAGGCGCTGTCGGTCGCCAGCACGGTGTTGTAGGCGTCGTTGCCGCCGTACAGGAAGACGCAGACCAGCGCGCGGTAGCTGCTGCCGACGGCGGCGCTGGCCTGGCTCATCGCGGCCAGGTTCAGGCCCAGGCCGCCAGCGGTGGAGCCGGCCAGGCCCATGGCGCCAAAGCGCTTGAGCAGTTCGCGGCGGGTGGTGCGGGGCAGGGCGTCCAGCGGGGATTTGGCGGAAGACGAGGACATGATGCGGCTCACTTCTGGACGATGAATTCGGGACTGGTCACGGCCAGCAGCAGCGCAGCGCGCACCCGGTTGAGCTTGGCGGCCGCCACCTTGTCGGCATTGCTGGCGGTGGCCTTGGGAATGGCAATCGAGTTGATCGCCTCGGTCATGCCGGTGATCAGTGCGGCCGGCGGCGTGCCGGTGATCAGCCGGTCGCAGACCTTGCGGGCCAGCGTGTCGGCGTTGGCGGCCAGCGCCACGTCGGCGCTGTAGTCGGTCTGCACGTCCAGGCCGGTGGTCGTGCCGACGGTTACCTTCACGCCGGCGCCGTTGGCCAGGATGTTCATCATCGCGGTGGCATAGCCGGCCACGCTGGTTTCGGTCGTGGCCTGCATTTCCGGCAGCGTCAGGCTGCGCTGGGCTGCTTCGCCGCCTGGCGGCACATAGCCTGGCCGGTAGAAGTTGAAGACAGAAGGCGCCTGCAGCGGCACCTGGCCGATGGTCGCGGCCGGATCGTCCCAGGCGCCGGTCTGCATCAGGCCGCTCAAGGACCTGGTCGGGTAGGCGCGCAGCAGCGCCGTCAGGCGCAGCACCGGCTCGCGCAGCTTGCCGTAGGCGTCGCCGCCAGCCAGCGTGACGGAGCGGGCTTCGTCGTCGATCAGGATGGCGCGCACGACGGCCTTCAGGTCGCCGCGCACGCCAGCGCCGTTGTTCGTGAAGACCTTGGCCACGCGCTGCACGTAGGCGGTGCTGGGGTGGCTGGTGACCAGGCGCTGGATCAGCTGGCGGCCGATGAACGGTGCCACGTTGGGATGGTTGAACAGCGTGTCCAGTGCGGCCTTGCGGTCGGCGGCCATGTCAGGCGTGGCCTGCGCGGCAATGACGCTGCCCAGGATGCGCTTCTCAACCGTCGAGTGCTGGCTGGCGTAGGCCTGCATCGGCAGGATCAGCCGGTTGGGCGACAGCGTGACGCCGGAGGCATAAGGGCCGAAGGCGTTCGGATCGGTGGCGGCCCAGTTGTAGCCGGTGAACACGGCCGACATGCCGAGGATGTCGTCGGTGTTGTAGGTCTCGATGGCGCGGCCGTTGGCGTCCAGCTTGGGCGTGCCGTCCAGGTTCAGCTGCAGCAGGCCGATGGAGAATAGCTGCATCAGTTCGCGGCCGAAGTTCTGGTCCGGCGTGCTGCCGGTCTTGGCGTTGGCTTTCTGGCTGCCAAGGTGCGACAGGTACAGGCCCATCGCGGGGTGCAGGGCGACGTCGTCCAGCAGCGTGCGGAAGTTGCCCAGCGCGTCCCGGTTGAGCATGTCCAGCCAGCTGGCCACGGCCTGCGAACGGCCGGCGCTCAGCTCCTGCATCGAGACGACGAAGATCTCCGACAGTGCAAACGCCACGCGCTGGCGCAGCTGGTCGTCGTTCTTCAGCGCGGCCGTGTAGAAGGACGCGGCAATGGTCGGGTTGCTGGCGGTGCTCTTGGCGTTGGCGGCCTGGATGCTGGTGTTGTCGCTGGCCCAGCGCGTGGTGTGGGCGGCGCGCACCGGCTTGGCCAGCTGCTCGTCCAGCCAGGCGGCCTGGCCAATGCTCATCGCGCGGCTGAGGTCGGCGTCGGTCGGGCCGAAGCTGGCCTGGGTCAGCAGGCGAAAAGCCTGCGGGCGGGTCGCCGGGCCGCTGTAGGGCGTGGCCGTGGCGGCGGCGGCTTCGCTGACCTGGTTGTCCTGGGCCGCGGTGTCGACCGGGGTGTCGGGGGTGGTGGTCTCGGTGGTCGTCGTCGTGCCGGACGTGTCGCCGGTGGCCACGTTGCCGGTGTCTGTGCCCGTGGTCGGCGCAGGGGTCGGCTCGGTGGGCGTCGACGTGCCGGCGCTGGCTTCGCCGCCGCTGCTGGCGGTTGCGGTGCCGGTGCCGGCGTCACCGCCGCCGCCGCAGGCGGTCAGCACGGCACACACGGTGGCCATCAGGGTCCAGCGCCACGGTGGGGCGCTGGGGCGCAGGGAGGAAGAAAGGTGGTGCAGTGTGCCGGCCATGAGAAACCCCGGGGTAACAAGAACCTGGGGGCACACATGGGCTGGCCCCCGACCCTTGTGGTTTCGGCGGCGGAGGGCGGTGACTGAAGTGCCGCGGGCGGCAACAGCGGGCCGGTGCGGTCAGATTGCACGCGGTTGGCCGGTACGGACTGGCATGAAAAAACCCCGCCGCGGCCAGGGCCGGGGCGGGGTTTCGGGGTCAGGGCGTGCCGCGGGGGCCGTGCCTGGCAGCGGTGGCGGGCAGGCCCGCCAGCGGGTCTCAGTCGATCATGCCCAGCGTGCGCAGGCGGGCGATGATCTCGTCGGCGGCCTGGTCGGCGCTGATGACGGCGGTGTTGACGCGCATTTCCGGGTTCTCCGGCACTTCGTATGGCGAGCTGATGCCGGTGAAGTTGGCGATCTCGCCGCGGCGGGCCTTCTTGTACAGGCCCTTGACGTCGCGGTCCTCGGCCACGTTCAGCGGCGTGTCGACGTGGATCTCGATGAACTCACCTTCGCCCAGCAGGCCGCGGGCCATTGCACGTTCGGACTTGAACGGCGAGATGAAGGCGGTCAGCACGATCAGGCCGGAATCGACCATCAGGCGCGCCACTTCGGAGACGCGGCGGATGTTCTCCACGCGGTCAGCCTCGGTGAAGCCCAGGTCCTTGTTCAGGCCGTGGCGGATGTTGTCGCCGTCCAGCAGATAGGTGTGGCGGCCCATCGCGTGCAGCTTCTTCTCGACCAGGTTGGCAATCGTCGACTTGCCGGCGCCCGACAGGCCGGTGAACCACAGCACGCCCGGCTTCTGGCCCTTGGCGGTGGCGCGCGCAGCCTTGTCCACGTCCACGGCCTGCATGTGGATGTTGTGCGAGCGGCGCAGCGCGAAGTGCAGCATGCCCGCGCCGACCGTGTTGTTGGTCAGGCGGTTGATCAGGATGAAGCCGCCGGTGTCGCGGTTGGCGGTGTACGGATCGAAGGCAATCGGGCGGTCCAGCGCCAAGTTCACCACGCCAATCTCGTTGACCTCCAACTGCTTGGCGGCCAGGTGCTCCATCGTGTTGACGTTGACCTTGTACTTCGGCTCGGTGACGGTGGCCGTCACCAGCTGGGTGCCGATCTTCAGCAGGTAGGGCCGGCCCGGCAGCATCGGCTCGTCGGTCATCCAGACGATGGTGGCTTCGAACTGGTCGGCCACTTCGGCGGGAGACTCGGCGGTCGAGATCACGTCGCCACGCGAGATGTCGATCTCGTCTTCCAGCGTCAGCGTGACGGACTGGCCGGCCACGGCCAGCGGCAGGTCGCCGTTCATCGTGACGATGCGCTGGACCTTGCTTTCCTTGCCCGAAGGCTGGGCGCGGATGCGGTCGCCCGGCTTGATCATGCCGCCGGTGATGACGCCGGCGAAGCCGCGGAAGTCCAGGTTCGGCCGGTTGACCCACTGCACCGGCATGCGGAACGGTTCCTTCTGCAGGCGCTCCTCGTCGATTTCGCAGGTTTCCAGGAAGCCCAGCAGCGTCGGGCCGTGGTACCAGGGCGTCTTCTCGCTGGCGACGATCATGTTGTCGCCCTTCAGGCCAGACAAGGGGATCGAGGTGATGTCGTTCAGGCCGATCTGCTTGGCGAACTCGCGGTATTCCTCGTCGATCTGCTTGAAGACCTTCTCGGAGTAGTCGACCAGGTCCAGCTTGTTGATCGCCAGCACCACCTTGCGGATGCCGATCAGGCTGACCAGGTACGAGTGGCGGCGGGTCTGCGTCAGGATGCCCTTGCGCGAGTCGACCAGGATCACGGCCACGTCGGCGGTTGAGGCGCCGGTGATCATGTTGCGGGTGTACTGCTCGTGGCCGGGGGTGTCGGCGACGATGAACTTGCGGCGGTCGGTCGAGAAGAAGCGGTAGGCCACGTCGATCGTGATGCCTTGCTCGCGTTCGGCGGCCAGGCCGTCGACCAGCAGCGCGAAGTCGATGTCGCCGCCTTGCGTGCCCCATTTCTTCGAGTCGTTCTCGATGGCGGCAAGCTGGTCTTCGAACAGCATCTTCGACTCATACAGCAGCCGGCCGATGACGGTCGACTTGCCGTCGTCCACCGAGCCGCAGGTGATGAAGCGCAGCAGGCTCTTCTGCTCATGCTGCTTCAGGTACTTCTCGATGTCGACCGAGATCAGGTCCGAGGTGTGGGCCATGGTGATTCCTTGAATTTGGTGCGGTAAAGAAGAACGGGCGGCGGCTTAGAAATAGCCTTCCTGTTTCTTCTTTTCCATGGACGCGGCGCTGTCGTGGTCGATCATGCGGCCTTGACGCTCCGAGGTCTTGGTCAGCAGCATTTCCTGGATGACGTCCGGCAGCGTGGCGGCTTCGGATTCGACGGCACCCGACAGCGGGTAGCAGCCCAGCGTGCGGAAGCGCACGCTCTTCATCATCGGCACTTCGCCTTCGCGCAGCGGGAAGCGGTCGTCGTCCACCATGATCAGCGTGCCGTCGCGTTCCACGACCGGGCGCTTGGCCGCGAAGTACAGCGGCACGATGGGGATGTTCTCCATGTAGATGTACTGCCAGACGTCCAGCTCGGTCCAGTTGGAGATCGGGAAGCAGCGGATCGACTCGCCCTTCTGCTTGCGGCCGTTGTACAGGCGCCAGAGTTCCGGGCGCTGGTTCTTCGGGTCCCAGCGGTGCTGTGCCGAGCGGAACGAGAAGATGCGTTCCTTGGCACGGCTCTTCTCTTCGTCGCGGCGGGCGCCGCCGAAGGCCACGTCGAAGTTGTACTTGTCCAGCGCCTGCTTCAGGCCTTGCGTCTTCCACATGTCGGTGTGGATGGACGAGCCATGGGTGAAGGGATTGATGCCCATCTCCATGGCTTCCGGGTTGTGATAGACCAGCAGGTCCATCCCGGTTTCCGCGGACATGCGGTCGCGCAGCTCGTACATCGCCCGGAACTTCCAGGTGGTGTCCACGTGCAGCAGGGGGAAGGGCGGCGGGGCCGGGTAGAAGGCCTTCCGGGCCAGGTGCAGCATCACCGCTGAGTCCTTGCCAACGGAGTAAAGCATCACCGGGTTGTCAGCCTCGGCGACGACCTCGCGCATGATGTGGATGCTCTCGGCTTCCAGGCGCTGCAAATGGGTCAAGCTCATGGTGGTGGTATCCGTGGTGGGCTGGGAAAAGAGAGAAGGGACAGCGGCCGCCGCCGGGCGGGCCGGAAGGATCGCTGGGTGCGGGCGCGGCGCCAGGAAGGCGGCCGCGGTCTTGGTTGCCACGGCTGGGGCCGCGGACGTGGGTTTGCTGACCGCCGGCTCAGCATCTGCTGCGCGCGGCGGCACCTCGGCGGCGCTGCGGGCCTGCGGTGCGACCGGGCAGGTGTGCAGCGCCAGGCGGGCTTGATGCGCGGCCTGCCAGGCCGCGACCGACGGTGCGCGGCTCAGGTCGGGCCCTTGCAGGTAGACGGTCCAGTGGCCGGGCGTGGCGCGCAGCAGCCGGTCGAGAAAGTCGAGGTAGGTGTCGGCCGAGGCCAGCTTGGTCACCGGCAGCCAGCTCAAGGTGCCACGCGGCGAGATCGCGACGATCAGGCCGCCGGGCGCCGGCCGGTCCGGGTGGTTCAGCGTGCCGGCCCAGGCCAGGTGGCGCTGGCGGCTGCGGGTGGCGTGCAGGGCCGGATCCCACTGCTCGGCCACCCAGGCGCGGCCGGCTTCGCTTTGGGCAGCCAGTTCGCGCAGCGGGTGCATCGCCAGGCCCCAGCGCTCCAGCAGCCGGGCCAACGCACGCGGCTGCAACTGGGCGCCAAAACGCTGCCCGGCCAGCGCCTGCACAGCATTGGCATCCCATAACAGTGACGGGCTACCGGCTTTTTCGGGTGGCTGGCCCAAAGCGGCGGTGCGCAGTGCCTCTTCCTGTTGCAGACTCAGCACCCGGCCATCGCCCTTGGGCCGGCCGCGGGCGCCGACGTCGATCGCCGCCCAGCCGCCCGCCGTGAAGGCCTGGCAGGCCTTGATGATGGTGGGCACGCTGAGGCCGGTCTCGGTTCGGATCTGTGCCAGGCTGCGGCCGTCCACCCGCAACTGCACCGCGCGGCGACGGCGCAGGTTCAGTTGTTGCATGTCGGGGGTGGAGGCGGGCACGAACTGAGGTCAATAAATGTTTTAGGGAGTTTATTCTGCCACTCGACATGCACAATGCCGTATCCCTCATTTGAAAACCTCATCTGAAAGTAACTTCCATGAGCATTGCTACCGCTGACGCCGCCGGCCTGTTGTCCCAACTGACGCCCCTCATCCGCGACGCCGGCAAGGTGATCATGGACATCTATGCCACCGACTTCGATGTGACCAAGAAAGGCGACGAGTCGCCGGTCACCCAGGCCGACCAGAAGGCGGAAGACGTCATCCTGGCCGGCCTCGCGAAAATCGCGCCAGGCGTGCCGGTCGTTGCCGAAGAAGCCGTGGCCGCCGGCAAGATCCCGGATGTGAGCGACCGCTTCTTCCTGGTCGACCCACTGGACGGCACCAAGGAATTCATCAGCCGCAACGGCGAGTTCACCGTCAACATCGCGCTGATCGAAAACGGCAAGCCGGTGCTGGGTCTGGTGTTCGCGCCCGCTGTCGGCGGTGCTGCCGGCCGCCTGTTCACCGGCGCGGCCGGCCTGGGTGCCTGGCTGGAAGACGCCGAAGGCAAGCGCGAGATCAAGACCCGCGCGGTGCCGGCCGAAGGCCTGACCGTGGTGGCCAGCCGCTCGCATGGCGACGAAACCGCGCTGGACGCTTTCCTGAACGGCCGCACCGTGGCCTCGCGCACCAACGCCGGCTCGTCACTGAAGCTGTGCCTGGTCGCTGCCGGCGAGGCCGACCTGTACCCGCGCCTGGGCCGCACGATGGAATGGGACATTGCCGCAGGCGACGCCGTGCTGCGCGCCGCCGGGGGCCGCGTCACCGTGGTGGCCGATGGCGCCGACCTGCGCTACGGCAAGCCCGGCTTCGACAACCCGCACTTCGCGGCCTCGGGGTTCTGATCGTTTCCGCGGCCCGCCTCGCGGTGGGCCCTTTCGTGTGACTTCGCCTGACTGGTTGGCTTCGCTGCGCTGTGCCGTGCTGCACGGTCGCGGCGTGGCCGGTGTCAGCACGCTGCCGGCGCTGCTCGCGGATCTGCAACTGGTCTCGCCGCGCCAGGCCGCCACTGCCGGCGCGCAAGCCGTGCTGGCCTGGGGTCGCAAGCCCAGTGCCGAGCGGGCGCTGGCCTGGGGTCGGGCGCACGGCCTGCCGCCGTTGTGGCTGGAAGACGGCTTTGTGCGGTCGATCGGCCTGGGTGCCGACGACCCTCCGCTGTCTGTGGTGCTGGACGACGAAGGCATCTATTACGACGCCAGCGGACCGTCAAGGCTGGAGCGGCTGATCCGCCAGCCGCTGGACGATGCGCAACGCACGCGCGCGCTGGCGCTGCAGGCCCAGTGGCAGGCGGCAAGGGTCTCCAAGTACAACCAGGCCCGCGAAGCCTTGCCGGCCGGCTTGCGGCTGGACGGCGGCGAGGTGCTGGTGGTCGACCAGACGGCGGGCGACGCCTCGATCGGCTTTGGCGCTGCGTCCGCCGCCAGTTTCACGCGCATGCTGCAGGCGGCGCTGGATGAGCATCCACATGCGCGCATCCTGCTGAAAGTGCACCCCGACGTGGTGGCCGGCCGCAAGCGTGGCCACTTCGGGGCCTTGAGCGCTGCGCTGCGCAGTCGCGTCACGCTGCTGGGTGAGTCGCTGCATCCGGCTGCGCTGCTGAGCCAGGTCGCAGCGGTGTATGTCGTCACCTCGCAAATGGGTTTCGAGGCCTTGCTGTGGGGCAGGCCGGTGCGCTGCTTCGGCCTGCCGTTTTACGCCGGCTGGGGGCTGACCGGCGATGACCAGCCGGTGCCGGCGCGGCGCCAGCCAGCCGAGACCGCGGCGCTGGTGCATGCCGCACTGGTCGACTACCCGCGTTACCTGGACCCGGAAACCGGCGTCCGCTGCGAGCCCGAGCGCCTGCTGGCCTGGATGGGCCTGCAGCGGGCCGAGCGCGAGCGTTTCCCGCCGCGCTTGCACGCGGTCGGCTTTTCCGGCTGGAAGCGGCCGGTGCTGCGGCGCTTCCTGGCAGGCAGCGAACTGAGCTTCACGCGTGCCGGTGCGGCAGTCGCCAGTGGCGAGCCGGTCGTCGTCTGGGGCCAGCGCGAACTGCCGGCGCCGCCGCCCGGCCGGCCGGCGCCAGCCGTGATCCGGGTCGAGGATGGTTTCCTGCGCTCGGTCGGCCTGGGTGCGGACCTGGTGCGTCCGCTGTCCTGGGTGCTGGACGACCTGGGCCTCTATTACGACAGCAGCCGCCCGTCGGCGCTGGAGCGCTGGTTGAACCAGGCCAGCTTCTCGCCGGCGCTGCGCGAGCGCGCCGCGGCGCTGCGCGCACAGTTGCTGGCGCTGGGCCTGACCAAGTACAACCTGGGCGGCGGGGGCTGGGTCCGGCCCGCGGGCGCTGCGGGCCGGCGGGTTGTGCTGGTGGTCGGGCAGGTCGAGTCGGACGCCGCCATCGTCCATGGTGCGCCCGGAATTCGCACCAACATGGGGCTGTTGCAGGCGGTGCGCGAGCAGCGACCGCAGGCCTGGCTGGTCTACAAGCCGCACCCGGACGTGGTTGCCAAGCTGCGCGCCCAGGGCGATGGCGAGGGCGAGGCCAGGCGTTGGTGCGACGAAATCCTGCCGCAGGCGCCGATGGACACCTTGCTGCGCCAGGTCGATGAGTTGCATGTGCTCACTTCGCTGGCGGGTTTCGAGGCATTGCTGCGCGAGGTGCCGGTCGTGACATGGGGCTGCCCGTTCTACGCCGGCTGGGGCCTGACCGAAGACCGGCTGCCGCAGCCTCGGCGCGAGCGCCAGCTGTCGCTGGATGAGCTGACCGCCGCGGTGCTGATCCTGTATCCGCGCTACGTCAGCCGCCGTTCCGGCGCCTTTGCTTCGCCGGAATCGGCTGCCCAGGAATTGCAGGACTGGCGCGACAGCAGCGTGGCCCAGGCCGGCCCACCCAGCCTGGGCCGGCGCGGCCTGCGCCTGGCCTTACGCTGGCTGGTCGCCCTGCGGCGCAGCGGGGTGCCGCTGCGCCAGCGCCCGGCGCTGCCGCCGCCGGACACAAAAGACAGCTGAATTTCGCCAGCAGCCTTCACGAGCTCGCGGCTTGTGTCGATAAGCCCCATGAAGGTATCGGTGAAATCAGGATTTGTCTGACATGGACGAAAGTCAAGCTCTGACACAGTTTGCATTGCTTGCGTCCCGGTACACCTATTTGAGGGATCGTCAGCACCACTTGCCGCGCATAGACTGCAATCAGTGCTGACTAGAGGGTGTTCCCTTGGTTTGTCGACCCTTCGCAAGGGTTTTGTGAGGTTTTTCGCGTCTGCTGCGGATCATCCCGTGGGTTGAGCCGGCAGTCGGGCATGTTTGTCGCTTTGCGTTGACGCGGCCTTTCCGGCCGCGTCTCGTGGGCACGCTGGTCACACCGTTTTGTCGTTCGCATGATTCCGATTTCCCTAGACCGCCTGCTGTCTCAGCGTCGCACGCTGCTGCTGCAGGGCCCCATGGGCCGGTTCTTTGCCACCTTGGCGAAGACGCTGCGCGACCATGGGCAAACGGTCTGGAAGGTCAATTTCAACGCGGGTGACGAGTTCTATTTTCCCGAACAGGATGGCGCCTGGGCCTTCAATCAGCCACCGGCGGAATGGCCTGCCTGGCTGCGTGAACGCCTGGTCTCGCATCAGATCGACGCGCTGGTGCTGTTTGGCCAGACCCGCGCGATGCATGACACGGCGCTGGCCGAAGCGCGTGCGCTGGGCATCACCGTCTATGTGTTCGAGGAAGGCTACCTTCGGCCGGACTACGTGACGCTGGAGATCGGCGGCGTCAACGCAGAATCGTCCATCCCGCGCGACGCGGCCTTCTACCGCCGGCTCAACATCGAGCCGCAACCGGCGCCGCAGCCCACGCATCAGCAGTTTGGCGAAGTGGCCGACATTGCGATGACCTATGCCACCGAGCTGTGGAAAGGCCGTGCGCGTTACCCGCATTACGAGCACCACCGCTGCCTGCATCCGGTCCGCGAGGGCCTGCGCTGGGTTCGGGGTGGCATGCGCAAGTGGAAAAACCGCTGGCTGGAAAGCGACATGCTGGGCTTCCTCAGCCACCCAGCGCAGCACAAGCGCTACATGCTGGTGCCGCTGCAGGTCCACAACGACAGCCAGATCATCCACCACTCGCGTTTTGGCACCGTGCCGAACTTCATCGAAGAGGTGATGGCTTCGTTCGCGGTGCATGCGCCGGCCGATCAGCTGCTGGTCTTCAAGCACCATCCGCTGGACCGGCCGTACAACGACTACCGCCGCCTGATCGCCCGCCGGGCGACGGCGCTGGGCGTGGCGCACCGGGTGCACTACATCCATGACCAGCACCTGCCAACGCTGCTGATGCACGCTGCCGGCGTGGTCACGGTCAACAGCACCACCGGCCTGCAGTCCATGTACCACAGCACGCCGGTGATCACGCTGGGCGAGTGCTTTTACGCGGTGCCGGGCATGGTGCATGCCGGCCCGCTGTCCGAGTTCTGGCGCCACCCCGGCACGGTGGACAAGCGCCTGTTCGCGCGCTTTCGCGCCCACCTGCTGCGCGAAACCCAGCTGAACGCCAGCTTCTACGCCGAAACGCCTGGCCTGCCGTCCAGCACCGAGACCAACCGCCGCCGCGCGCTGTCTTCGTCCATGCCCAACGCGTCGGCCCAGGCTGCCAGCTGGTCCTCGCCGACCGTGCCGACATTGAAATAAGTCGCCTTCGGGTGGGCCAGGTAAAAGCCGCTGACGCTGGCCGCCGGCGTCATCGCCAGGCTTTCGGTCAGGCCCATGTCGATCTCGCCACAGGCCAGCAGTTCGAACATCGGGCCCTTCACGCTGTGGTCCGGGCAGGCCGGGTAGCCAGGCGCCGGGCGGATGCCGCTGTACTTCTCGGCGATCAGCTCGGCATTGCTCAGCGCCTCGTCCGGTGCGTAGCCCCACAGCTCCATGCGCACGCGCTGGTGCAGCCGCTCGGCAAAGGCTTCGGCCAGCCGGTCGGCCAGCGCCTTCAGCATGATGGAGGAATAGTCGTCCTGCGCGTCCTCGAACTGCTTGGCGCGCGCGTCGGCGCCCAGCCCTGCGGTGACCGCGAACAGGCCGATGTAGTCCGGCTGCGTGCCCTTGGGCGCGATGAAGTCGGCCAGCGAGCGGTTGGGCCGTTTCACGCCATCGACCACCGGCCGCACCGTCTGCATGCGCAGCGGCGCCCAGCGCATCAGCACCTCGCTGCGCGACTCGTCGGCGTAGACCTCGATCACGTCGTCGTCCACCGTGTTGGCCGGCCAGAAGCCCAGCACCGCGTTGGCCTGCAGCCAGCGGCCATCGATGATGCGCTTGAGCATGGCCTGGCCGTCGGCCAGCACCTTGCGTGCCTCGACGCCGACCACCGCGTCATCCAGGATCGCCGGGTACGGGCCGGCCAGGTCCCAGGTCTGGAAGAACGGGCCCCAGTCGATGCACTGCGCCAGCTCGGCCAGGTCGTATTGCTTCATCACGCGGCGGCCGAGGAAACGCGGCTTCACCGGCGCCTGCGACCAGTCCAGCGGCGTCTTGTTGGCGCGGGCCTCGGCCAGCGTCACCAGCGGCGTGGCCTTCTTGTTCGCATGCAGCTCGCGCACGCGCTGGTAGTCGGCGTTCAGCGTCTCGATGTAGGCCGCGGCGCGGTCGTCGCTCAGCAACTCGGCGCACACGCCCACTGCGCGCGAAGCGTCCGGCACGTAGACGATGGGACCGGCGTAGTGCGGCGTGATCTTCACCGCGGTGTGCACCCGGCTGGTGGTGGCGCCGCCGATCAGCAGCGGCGTGCCACGCTCGCGGAAATACGGGTCGCGCTGCATTTCGGCGGCCACGTGCTGCATCTCTTCCAGGCTGGGCGTGATCAGGCCCGACAGGCCGATGATGTCGGCGCCTTCCTCGCGCGCCTTGGCCAGGATGTCCTGGCAAGGCACCATCACGCCCATGTTGACGACCTCGAAGTTGTTGCACTGCAGGACCACCGTGACGATGTTCTTGCCGATGTCGTGCACGTCGCCCTTGACCGTCGCGATGACGATCTTGCCCTTGGCCTTGGCGTCGCCGCCAGCGTCCACCAAGGCCTTTTTCTCGGCCTCGATGTAGGGCAGCAAATGGGCCACGGCCTGCTTCATCACGCGGGCGCTTTTCACCACCTGGGGCAGGAACATCTTGCCGGCGCCGAACAGGTCGCCGACGATGTTCATGCCGGCCATCAGCGGGCCTTCGATCACATGCAGCGGCCGGCCGCCATCGGCCTGGATCGCCTGCCACACCTCTTCGGTGTCCTCGTTGATGAACTCGGTGATGCCGTGCACCAGCGCGTGTGAGAGCCGCTCGGTCGCCGGCGCCGCGCGCCAGGCCAGCCGGGCGCTGTCGTCCTTGGCCGCGCCCTTGACCTGCTCGGCCACCTCCAGCAGCCGCTCGGTCGAGTCCGCGCGGCGGTTCAGCACCACGTCTTCCACGCGTTCGCGCAAGTCCGCGTCCAGCTGGTCGTACACGCCGACCATGCCGGCGTTGACGATGCCCATGTCCATGCCCGCCTGGATCGCGTGGTACAGGAAGACCGTGTGGATGGCCTCGCGCACCGGCTCGTTGCCGCGGAAGCTGAACGACACGTTGGACACGCCGCCCGAGACCTTGGCACCGGGCAGGTTTTGCTTGATCCAGCGCGTGGCGTTGATGAAGTCCACCGCGTAGTTGTTGTGCTCCTCGATGCCGGTGGCGATCGCGAAGATGTTCGGGTCGAAGATGATGTCTTCAGGCGGGAAGCCCACGCCTTCGACCAGCACCCGGTAGGCGCGTGCGCAGATCTCGGTCTTGCGCGCGAAGGTGTCGGCCTGGCCTTGCTCGTCGAAGGCCATGACCACGGCGGCAGCGCCATAGCGCCGCACCAGCGTGGCCTGGCGCTTGAACTCGGCCTCGCCTTCCTTCAGCGAAATGCTGTTGACGATGCCCTTGCCCTGCAGGCACTTCAACCCGGCCTCGATCACGCTCCACTTCGACGAGTCCACCATGATGGGCACGCGCGCGATCTCCGGCTCCCCGGCAATCAGGTTCAGGAAACGCACCATGGCGGCCTGGCTGTCCAGCATCGCCTCGTCCATGTTGATGTCGATCACCTGCGCGCCGTTTTCGACCTGCTGGCGGGCGACGGCCAGCGCCTTCTCGAACTCGCCGGCCAGGATCATGCGGGCGAAGACCTTGGAGCCGGTGACATTGGTGCGCTCGCCGATGTTGACGAACAGCGACTGCGCGTCGATGGCCACAGGCTCCAGCCCGGACAGCCGCATCGGCGGCGGTGCCACGGCGGTGTCAGAGCTCGAATCGGGAACGTCGGGAACGTCGGGAAGGTCGGCAGAGGCAGAGGCGGAGGGCATGGCGCGGTCGTGCGGCAACACGAGGAGATGAAGAAAATCGGCCCGAGCGGGCGGAGCTCACCCAGGTCGGGTGAGCGTCGTTGTCATCTACCCAAGCCTGACAGCGCGGGATCACCGCGCTGCTGCAACGCTCCTTGGAAGCCTGATTTTAGCGGCCTGCGACCCGACGTGCCGGCGCTCGCCCCACCCCCACGATCCAGTGCGGGTCAGCTACCCTTTCGGGTAGGCCGCTCGACGCAGGGGGCTCCTACACTTTTTGGCAGGTCTCAACCCACGTTTTTCACATCAAGGAAACTGCCATCAAACCCCTCACCGCCCCCCTGGCCGCCGCTGCGCTGGCCTGCCTGATGCTCGCCGCCACCTCGGCGCAAGCTGCACCCACCTATCGCATCAAGGACCTGGGCGTCGGGCCGGATGGCTACTCCAGCCAGGGCCTGGCGATCAACGACCAGAACGTCGTCGTCGGCTGGATCCAGAAGGAGCAGTACGGCGCCCACATCGCCGTGGCCTTCCAGCCCGATGGCAGCATCGTCACCCTGGGCACGCTGCCCGGCGACACCTCCAGCTTCGCCACCGGCATCAACAACGCCGGCCAGATCGTCGGCTACAGCGGACCGTCCGACTCGCCTGGCGCCTTCCTTTACGACCCCGTGACCGGCATGCAGGCGCTGGGCAGCTTCGACCCCGCGCACCGCTACAGCATGGCCGCCGGCATTTCGGACAACGGCACCGTCGTTGGCCAGAGCAACACGGTGGACGGCGTGCCGCATGCCTTCACCTGGACGGCGGCCACCGGCATGGTCGACCCGTTCCCGAAGAAGGGCGCGGCGGACGCCTCGGGCATCAACGCCAGCGGCCAATGGGTGGGCCACTACGACAAGACCGACGCGACCATCGGCGTGCGCGTCAGCGCCGAAGGCAAGGTCAACCAGCTCGGCGCCTTCAGCCCGCTGGCGCCCTACAGCTACGGCAAGGGCATCAACAGCAAGGGCCAGGTGGCTGGCTACAGCGCCGACCCCGACACCCTCACCAGCCGCGCCTTCCTGTGGGACAAGAAGAAGGGCATGATCGACATTGGCGTGCTGCCCGGCGGTCTCTACAGCAATGCGCTGAAGGTCAATGACGCCGGCCAGGTCGTCGGCATTGCCGACAAGCCCGCCCGCCGCGGTTCCACCAACGTGGCGTTCTACTACGACAAGAAGACCGGCATGGTGGACGTCTCCACCCTGATCGACCCGGCCGACCCGCTCTACGGCAAGGTCCAGTTCGACGCCGGCCAAGGCATCAACAACAACGGCGTCATCGTCACCAACGGCATCCAGGGCGAGGACTATCACGCCTATCTGCTGATCCCGGTGAACTGAAGTGTCACGGGGCGGGTCGGTCCGCCTCTGTCCGTAAACCGGTACAAATCGGCGCCATCGCACACTGCGCTGGCGCCTGCTGCGCTTTCGGACCAGTCCAGCCGCTAACCTGACGGGATGTGTGCCTGCCGGGGTTCCGGCGCGAGAATGGGCGCGCCTTGCCGTTGCCCATGAACTCCACCTTACCCGCCGCCCACGACCCCTACCTGATCGAGCTGGCTGCCGAGCTGTTGCGCCGGCCCAGTGCGCTGGCCGACCTGCAGGCCGAGGAGGCCCGCACCGTCGTCAGCTACATGCGACTGTGGCAGTGCGACGAAGGCGCGGTGCTGCTGCGCGAGGGCGAGCAGGCCGACACCGGCCACATGCTGCTGGTGATCGACGGCGAGGTCAGCGTCGAGAACACCGTTGTCAGCCGCACCGACCCGCTGATCGTCACCGTGCTCGGCCCGGGCAGCCTGATCGGCGAGATGGGTTTGCTGGACGGCGCGCCGCGCGCGGCCTCCTGCATCGCGATGACGCCGGTGCAGGCCGCCTCGCTGTCACGCGGCGCCCTGCGCCGGCTGATGATCGACGAACCGGCGGTGGCCGCCAAGCTGCTGGCCAACATCTCGCAGGGCATGGCCCAGCGGCTGCGCGAAGCCGGCCGCCAGCAGCGCGTCTACAGCCAGCTGGTGCGGGCCATGCAGGAAGAGATCAACGAGCTGAACCACCAGCTGCAGCAGGTGATGGGCGGCGCGTTGAACCGCGCCGCGCGCCAGTCCGACCAGGACTGATCGCCCCAGGCGCCGCGGGCTACAGCAGCCCCAGCGTGAAGGCCTTCAGCGTGGCGGCCGCGCGGGTCGAACATTCGAGCTTGCGGAATACGCTCTCAATGTGGGTGCGCACCGTGCTCGGGCTGATGCTCAGCGCCCGCGCCACCTCCTTGTTGCTTTCGCCCAGGCTGATGCGCCGCAGCACGTCCGCCTCGCGGCCACTGAGTGTCACCGCCGCGCGGGCTGGTGCGCGCGGGCGGGCGCCAGCCGCGGCGGCGATGGCGGCTTCAACCACGGCCGGGTCGAACATGCCACGCGTCGCCTCGCCGCGCAGCAGCTGCGCTGCGGCGTCAGCGTCATGCGCCAGCCGCCACGGCCGCGGTGAGCGCAGCGCCACCAGCGCGGCTGCGGTGGCCAGCACCCGCTGCGCTTGCGACAACGCGGCGCCCGACAGGCTGCGGAAGGCGCCGCTGCCGTCCAGCTTTTCCCAGGCATGCGACGCCAGCTCGGCCTCGGTCTTCAGCCGCTGGATCGCGCCGGCGGCGCGGAAGGTCCAGTAAGGCATCAGCCGCAGGCGTTCGCGCTCGCCGGCCAAGAGCCGGCCCGCCTTGTTCCACAGGTGATTGGGCAGCGCGGCGCGGCCAATGCCGTGCAGCAGGCCGGCGCGGTGCAGCTGTGCCGCGGCGTCTTCGTCCAGTCCGAGCAGGCGCGCGGTGGCCTGCGCCGCTTCGGCGACCTGGCGCGACTGGCCGGCCAGCCAGGGCAGCTTGAGGTCGGCCACGTCGGCCACCAACGCCAGCGGCACGCGGCGATCAGCCTCGTCAACCGTTTCGCGGGCTGGGCTGGGCTCATCGAGCGCCGCCAGCCAGTCCGCCGCCGCGCTGCAAGCCAGCGTGGCCAATGCCGCCGGGTATCGGCTACCGCCCGCGGCGCGCACGCGGGCCAGCGCCTCGGCCTGCCCGTGCACCTGCGAAAGGATTTCCAGCTCGCTGGCAATCGCCACCTGGTAGACCACCGCCGGCACCGCTTCGCCGCCCAGTTGCCCCGGCTGTCCGCCGCCGTCCCAGCGCTCGAAGACCTGGCGCAGGCCGGCTTCCACCGCGGCGCCCATGCCGAGCTGGCGCGCGATGTCGCCAGAAACCTCGCAATGGATCTCGGCCAGCGGCGCCACCGCGCGCTGCTCCTGCAGGCTGAGCGGTCGCAAGGTCTGGGCGAACATCTGCTCGCGGCCGGCCACGTCGTCGCCCAGCAATTGGTCGAAGCCGGCCGCGTTGGCAGTGCAGCCGGACCAGCGCAGCAGCGCCACCGCCTCTGCCGCCTGCTGCTCGGCCGCCTGGCCACCAGACGCGAGCGCCAGCCAGCCGGCCAGGCGCGCGGTGCGGTGGGAATGGTCGGTCGGCCGGCCCATGCTGAGGTCGCCGATGAAGGCGAAGGCGCGCACGGCGTCGCTGACCGCCACGTCGGGGGTGGCCACAGGGGAATCGGCAGGCATGGGGGAGGGAAGCGGAATGCGGCGGAGGGGCGCCAGCCTCGGTCAATCGACCGATGCCGGAAATGCGCCGGAATTTCGACACTGACGGCACGCGTTCAGAACGACGCGCACTCTAACCTCCTCACCGGAACCGCATCATGAACACCCGTCTCGCGCTCTCTTCCCTCGCCCTCGCTGCCGGTCTGATCGGCGGCACCGCCCCGGCCCTGGCGGCCGAGCTGCCTTCCGTCGTGCTGGTGCATGGCGCCTTTGCCGATGGCTCCGACTGGGCCAAGGTCATCCCGCTGCTGCAGGCCCAGGGCGTGCACGTCACCGCGGTGCAGAACGGCCTGGAATCGCTGGCCGGCGACGTGGCCGCCACGCAGCGCGCGGTGGCCCTCCAGAAGGGCAAGGTGGTGCTGGTCGGTCACTCCTGGGGCGGCCAGGTCATCACCGAAGCCGGCGTGAACGACAAGGTCGGCGCGCTGGTCTATGTGGCCGCGTTTGCCCCCAGCGTGGGTCAGGCCGCTGGCGAGCTGGGCCAGGGCTACCCCACGCCGCCCGGCATCGCCAAGCTGGTGCCCGACGCGCAAGGCTTCCTGTCTCTGCCGCCGGCCGCCGTGGCCGAGGACTTTGCGCAGGACGTGCCGGCCGCGCAAGCCGCGGTGATGGCGGTCACCCAGGGCGCCATCCAGGCCAAAGCCTTTGGCGACAAGGCGACCGTGGCGGCCTGGCAGACTCGCCCGTCCTGGTACATCGTCAGCGCCAACGACCGCATGATCGACCCGGACCTGGAGCGCGCGATGGCCAGGAAGATCGGCGCCACCGTGACCACGCTGCCGACCAGCCACGTGCCGCAGCAGTCGCGCCCGGCCGAAGTGGCCGCGGTGATCCTGCAGGCGGTGCAGGCGGTCGCCCGCTGAGCGTGCGGGCCAGCCGTCAGCTCAGGCGGCTTCTTTCAGCAGCGGGCTGAACAGCTTGTCCTGCACATGCCGCGGGCGGTAGTTCTTGACCTGCTGCGCGATGGCGGCGATGTGCGCTGGCGTGGTGCCACAGCAGCCGCCGACAATGTTCAGGAAGCCTGACCTGGCGAATTCGCCCATCAGCGAGCCCGTCACGTCCGGCGTCTCGTCGAAGCCGGTGTCGCTCATCGGGTTGGGCAGGCCGGCGTTCGGGTAGCAGCTGACGAAGGTGTCGCCGGCAATGCGGCTCAGCTCTTCGATGTACGGCCGCATCAGCGCCGCGCCCAGCGCACAGTTCAAGCCCACGGCCAGCGGGCGCGCATGGCGCACCGAGTGCCAGAAGGCGCCCACGGTCTGGCCTGAGAGGATGCGGCCGGAGGCGTCGGTCACGGTGCCGGAGATGATCACCGGCAGGCGCTCGCCGGTGGCTTCCATCAGCTCGTCCAGCGCGAAGATCGCGGCCTTGGCGTTCAGCGTGTCGAAGATGGTCTCGACCAGGAACAGGTCGCAGCCGCCGTCCATCAGCGCCTGGGCCTGCTCGTAATAGGCGGCGCGCAGTTCGTCGAAAGTCACGTTGCGGGCGCCGGCATCGTTCACGTCGGGGCTGATGCTGGCGGTGCGCGGCGTCGGGCCGAGCGCGCCAGCCACGTAGCGCGGATGCTCGGGCGTGCTGATCGCGTCGCAGGCCTCGCGCGCCAGCCGGGCGGCGGCCAGGTTCATCTCGCGCGCCAGGTGGCCCAGGCCGTAGTCTTCCTGGGCGATGCTGGTCGCGCCGAAGGTGTTGGTCTCGACCATGTCCGCGCCGGCCTGCAGGTACTGGTCGTGGATCTCGCGGATCACGTCCGGCCGGGTCAGCACCAGCAGGTCGTTGTTGCCCTTCAGGTCTTTCGGGTGCCCGGCCAGCGCGGCATTGCGGAAATCGGCTTCGCCCAGCTTGTAGCGCTGGATCATCGTGCCCATCGCGCCGTCGATCAACACGATGCGCTGGCGCAGCAGCGCGGGCAGCGCCTGGGCGCGGGTGTACGGGGCGGCATTCGTGGCGGTCATGCCGCGATTGTAGGAAATGAGGCCAGCCCCTTGGTCAGCGGGTTTGTGCAGCCTGCCCGCCAGCGGTTCATTGCCGGTTCAAGTTCTGCCCGCCATTGGCCGATCTACTGCCCGACGGGACCGCATTTCGCAGCGGTCCGTGACAGGGACAGGGACAGGCACATGACAGCGATGGTGGCGATTCAGGATTTGCGCGTGGGGATGTTCATTCATCTGGACCTGGGCTGGATGTCGCACCCGTTCCCGCTTTCCAGCTTCAAGATTGGCTCGGTCGAACAGATCGAGATCATCCGCGGGCTGGGGCAGAAGCAGGTGCGCTGGAGCCCGGAGCGCAGCGACGAGGCCGTGGCCGGCGCGGGCAACGCTGCCGAGGTCCAGGCCGCCGAAGCCGCCGAGGCCCAGGCAGCTGCCGCCGTCGCTGCCAAGCCGCCAGTGGACCCGGCCACCGAAGCGCGCCGCCTGGCCGCGGCGCGCCAGGCCGCTGAGGTGGCCGCGCTGCGCCAGTGCGAGCGCCAGTACGGCGAGGCTTGCCGCGACCTGCGCCGCATGACCGATCGGGTTGCCGCCGCGCCCGAAGAGGCCCGTGACCGCGCCCAGCAGCTCACGCGCGCGATGCTGGACAAGATGCTGCAGGACGGCGAGCTGTGCGTGCGGGTGCTGGGCGAGCCGTCTGGCGACCGGGCGACCGCGCATGCGATGAACGTCACCGTGATCTCGCTGCTGCTGGCCCGTTCGCTGAGCATGAGCGAACCCGACCTGATGGACCTGGGCACCGGCGCCTTGCTGCACGACATCGGCAAGATCCAGCTGCCTGACCGGGTGCGCCTGCCGCGTGACGATTTCTCCGCCGCCGAACAGGCGCTCTATCGCGACCACGTGGCCCAGGGCGTGATCCTGGGCCGGCGCATGGGCCTGCCGACCGGCGCGCTGCTGGTGCTGGCCCAGCACCACGAGCATGCCGACGGCAGCGGTTTTCCGAAGGCGGTCAAGCTCGACGCGATCTCGCCGGCGGCGCGCATCGTCGCGATGGTCAACCGCTACGACAACCTCTGCAACGCCGCGCTGCCCTCGCAGTCGCTGACGCCGCACGAATCGCTCTCGCGCATGTTCGCGCAGTCGCGCAACCGCTTCGACGCGGCCATCCTCAGCGGCTTCATCCGCTTGATGGGCATCTACCCGCCGGGCTCGCTGGTGCAGCTCAGCGACGAACGCCATGCGATGGTCATCTCGGTCAATGCCGCACGGCCGCTGAAGCCCAGGGTGCAGGTCTTCGAGCCGCGCCCTTCCGGTGACCGCATGGTGCACCTGGACCTGGACCATGTGCCGGACCTGGGCATTCGCCGCAGCCTGAAGGCAGAGCACCTGCCGGCCCGCGTGGCCGAGTGCCTGACGCCGCGGCTGCGGGTGGCGTATTTCTTTGACGTCGAACCGGCGCAGGCGCAGGGCGAAAAAGCGCTGGCGGAGGCCGTGTGAGCGCGAGCCCGACGCTGCCCGGCGCCGACTGGCTGGCCGCGCTGGACGAACCGGCCTGGCTGGTCGACGCTGCGCAGCTGACGCTGCTGCAGGCCAACCCGGCCGCCGCCGCCTGGCTGGGCCAGCCGCTGGACCAGCTCGCTGGCCGTGCCGCCGATGAACTGCTGCCCAGCCTGGAGGACGCCGTCTTCTGGGCCGACGTGCGCGCTGGTCGGCCGGGCCGGCTGGTGTCCGACACCGAGCTGCCGCGGGGCGACGGCCAGGTGGTGCAGATCCACCGCCGCATCGTGCCCCTTGGCCCGCAAGGGGAGGCTGCCGCGTGCTACCTAGTCAGCTTGCGCGACCGCAGCGCCGACAGCCGCGTGGCCCGCGAACGCGAAACCCTGCTGGCCGAGCTGCGCGCCACGCTGGAAGCCACGGCCGACGGCATCCTGGTGGTGGACATCGCCGGCCGCATCCGTGCCTTCAACCGGCGCTTCGCCGCGATGTGGGACCTGCCTGCCGCGGTGCTCACCGAGCAGGACGACCCGGCGGTGCTGGACTGGATGCGCCAGTCGGTGCTGCAGCCGACCGACTACCAGCGCCGGCTCGACGAGATCGACGCCCAGCTGCTGCTCAGCGCCACCGACACCGTGCCGCTGCTCAACGGCACGCTGCTGGAGCGCCACACCCAGCCGCAATGGAGTGCCGGCCGGCCCATCGGCCGCGTCTACTCCTTCCGCCCGCTGCACCGTGGCCGTGCCGCGTTGCCGCGCGAGGAAGAAGCCGTGCTGTCGTCCGGCGAAGACGAGCTGACCGGCTGGCCCAACCGCAGCGCGCTGCTGACCTGCCTGGACGAGGCGGTGATCCGCGCCCGCACCAGCGGCCAGTCGCTCACCGTGCTGTGCGTCGAATACGACCGCCAGGCCTTGTTCGCGGTGGACGGCGATGCCCGCGCCCGTGTGATGGCCGACCTGATCGAAGGCCTGCGGGCCCACCTGAATGCCTCGCAGCGCGTGGCCCGGCTCGGCGCCGCGCGTTTTGCCATCCTGCTGCCGGACGCCAGCGAAGCCCGCGCCGCGCCGCTGGTGCACCGCCTGCTGGACACCGCGCGCCGCTCGGCCCAGGGCCTGCTGGCCACCGCTGGCGTGCCGCTGCAGATCGGCATGGCCGTCTATCCGCAGTCCGGCCTGGGGGCGGACGACTTGCTGCAGCACGCCGAACAGGCCTTGCACCGCGCCCAGGCCCAGGCCGGTGCGGACGCGGCCGATCCGCTGGCCTGGCTGCAAGTCCACCAGCTGACTGCCCAGCCGCTGCCCGACGGCCGCCGGCAGCAGCGCCTGGAGCGCGCGGTGCACGAAGGCCTGGCGCACCCGGCTTTCCGGTTGCACTACCAGCCGCGCGTGGACAGCCACACCGGCCAGGTCCAGGCGGTTGAGGCGCTGCTGCGCTGGCAGGACCCGGAAGACGGCCTGCTGCTGCCTGCGCTGTTCCTGCCGCTGGCCGAGCGCGCCGGGCTGATGGGCGCGCTGGACGACTGGGTCATGGAGCACGCGCTGCGCCAGGCCGCAACCTGGCGCGCCGCCGGCTGGGTCCAATCCTTGACGGTCAACGTCAGCGCTGCCGCCTTGTGCCAGCCGGCTTATGCGCGCCGCGTGGCCGCGCTGCTGGAGGCCACCGGCTGGCCCGCCCGGCTGCTGGAGCTGGACCTGCAGGAAGCCGCGCTGCAGCGCGACCCGGAAACCGCGCTGTACAACCTGCAGGCCTTGCAGCGCCTGGGTGTGCGCCTGGTGCTGGACGACTGGGGCACTGGCGACTGCTCGCTGGGCCTGTTGCGCCGCTACCCCTTCCACGCCGTCAAGCTGGACCGCAGCCTGATCCGCCAGGTGCCGCGCCAGGCCGCTGAAAACGCCATGGTGCAAGGCCTCGTCTCGCTGGCCCGCGCGCTGGGCCTGCAGGTGCTGGCCGAGGGCGTCGAACACGCCTCGCAACGCCAGTTCGTGACCCAGGCCGGCTGCGACGGCTGGCAAGGCCTGCTGGCGTCCGCTGCGCTCGACGCGCGGGCCTGTGAACGCGGGGTGTTGGCACGGGCAGCGGCCTTGGCTCAACGTGTTCAAGCGCCACCGCGCGCGGCCAACGAATAAGTAAAGCCCGGGCGGCACAATGCGGGCATCGCTTCCGAGCGCAACCCGTGGAGAGCCGCGATGTACAAGTTCAAGAGCAAGGCCACCGCCGACCTGATCATGCTGGCGCCCAATGGTGACCAGGTGCTGAGCCTGATCGGCAAGGCCCCTGCCGCCCAGGGCATCATCGACGTGGCCGACCTGCCGGCCGCCATCGACGCACTGACCCGCGCCGTCGAAGCCGAGGAAGCTGGCAGTGGCGGGAAAGACGAAGCCGAGACCGATGAGCCGGCCAAGGCCTCGACCGATTCGGTCTCGCTGCGCCGCCGCGCCTGGCCGATGATCGAGATGATGAAGCGCAGCCTGGCCGAAAAACAACCGGTGGTCTGGGGCGTTTGAGCATGCAGGATGTGACCCGCGTCATTGCCGTGCGCCATGGCGAAACCGCCTGGAACGTCGACACCCGTTTGCAGGGCCAGCTCGACGTGCCGCTGAACCCACGCGGCCGCGAGCAGGCTCGCCGTGCCGGCCTGGCGCTGGCGCACGACAAGCCCGATGTGATCTACGCCAGCGACCTGTCGCGTGCCTTCGACACCGCGCAGGCGATTGCCGACGCGGTCGACATGACGGTGCTGCCGGACCCCGGCCTGCGCGAGCGCCACTTCGGCATCTGGCAGGGCCACACCTATGCCGAGGTCGAACAGACCTGGCCGGACCTGAGCGCCAAATGGCGCGCCCGCCTGCCGGACTTCGGCCCCGAGGGCGGCGAAACCCTGCTGGGTTTCTACGAGCGCAGCGTGGCCACCGCCGCCCGCCTGGTCAGCGCGCATCCGGGCCAGACGGTGGTGCTGGTGGCCCATGGCGGCGTGCTGGACTGCCTTTACCGCGCCGCCTCGCGCATTGCGCTGAACGCGCCGCGCACCTGGGAGCTGCCCAACACCGGCATCAACCGCCTGCTGTGGACCGGCGACGGCTTCACGCTGATCGGCTGGGCCGATGTGCACCACCTGGACGACGAGGCCCGCGACGAATCGGCCGACCGCGTGGGCCACGCCGCCTGAGCCTCGGCCACCCCGCGCCCCGCCGCGGCCGGTTGCCATTTCTTGCACCTTCGCGGCTGCGCCGTTTGGCGAGCGCCGCTAGCATGCCGCGAGACCCACTTCGTGGCGGCCGCGGCTGCCCTTGCCATCATGCTTCGGCCGTTGCAAGTGATTGTGCTGGTCACGCCGCTGTTCTTCCTGCTGATGGCCCTCGAGTGGTGGGTGGGCCGCCGGCGGGGCGTGGCTTGCTACCGATTGAATGACGCGATGGCCGCTGTCGGCCTGGGCGTCTGCAGCCGGCTCACCGGCCTGTTCACCAAGCTCTTCACGACCGGCATCTACGTCTGGGCCTGGAGCACGCTGGCGCCGTGGAAGCTGCCGAACAATGCCTGGTGGGTCTGGGTGCTGGGCATGCTGGTCTACGACTTCTGCTACTACTGGCTGCACCGGGCCAGCCACGAGGTCGCGTTTTTCTGGGCCTCGCACGTGGTGCACCACCAGAGCGAGGACTTCAACCTTTCCACCGCGCTGCGCCTGACCTCCGGCGGCTGGCTGGGCAGCTGGCTGTTCTACCTGCCGATGGCGCTGCTGGGCTTTTCGCCGCTGGTCTTCGTCACCGCCAGCCTGTTGGACCTGGTCTACCAGTTCTGGGTCCACACCCGGCTCATCGGCAAGCTTGGCTGGTTCGACCGCTGGCTGTGCTCGCCGAGCAACCACCGGGTGCACCACGCGGCGAATGACCGCTACCTGGACCGCAACTACGGCGGCATCCTGATGGTCTGGGACCGGCTGTTCGGCAGCTTCACCCCAGAAGACAACGTCGAGCCCATCGTCTACGGCACGCGCAAGCCGCTGCGCAGCTGGAACCCGGTCTGGGCCAACCTGGAAGTGTTTGCCGCGCTGGCCCGCGACAGCTGGCACACACAGGCCTGGGGCGACAAGCTGCGCGTCTGGCTCAAGCCACCGGGCTGGCGGCCGGCGGACGTGGCGGCACGCTTTCCCAGCGCGCCGTTCGAGCTGCAGCGGCCGCCGTACGATCCCCGCTTCAGCCGCGCTGCGATGTTCGGCGCGCTGGCGCTGTTTGCCGTCGCGCTGGTTCTCAGCGGCGTGCTGCTGTGGACGGCGCACCGGCAGGCGCCGTGGGTCCTGGTCGGCGGCGTGGCGCTGGTTTTGGCTTGCCTGGTGCTGGCGGGGCGCTTGTGCAGCGGCGCACCCAGGGCTGCCCGGGCGGCCACACTCACCGCTGAAAGTGCGTGACCTGACCCCTCATTGCGTGACGTAAACGTCAGGCTTTCCCCGCTGGCGCGACGGGGCGTGCAGCGCCAAGATCCGGCGACTGTTTTTTCGTTGCGGCCGCCTTGCAGCCGCTCGCGCCATGACGCTGCAACCCGCCCAAGTCATCGTGCTGGCCACGCCAGTTTTTTTCGTGCTGATCGCCATCGAGTGGTGGGTCGGCCACCGCCGCGGCAAGCCGAGCTACCGGGTCAATGACGCGATCGCCAGCGTCGGGCTGGGCATCTTCAGCCAGTTGACCGGGCTGTTCACCAAGCTGTTTGCGCTGGGCCTGTATGCCTGGGTGTGGGAGCACTGGGCGTTCTGGCAGCTGCCGGACAACGCGCTGTGGGTCTGGCTCAGCGGCCTCTTGCTGTACGACTTCTGTTACTACTGGCTGCACCGCGCCGGCCACACGGTGGCCTTTTTCTGGGCCGCGCACGTGGTGCACCACCAGAGCGAGGAATACAACCTGTCGACCGCGCTGCGGCAGACGTCTTCGGGCTGGCTGGGCAGCTGGCTGTTCTACCTGCCGCTGGCGCTGCTGGGCTATTCGCCGCTGGTGTTCGTCACGGTGGGCCTGATCGACCTGCTGTACCAGTTCTGGGTCCACACGCGGCAGATCGACCGCCTGGGCTGGTTCGACCGCTGGCTGTGCTCGCCGAGCAACCACCGCGTGCACCACGCCGTGAACGACCGCTACCTGGACCGCAACTACGGCGGCATCCTGATGGTCTGGGACCGGCTGTTCGGCAGCTTCACCCCAGAAGACAACGTCGAGCCCATCGTCTACGGCACGCGCAAGCCGCTGCGCAGCTGGAACCCGCTGTGGGCCAACCTGGAGGTTTACGCGGCGCTGTGGCACGACAGCCGGCACGCCGCGTCCTGGGCCGACAAGCTGCGCGTGTGGTTCAAGCCACCCGGCTGGCGGCCGGCGGACGTGGCGGCGCGGTTCCCGGGCGCGCCGTTCGAGCTGCAGCGCCCGCTGTACGACCCGCCGGTCAGCCGCGGCGCGCTGTGGGCCAGCGCAGCGCTGTTCGTTGCCGCGGTGTTGCTGACCTCGGTGCTGCTGTGGACCGCGCACGAGCAGGCGTCTGGCGTGCTCTGGGGCGGTGCGGCTGGCGTGCTGGTCTGCCTGGTGCTGGCCGGGCGTTGCCTGGGCCGGCCGCTGGACGAATCGGCCCAGGCCAGCCGCAGTCCGGTTGCCAAAGGTGCCTGAACCCGTTCAGCTCATCCAGTTGCCGCCGTCGACATTCAGCGTCTGCGCGGTGATGTAGCGGGCCTCGTCGCTGGCCAGGAAGACGGCGGCCCCGGCAATGTCCTGCGGCGTGCCCATGCGGCCCAGCGGCACGGCCTTGCCCACCGCGATCTTCTTTTCGCCCAGCGCCAGGCCTTCGTACTTCGCGAACTGGGCGTCCACGTGCTGCCACATCGGCGTGTCGATCACGCCCGGCGCAATGCCGTTGACGCGGATGCCGTGCGGCGCCATCGCCAGCGCGGCGGACTGGGTGTAGCTGATGACGGCGGCCTTGGTCGCGCAATAGTGGGCCACCAGCGCTTCACCGCGCCGGCCGGCTTGCGAGGACATGTTGATCACGCTGCCGCGCACGCCGTGCGCCACCATCTGGCGCAGCACCGCCTGCATCGTGAAGAACATGCCTTTCACGTTGATGTCGAACAGGCGCTGGTAAGAGGCTTCGTCGGCTTCCAGCACCGGGGCCATGTCGAACACCGCGGCGTTGTTGAACAGCACGTCGATGGCGCCGAAGCCGGCGCTGGCCGCTTCCACCAGCGCCGCGATGCTGGCGGCCTGCGCCACGTCGGCCTGCTGGTAGCGCAGTGTTTCGGGATGCGCGGCCTGCAAGGCCTGCACGCCGGCGGAAGCTGCGCTGCCGATGTCGGCAATGGTGCAGCGCGCGGCTTCGGCCAGGCAGGCCTGCGCAACGGCCAGTCCGATGCCGCCGGCGGCGCCGGTCAGCAGCACATGTTTTCCCGCCAGGCGGCCCGTGGTGTCCATGTCGTCTCCTTGGTTCGGCTGGGGTGCCGACTTGTCCGACGATAGGAACTCTGGATGTTTTGTGCCGGTACTTTGCCGCCGGCCTGCCGATACTTCTCAGTCGAGCAGCCGGAAGGCCATGCCGATTTGCGAGCCGTAGATCGGGTAGCGCACCTTGATGCGGTAGCCGCGCAGCTTGCTGGCGTCCCACTCGCGCTCGGCGCAGGCCAGGCGGATCAGCTCCGGGTAACGCGCATATTCCGGCAGCCGGAAGGCTTCCGGGCCGCGGCCGAGGAACTGCACGGTTTCGACCATGTCCATGCGGTCGCCGAAGCGGCTGGGGTCGTCCGGGTGGGCAATGCCGCGGATCACCGTGTCGTACAGCCGCAGCTCGGGCTGGATGTCGGGCCAGACGTCGTCGTGCAGCAGCGCGTCGATCACGCAGCATTCGGTCGGCGGCTCGGCGTGCGCGGCCATGCCGCTGGTCGGGCCACCGGCGCCGCGGCGGGCCCGGTGGGCGTTGTTGTAGACCTGCACGTAGACGATGTCGTGGCCGCGGCCCTGCTCGCGGCTCAGCGGCAGGCCGAAGACGGAGGTCTGGATCACGCGGCCGTTCTGTTCGGTCTGCAACTGCTCGGGCTGCACGCTGGAGAACTGGCGCAGCAGCAGGTCTTCCATGCCGGAGACCGGCTGGCCGTTCAGGCTCAGCGCCTTGAAGCGGCTTTCTTCCGGGCTCAGCGAGGAGAAGTTCAGCCGCAGCAGGCCCGAAGGCTTCAGGCGCCGGCAGCCCAGCAAGGCGTCGATGCCGAGGCCGTCATGGCGCTCGGGGTTGTCGCGCGAGGGGTAGACGATGCCGGTGGACAGCACCAGGTCGGCCTGCACGCCGCGCAGTGCGCTGGTGGCCTTGAAGGCCAGCGTCTTCTGGCGCAACTCGATCGCGGCGCGCGACTCCAGCACCCATTCGCTGAGCACCGTGTCCAGCGTGGCGCGGTCGCCGAACTGCACGTCGACAAAAGTCTCGAAGGCCTGCACCGCGGCGGCAGCGCGCGAGAGGTGGCCAGGATCGAGCTTGGTGCGCTCGGCGCCGCGCAGCATCTGGGCCAGCACCTGGGCGCCGGGGATGTTGACCAGCGTGGTCAGCGGGTCGCCGCTGCGCACCGAGGACAGCAGCCGGGAGACGGCAGATTGGCCCAGGCCGAGTGCAGCCTGGAAGGCTTTCTGGTCGCGAGCGCCCTTGTCTTCGATGGCGGCGAGCAGCGCGCCGACGGCAGTCTGCAGTTCATTGCCCAGCGCTTCGGTGTGGCGGCGCAAGGCCAGGTCGGCTTCACTGGCCGAGGACGGAAACTGGGAGTTCATGCCGGCGAGGATACAAGCAGGAGCAGGCGCGCCGGACGCTCCGCCTGGCGTGGCGGGGCGCCCGGCGCGGACGAACGGCGCCGTGCGAGGGCGAAGGCACCGTTCGGACGTGGTTGCATGAGGAAACGCCGGGCCGTCCCAAGTTTCCTCATCCCCCTCGGGGGGCGGGCCGGGCAAAGCCCGGTCCTTGGGGGCACGCTCAGGGCTTGGGCAGCACGTGCAGGACCTGGGTCGAACTGGTCGAGCCTTGCGCGTTCGAGCAGGTCAGCACGTAGGGGTAGTCGCCCAATTCGGTCTGCCTGATGGTTTTGGTGCCTTCAGTCGCCACCTGGCCCGAGTCCCAGGTGCCGGTGACGGCGCACGAGTCGGCGTATTGCGAGTACCAGGCCAGCTTCATGAGTTTGCCCGGCGTCGTGTTGCTGGTGGTCATCGGCGGGTTGATCTGGTCGATGTAGAACTGCACCGCCGGCTTGGGCAGGATGGGGGCCGGGAAGGCCGCCGGGTCCACCTTCAGGATCGCGCCAGCGCTGTTGGCGCCGCCAGCGTAGGCGGGAACGTACAGCATGCCGTCGCTGCCCTTGGTCAGGCCAGCCTGCACCGCGAAGGCGCTGTCGGTCAGCGAGACCACGCCCACCAGCTTGCTGGTAGCGGGGTCGATTTCGATCAGCGTGCCGTAGCTGCGGCTCGGGCCGCCGTAAGGCGCGCTGCCGTACAGGTGGCCGTTCGGGCCGACGACCAGCGGCGAGGTCGGGAATTCGCCGTTGGTGATGTCGTCGAACTTCAGCACGGTCTGGAAGTTGCCCGCGCCGTTGAAGCGGTAGACCGAGCCGTAGTCGGCGCCGTTGCTGTTGGTCGTGCCGTACACATAGCCGTCGGCCGGGTTCGTCACCAGGCTGGCCTGCGGGTTGATGCTTTCGACGGTGCTGTCGAACGAATGCAGGACCTGGAAGCCGCTGCCGTCGCGGGCCATCTTGAAGGCCACGCCTTCGCCGGTGTTGCCGCCGCTCGAGGTCACGCCGTAGAGCAGGTTGTCGGTGCCCAGTGCCAGGCCGTGCGGGTTGCCGCCGGAGGCGTCGCCAGCGAAGCTGTGGATGACGGTGAACTTCTCGCCGCTGGGCTGCATCTTGAAGATCGCGCCGCGGCCGAACTCGCCGCCGCCGATGGCAAAGCCATACAGCAGGCCCTTGCTGTCCTGCACCAGCGCGCCGCCGGGGTAGGCGCCGTCGCTGCCGTTGAACACGTGCAGCAGCTTGAACTTGCCGCCGGGCACGTACTTCCACAGGCTGCCGTATTGTGCTGCGCCCTGGCCGGTCGAGGCATTGCCGTAGACCGAGCCGTCGCTGCCGACCATCAGGTCACCGCGCGGCGAGCCGCCTTCGGTCGAGCCGTCAAAGGTGTGCACCACCTTGTAGCCGCTGCCGTTGGTCTTGACGCGGAACACCAGGCCCCAGCCGCTGTCGGGCGAGTTGGTCAGCGCGGTGCCATACACATAGCCGTCCGGTGCCTGGACCATGGCGCCGTAGGGCTGGGCGCCCTTTTCGGCGCCGGGCATGGAGGCGATGACCGTGGTCGGGTCGGCCGCCAGCGCGGTGCCGTGCAGGCCCCACGAAGTGATGGCCAGCAGGCTGGCAAGGGTCAGGCCCGTGAATCGGCGCTTCGACCCGCCGAGAACGACATCCGCAATGTTTCGAGACACAAGGAACTCCTAGGGGTTGGGGGAGGTGCTGCCCGCTTGTTGCGGGTCGGCTACCGCTCGCGTGTTTGGGGTGCGCGACGGCCGGGAGCAAGCCGGCGCCCTCATGGGGCGCAGACCAGCCAAGAAGCAGACGCTGACGCGAGGAATCGTGTCCCTTGCACGCTGGCCCGGCACCGCGCTGCCGTGAGGGCAGTAGCGGGCTCGTGTCAGCGTTGTGTCAACGCCATGAACGTCAGCATAAAGCCTTCGCCACAGTTCCACAAGATTTCTAACGTATATGCATCACATATTTTTGGGGAATGAAAACACGCCAGAAATCAGCGGGTTCAGACGTAAGCACGAGGCGTGCCGGCGGCCCCGGCTGGCCCTCAGTGCAGCCGCAGCACGATGATGCCGGCGACGATCACCGCGGTGCCGCCAGCGCGCTGCCAGCCGAAGGGTTCGCGCAGCAGCAGCGTGCCGATCAGCGCGGCAAACAGCACCGAGGTCTCGCGCATGGCGGCCACCATCGCCACCGGCAGCAGCGTCATGGCCCACAGCGCAATGCCGTAGCTGCCGAGCGACGCGACCGTGCCGCCCAGTGCAACCGGCCAGCGCGCCGTCATGTAGGCGCGCGTGGCGGGCCATTGCGCGCGGCGCTGCCACAGCACCAGCGAAAGGTAGGGCAGGCCGTCGAGCAGGAACAGTGCGGCGACATAGCGCCCGGCGTCACCCGAGACGCGCACGCCCACGCCGTCCACCAGCGTGTAGCCGGCAATGAACACGGCGTTGAGCAGCGCAAAGCGCAGCGCCTTGCGGCGGCGCGCCGGGTCGCCTTCGTTTGCATGGCGTGACAGCCCCAGCGCCAGCACGCCGGTGCAAATGGTCAGCACGCCGGCCCAGCCCATGAAGGACAGGCTTTCGCTGATCAGCGCATGGCTGCAAAGGGCGACCAGCAACGGTGCGCAGCCGCGCATCAGCGGATAGGTCAGCCCCAAGTCGCCGTGCTTGTAGGCGCCAGCCAACGCGATGTAGTAGCCGATGTGGATCGCCGTCGAAGCCAGGATGTAAGGCCAGGCCGAAGCATCCGGCAGGCCCAGCCACAGCATCAGCGGCGGCGCGACCAGCGTGCCCAGGCCGTGGATCAGTCCGGTGTCCAGCGCCTTGTCGGTGGACGACTTGATCAGCGCGTTCCAGCTCGCATGCAGCAATGCCGCGCCCAGCACCGCCAGCAGCACCCAGCCGCTGCCGGGTGTGCCGCCGCTCAAGGCGCCACCGCCAGCAGGCAGCGCCGTGCGCGGGCCAGGTAGTGCGCCAGGTCAGGCGTGGACAGGCCCGCGGTCTTGGCTGCGTCGTCCCAGCGGCGCAGCTGCACCGCCTCGGCGGCCCCTGGTGCGGCAATGAAGGCCCGCGCCTGCTGCGCGCTGAACACGCCGCCCTGCAGCGCCAGGCTGCGCACCGAATCGGCCGACAGCTGTTCGCGGTAGCCATCGTCGGTCGCGCAAAGGTAGCGCTTGGCGTTGACGTGGCCGGCGATGGCGCGCAGCACGCGCGGGCCGAACAGCGGCTTCAGGTGTGGCAGCACGGCGGTCTGGTGCTGGTCGTCCACTCCGTGCAGCGTGGGCGTGTCGCCATGCGCTGCGGCCGTCAGCAAATGGCCAAGGTCGTGCAGCAGCGCGGCCGTCACCAGTTCGTCGTCGGCGCCGGCCTGCTCGGCCAGCCGGGCGGTCTGCAGCGCGTGCTCGGTCTGCGTGACCGGCTCGCCGCTGTACATCGTGCCGCCATGCGCTGCGAACAGTGTTTCGATGTCAGCCAAGGTGAGCGACATTCGCAGCCCCTTGCGCTTGCTGCGCCTTCACGTGGTTCTGCAGCGTGCGCTCGCGGCTGTTCATCGTGTGCTGGAACATGGCATCGCCCGCGGCCTCGGCGTCGCCAGCGGCAATCGCCTTGACGATCTGCCGGTGCTCGCGGGCGTAGATCGCCATCGACTCCGCCGTCAGGTTTTGCCGGCGGTGCAGCGAAAGTTCGTTGATCAGCTTGCGGTAGGTGGCCGTCAGCTTGGCATTGCCGGCCAGCTCCAGCAGGCGGTCGTGCAGCTGCAGGTTGAGCTGGTGGAAGTCGTTGGCGTCGCTTGCCTTGGCGGCGCTGTCCATCGCGTCGACCAGCTTGCGCAGCTCGCGCACCTCGGGAGCCTTCAGCGTGGTGGCCAGCTTGCGGCCCACGTACTGGTCCATCATCGCGCGCACCTCGAAGATCTCCAGCACCTCGGCGATGGGCAGCTCGCGCACGAACACGCCGCGGTTCTTCTCGGTGCGCACCAGGCCGGCCTGCTCCAGCATGCGAAAGGCCTCGCGCAGCGGCCCGCGCGAAACGCCCAGTTGAGCGGCCAGCGCGGCCTCCGGCAGCTTGGCTCCGGCGCCCAGCTCGCCGCTCAGGATCATGCGTTCGATCTCGGTCTGCACCAAGCTTGGCAGCGAGGTGCCCTGAAGCTGTGCAATGGTCGGTGTGCTCATGCCGGAATCTTAGGGGAACTCGCGCCAGTTTGGAGATTGTCAACAATCTTTCATCTTCAATCCGCAGAATGCGAGGCTGGTCTTGATCTTGCGAGCACCGTCGCAAGGACCGTTCATTCATCTGCAGGAGTTTGCATGCGCTTTCTGAAATCGATGTTGGCTGCCGTGATCGGCCTTGTGGCCGCCACCGGTGCCCTGGCCGAGAAGACTTCGTTGACCGTCTACACCGCGCTGGAGACCGACCAGCTGAAGGCTTACCAGGCGGCGTTCAACCAGGTCAACCCGGACATCGAGATCAAGTGGGTGCGCGACTCCACCGGCGTCATCACCGCCAAGCTGCTGGCCGAAAAGGCCAATCCGCAGGCCGACGCGGTCTGGGGCGTGGCGGCATCCAGCATGGCGCTGATGGCGCGCGAAGGCATGCTGGAAGCCTACGCGCCGCTGAACCTCGACGCGATCATGCCGCAGTACCGTGACAAGAAGTCGCCGCCGGCCTGGTGGGGCATGGACGTGTTCGGTGCCACCGTCTGCTTCAACACCGTCGAGGCCAAGAAGAAGAACATTCCCATCCCCACCAGCTGGAAGGACCTGACCAAGCCCGAGTACAAGGGCCAGATCGTGATGCCCAACCCGGCCTCATCGGGCACCGGCTATTTCGACGTGGTCGCCTGGCTGCAGCTGTGGGGCGACGATGCAGGCAAGGGCGGCGGCTGGAAGTACATGGACGCGCTGCACGAGAACATCGCGCAATACACCCACTCCGGCTCCAAGCCTTGCAACATGGCGGCGGCCGGCGAGTTTGTGGCCGGCATCTCATTCGAGTACCGCGGCCAGTCCAACAAGGCCAAGGGTGCGCCCATCGAGCTGGTGTTCCCCAAGGAAGGCCTGGGCTGGGACCTGGAATCGTTTGGCATCCACAAGGGCACCAAGAACCTGGCGGCAGCGAAGAAGCTGGCCGACTGGGCTTCGAGCAAGGACGCGATGCTGCTCTACGGCAAGAACTTCGCGCTGACGGCCCAGCCCGGCGTCGCGCCCAAGCTGCCCAACATCCCGGCCGATTACGAGTCCCGCCTGATCAAGATGGACTTCGAATTCGCCGCGGCGAACCGCGAGCGCATCCTGGCCGAGTGGACCAAGCGCTACGACGTCAAGAGCGAAAAGAAGAAGTAAGCCCAGGCTGGCCCGCGATGCTGCAAGCCCAAACCCAAGCCCCGGCAGGCGACGTGTCGGCAAGCCGCGAACCTTGCCTGTCGCTGCAAGGCGTGGCCAAGCAGTTCGGCGCTTTCACCGCGCTGGAAGACATTGACCTGGCCATCGCGCCAGGCGAGTTCGTCTGCTTCCTCGGGCCTTCGGGCTGCGGCAAGACGACCTTGCTGCGCATCATTGCCGGGCTGGAAACCCAGAGCGCCGGCACGCTGGTGCAAGCCGGGCGGGACATCTCCCGCCTGCCGCCGGCCGCGCGCGACTACGGCATCGTCTTCCAGTCCTACGCGCTGTTCCCCAACCTCAGCATTGCCGACAACGTCGGCTACGGCCTGGTCAACCGGCGCCTGCCTCGGGCACAAGTGGCCGCGCGGGTCGAGGAACTGCTGGCGCTGGTCGGCCTGCCGGGCAGCGGCGCCAAATACCCGGCGCAGATGTCCGGCGGCCAGCAGCAGCGCGTGGCGCTGGCGCGCGCGCTGGCCACGTCTCCTGGGCTGCTGCTGCTGGACGAGCCGCTGTCGGCGCTGGACGCCATCGTGCGGGTGCGGCTGCGTAACGAGATCCGCGCGCTGCAGCGCCAGCTGGGCCTCACCACCATCATGGTCACGCACGACCAGGAAGAGGCCCTCTCGGTGGCCGACCGCATCGTGGTGATGAACCGCGGCCGCATCGAGCAGGTCGGCACGCCGCTGCAGATCTACCGCGAGCCGGCTTCGGCCTTCGTGGCCGAGTTTGTCGGCAAGGTCAACCGGCTGCCAGCGGTGGCGGAGGGCGACCGCTGGTTCCGCTGCGGCGCACACCGTTGGCAATGCCCCGCAGGCCAGGGCAGCGACTTCCGGCCCGGCGCGCCAGTGCTGCTGTACCTGCGGCCGGAGGACCGCGTCGTCGGCCCACTGGCGGCTGACACGCCTGGTCTGTGCGGAGGCCGGGTCGAGCACGTCGAGTTCCTGGGCGGCAACTGCCTCGCGACGATCCGCGTGGACGGCCTGACCGAGACGCTGCTGCTGCAGTTCTCGCTGAACCAGATGGACGAGTTCGAGGTCAGCGAAGGCCGCACGCTGCGCTTTGCCTTGCGCACCGATCGGCTGCGCGTGTTCCCGGCCGCAAGCTGAGCCGAAGCGCATGTTGCTCAAACGCTTGCTGTTTCCCGACCAGGCTGGCGCCGTGCTGGTGGCCAGCGCGCCGCGCCAGCGGGTGCACTGGACGGACCGCATTGCCCACCTGGGACTGCTGGCGGTTGCCGCGCTGCTGCTGGTCGGCCTGATCGGCCCGCTGCTGGCGCTGCTGGCCCAGGCTTTCAGGCCCACGTCCGGCGACAGCAGCCATTGGGGTGCCTTTGTCAGCTACCTGGGCTCACCCGCGCTGCTGCAAAGCCTGGGCCACAGCGTCTTCGTGTCGGTGCTGGTGGTGCTGCTCACGCTGCCGCTGGCGTTTGGTTTTGCCTATGCCTTGACCCGCAGCATGATGCCGCTCAAGGGCCTGTTCCGCACCATCAGCCTGCTGCCGCTGCTGGCGCCGTCGCTGCTGTCGGCCATCTCGCTGATCTACTGGTTCGGCAACCAGGGCATGGCCAAGGACTTCTGGCTTGCGCTGGGTTTCGACGGCATCTACGGCGCGTCCGGCATCGTGCTGGCCGAGTGCTTCGCGGTGTTCCCGCACACGCTGATGATCCTGGTGACCGCGCTGTCGCTGGCCGATGCCCGGCTCTACGAAGCGGCCGACGCGCTGGGCACCACGCGCTGGCGCAGGTTTTTCACCATCACGCTGCCAGGCGCGCGCTACGGGCTGATCTCGGCCGCGATGGTCACCTTCACGCTGGTCATCACCGACTTCGGCGTGCCCAAGGTGGTGGGCGGCGACTACAACGTGCTGGCCACCGATGTCTTCAAGCTGGTCATCGGCCAGCAGGACTTCCAGCGTGGCGCGGTGGTCGCGCTGCTGCTGCTCGCGCCCGCCGTGCTGACCTTCGTTGTCGACCACTTCGTGCAGCGCCGGCAGATGGCTTTGCTGAGTGCCCGTGCCGTGGCGCTGGTGCCGCGCCGCGCGCCGGGTTTCGATGCGCTGATGACCGCCTACTGCGGCTTGATCGCCGCGCTGATGCTGGCCATGTTCGGCATGGCCGTGTTCGCCTCCTTCGTCAGCTTCTGGCCCTACAACCTTTCCTTGAGCCTGCAGCACTACACCATGGGCCTGGTGGACGCCGAGCTTGGCGACGCACTGATCAACAGCCTGAAGCTGGCCGCCAGCACTGCGCTGATCGGCCCGGTGGTGGTCTTCATCGGCGCCTACCTGATGGAGAAGACGCGCGGGCTGGACGCGCTGCGCCCGCTGCTGCGGCTGATGGCCATGCTGCCGATGGCGGTGCCTGGCCTAGTGCTGGGCCTGGGCTGCATCTTCTTCTTCAACGCGCCGGGCAACCCGCTGAATGGCCTGTACCAGACCTTTGCGCTGTTGGTGCTGTGCACGGTGGTGCACTTCTACACCACCGGTCACCTGACCCTGGTCACCGCGCTGAAGGCCATCGACCCTGAATTCGAAGCCGTGTCGGCCTCGCTGAAAGTGCCGTTCTACCGCACCTTCTGGCGCGTCACGCTGCCGATCTGCCTGCCGGCGCTGATCGACGTGTCGCGCTACTTCTTCGTCAACGCGATGACGACGATCTCGGCCGTGGTCTTCCTCTACACGCCCAATTCCAAGCTGGCCTCGGTGGCCATCCTGAACCTCGACGACGCGGGCGAGATCGGCCCGGCCTCGGCCATGGCGGTGCTGATCGTTGCCACCTCCACGGTGGTCAGCCTGCTGTACATGGCGCTGTCCGCCTGGGCCCAGCGCCGCACCCAGGCCTGGCGGGCACCTGCACATTGAGACGCCTGAATCGAACGTGACCTGCTCTTCAACTCACCCATTGCATTACGACCTCATCGTCGTTGGCGCCGGCATCGTCGGCCTGGCCCACGCCTACACGGCCGCGCGCCGCGGCCTCAAGGTCTGCGTCGTCGAGCGCGACGCAGCCTGCGTGGGCGCGTCCATCCGCAACTTCGGCTTCATCACCGTCACCGGCCAGGGCGCGGGCGACACCTGGCGCCGCGCGCGCCGCGCCCGCCAGGTGTGGGGCGAGGTGGCCCCGCAGGCCGGCATAGCGGTTGTGCACCAGGGCCTGTACCTGACGGCATTCCGCCCGCAGGCGTTGGCGGTGGTGGAGGCCTTCCTGCGCACCGAGATGGGCGAGGGCTGCGAACTGCTGGACCTGCCGGAGGCCGCGCGCCGCGCACCCTCGCTGCAGCTGGACGGCGCACAAGGCGTGCTGTACAGCCCGCACGAGATGCGCGTCGAGTCGCGCACCGCCATCGCGCTGCTGGCGCAGTGGCTGGCCGAGGTCCACGGCGTGATGTTCCGCTTCGGCGAGGCGGTGCTGGAGGTGGCCACGCCGCGCGTGCGCACCTCGCGCGCCGTGCTGCATGCCGAGCGCGTGGCCGTCTGCACCAACACCGAGCTCCACGGCCTGTTTGCCGAACGCATTGCGCCTCATGACCTGCGCCTGTGCCAGCTGCAGATGTTGCGCGTGCGGCCCGAGCCGGGCTTCCAGCTGCCGGGCTCGGTCATGGCCGACCTGAGCCTGGTGCGCTACCACGGCTACAGCAAGCTGCCGGAGGCCGCGCCGCTGCTGGCGCAGATGCAGCGCGAGGAGGGCGAGTCGCTGCAGCACGGCATCCACCTGATCGTCGTGCAGAGTGCCGATGGCTCGCTGGTGGTGGGTGACTCCCACCACTACGGTGCCGCGCCGCTGCCGTTTGCCGACCAGCGCGTGGACGACATCATCCTGCGCCACCTGCGCGAGACGCTGAAGCTGCGCGAGGCCACGGTGACCGAGCGCTGGGTCGGCCTCTACCCCTCGTCCGCCAGCACCGACTGCCTGATCGACAGTCCTGACGAAGCCACGCGTGTCGTGCTGGTCACCAGCGGCACTGGCGCCAGCACCGCCTTCGGCATCGCCGAGGACGTTTTCGGTGACTGGTGAGCCCCTCGCAGAACATCCCATGACATCGAACACATCCCTCCCTGCCACCGATCCACTCAAGGCCGTCGTCTTCGACTGGGCCGGCACGCTGCTGGACTTCGGCTCCTGCGCGCCGATGGGCGCGTTTGTGCGCCTGTTCGAGCGCTACGGCGTGAAGCTCGGCATCGACCAGGCCCGCGGCCCGATGGGCATGGCCAAGTGGGACCACATCCACGCGCTGGGCCAGTTGCCGGAGGTCGCGGCCCAATGGCTGGCGCGCCACGGCCAGCCGTTCAGCGACGCCGACGTGGATCACCTCTACGAAGTCTTCACGCCGATGAACGCCGCCGTGGTGGCCGACTTCGCCGAGGCCATTCCCGGCGCGCCGCTGATGCTGGCCGCGCTGCGCGCACGCGGCCTGAAGATCGGCTCCACGACGGGCTACAACCGGCCCATCATGCAAGTCCTCACGCCACTGGCGCAGGCCCAGGGCCTGGTCGCCGACAACCTGGTTTGCGCCGGCGACCTGGCCGAGGGCCGGCCTTCTCCGCTGATGATGTATCGCTGCTTTGCCGACCTGGGCGTGTGGCCGGCACACAGCGTGGTCAAGGTCGACGACACCGGCGTGGGCCTGCAGGAAGGCCTGAACGCCGGCACCTGGGCCGTGGGCGTTTCGGTCAGCGGCAATGCGATGGGCCTGTCGCTGGCCGAGTGGCAATCGCTGGGCGTTGCAGAACAAGCCCGGAGGCGTGAAAAAGCCGCATCCCAGCTGAGCGAAGCGGGGGCACACTACGTCATCGACAGCGTGGCCGAACTGCTGCCTGTCATCGATGACATCCAGGCCCGCTTGTCGCGAGGTGAGCGGCCCTGAGTCCTTCCAAAAGGCTGGCCCTTCGGCCGGCCAAACCAGGCAAAAAGGCACACGTTTCTCGTCATGCTGTACCTGCTGAACCTGCTGGCGGCGATTGCGCTGCTGGTGTGGGGCACCCACCTGGTCCGCACCGGCATCCTGAAGGTGTTCGGGGCAGGGCTGCGCCGGCTGATCCAGGCCAGCACCGGCACGCGCGCCAGCGCGGCGCTGGCGGGGCTGGGCGTCACGGCGCTGGTGCAAAGCAGCGGGGCCACCAGCCTGATCGCGTCATCCTTCGTCAGCCAGGGCCTGATGTCGCTGTCGACCGCATTGGCAGTGCTGCGCGGCGCAGACGTCGGCACCGGCCTGGTCACGCTGCTGTTCTCCTTCAACCTGGCCTGGCTGTCGCCCTTGTTGCTGCTGGCTGGCGTGGTGTTGCACCTGTCGCAAGAGGGCAGCACCGCGGGCCGCCTGGGCGGCGTGCTGATCGGCCTGGGCATCATCACCTTGGCATTGCGCCTGATCGGCCTGGCGACCGAGCCCTTGCTGGCCGCGCCGCAGATGAAGATGCTGCTTGGCGGTGTGCGCAACGACGCGCCGCTGGAGCTGCTGGTCGGCGCGGTGCTGGCGCTGATGAGCTACTCCAGCCTGGCCGCGGTGCTGCTCACCGCCGCGCTGGCTGGCACCGGCATCGTCTCGCTGGAAGTGGCGTTTGGCCTGGTGCTGGGCGCCAACGTGGGCAGCGGCCTCAGCAGCCTGCTGACGACCATGCACGCGCCCATCGAAGGTCGTCGTGTGCAGCTGGGCAACTTCCTGTTCAAACTGGCGGGCGGCTTGCTCGCCGCGCCTTTTGTGCACGGGCTGGCGCAGTCGCTCGGGCCGCTGCGGCCGGGCGCCGCTTCGTGGGTGGTGCTGTTCCACCTGAGCTTCAACCTGGCCTGCGCGCTGCTGTTCCTGCCGGCCACCGGCGCGATGGCGCGGCTGGTCGGCCGCTGGGGCGAGACGCCACCTGTCTCGCCGAATGCGCTCGCGCTTCACGCCACTGGCCCGCGCCACCTGGACCCGGAGGTGCTGGACACACCGCAACTTGCCATGTCCTGCGCCGCGCGCGAGGCTTTGCACCAGGCCGACCTGGTCGAGACCATGCTGCGCGGCCTGCTGCCGGTGATGCGCGACAACGACCTGGCGCTGTCGGCCGAGCTGCGCCGCCTGGACGACCAGGTCGACACGCTGTATTCGGCCATCAAGTACTACCTGACCAAGATCCAGCGCAGCTCGCTGTCCGAGCGCGAGGGCCGGCGCTGGGCCGACATCCTCGCCTTCACGATCAACATGGAACAGATCGGCGACGCGGCCGAGCGGGTGCTGCAGGACCTGGAGGACAAGAAGATCCGCCCCGGCCGCAACTTCTCCGAGGCCGGCATTGCCGAACTGGCCGAGCTGCACGGCCAGCTGCTGAGCAATCACCGGCTGGCGATGAGCGTCTTCCTCAGCGGCAACGAACAGGAAGCCCGCGACCTGCTGGCCCAGAAACGCCGCTTCCGCGACCGCGTGCAAGCCTGCGCCGCCAACCACTTCGACCGCCTGCATGGCAACACACCGGAGAGCATCCAGACCAGCTCGCTGCACCTGGACCTGCTGACCGAGCTGCGCCGCATCAACTCGCAACTCTGCTCGATTGCGTATCCGACGCTGGAGGCGGCTGCAGCACGCGATGCGGTGCAGCAAGCGCAGCCGGCGGTCTTGAGTGCGGCCCCGAGGCCGATACCTTTTCGGTCGGACTGAGCGTTTGAATCCCAGTGCGTGGTGCCGCGCCGAGGTCGCGTGAAAATAAATGGGGTCAGAGTCAATTTATCTTGAGATACCTCAACTCGCTGGAACCGGCGTGCCCGATAAATTGACTCTGACCCCATTTATTTGAAGCACCGCCGTGGCGGAGGCGAGCCAGGGGAACCGAGGCCAGCTCGGTGGTCGCTCAACCCTCGAACAGATCGCTGCCCCGCTGCGGTGGCGTCACACCCAGGTGGCGGTAAGCCATCAAGGTGGCCACCCGCCCACGCGGCGTGCGCTGCAGGAAGCCCTGCTGGATCAGGTAGGGCTCGATCACGTCTTCGATCGTGCCGGGCTCTTCGCCAATCGCGGCGGCCACGTTTTCCAGGCCGACCGGGCCGCCGTCGAAGCGGTGCACCACGGCTTCGAGCAGCTTGCGGTCCATCAGGTCGAAGCCGCGTGAGTCCACGTCCAGCATCTTCAGCGCGGCGTCGGCCATTTCGCGGGTGATGCGGCCGGTGCCTTTGACGTCGGCGTAGTCGCGCACGCGGCGCAGCAGGCGGTTGGCAATGCGCGGCGTGCCGCGGCTGCGGCGGGCGATTTCGGTCGCGCCTTCGACGTCGATGGGCGCGTTCAGCAGCCGCGCCGAGCGGGTCACGATGCGGGCCAGTTCCTCGTCGGTGTAGAACTCCAGCCGGGTGACGATGCCGAAGCGGTCGCGCAGCGGGTTGGTCAGCATGCCGGCGCGGGTGGTGGCGCCCACGAGCGTGAAGGGTTGCAGGTCCAGCTTGATCGAGCGGGCGGCCGGGCCTTCGCCGATCATGATGTCGATCTGGTAGTCCTCCAGCGCCGGGTACAGGATTTCCTCGACCACGGCCGAGAGCCGGTGGATCTCGTCGATGAACAGCACGTCGTTCTTCTCGAGATTGGTCAGGATGGCCGCCAGGTCCTTGGGCTTTTCCAGCACCGGACCGCTGGTCTGGCGCAGGTTCACGCCCAGCTCATTGGCAATGATGTGGCTCAGCGTGGTCTTGCCCAGCCCCGGCGGGCCGAACAGCAGCACATGGTCCAGCGCCTCGCTGCGCTTCTTGGCCGCGCCAATGAAGATCTCCAGCTGTTCGCGCGCCTTCAGCTGGCCGACGTATTCGTCCAGCCCCTTGGGCCGCAGCGCGCGTTCCTGCGCTTCTTCCTGCGGCGTCACCGGTTGCGCGGTGACCACACGGGCCGGCCGGCTGGCGGCGGGGCCGAAATCGTCGGTCTGGATGGACATACAGGGATTATGGCCGGCCGGGACCGTGGCGGGGCTCAGTCTTGCAGCGGAACGGCCGCGAACATGGTGCGGTTTCTGGACGGGTGGCTTGGCAGATGCCCTGCGGCGCCGAAAGCTCGTCGCGGCTCGTCCCTTTCATTGCCCGCTTCGTCGCAGGCGGCTTGAAGCGCCCATGTCACGGTGGGAGGCTTGGCATCTTCCATGTCTGGCCAAAATCCCATGCCTACTCACAACCTTGTGCCCGCCCGTCGCCGCTTGTTCGGCCATGGCATCCGGCTCGCTGCAGTCGCGGTCATTGCCTTCAGTCCCGTCCTGCAGGTCCTGGCGGCGGCGCCGGCACCTGCCGAGCTGCGCGCGCAGCTGGACACGCTGCTCGCCAACGCAGTGCCGGCCGATGGGCCCGGCGCGGTGATGCTGGTGGCCCGTGGCGACACGGTGCTCTACCGCAGCGCGCGTGGCATGGCCAGCATCGAGCTTGGCGTGCCGCTGTCGCCGGACCAGGTGCTGCGCATCGGCTCGGTGACCAAGCAGTTCTCGGCGGCGGCCTTGCTGCAACTGGTGGACCAGGGACTGGCGAAGCTGGACGATCCGCTGTCCAAATACCTGCCGAGCTACCCCGGCGCAGACGGCATCACGCTGCAGCAACTGCTCAACCACACCTCGGGCGTGAAGAGCTTCACCAGCCTGCCGCGCTACATGGGCAATCCCATTCGGCGGGACCTGAGCACCGCGGAGATGATCGCCGAGTTCAGCGGCCAGCCGGTGGACTTCGCGCCCGGCGCGTCCTGGGCGTACAACAACTCCGGCTACGTGCTGGTGGGCGCGGTGATCGAGGCCATCACGAAGAAGACCTGGCACGCGCAGGTGGCGGCCATGCTGCAGCCGCTGGGCCTGGGCCGCACCCAGTATGACGATCCGGATCGCGTCATTTCCGGCATGGTGTCGGGTTACAGCAGCGGCGCCGCGGGCGTGGAGCGTGCGGGCCTGGTGAGCATGACGCAACCGCACGCAGCCGGCGCCTTGGTCAGCACGGTGGACGAACTCTGGCGCTGGAACCTGGCCCTGCATCGCGGCCGGGTGCTGAAGCCGGCGACCTACCTGCGCATGGTCACGCCCGAAGGCGCCCCGGCGCAGAAGGCGGCCTACGGCGATGGCATTTATGCCGAGACGCTGCGCGGCCAGCCCATGCTGCAGCACGGCGGCGGCATCCACGGCTTCAAGTCGGTGCTCATCTGGCTGCCGGCGGAGCAGCTCAGCGTGGTGGTGCTGCACAACAGCGACAGCAGCGCGCTGAACGTCGGCAACCTGGGGCGGCGAGTGGCAGCCATTGCCCTGGGCCAGCCCTTTCCGGATGGCCCCAAGCTGGACCTGCCGGTGAGTGAACTGGAGAAACTGCAAGGCGTGTGGCGCGCCGCTGGCAGCTCGGCCGCGGCGGATGACCGCTTGCTGCGTGTGAAGGACGGCGCCTTGTATGCGCAACGCGGTGAGGGGCGGCCACTCAAGCTGCGGCCCATCGCCGGCGGCCTCTTCCTGTTTGAGAACGCCCTGCACCGCCTGGAGACCGCGCCTGGCAGCGAGACGCTGCGCTACTTCGAGGGGGGCGAGGGCGACGGCGAGACCTGGCGCCGGGTCGGTCCGTTGCCGCCCTGAATGCATCGGGCGGCCTGCGGGCCTGCGGTCGCCGCTCAGGCGTAGGTGTCGATCTGCAGGCCCAGGCGGCGGGCGGGATCTTCGTCCTTCTTGCCCGCCAGCGGGTCGGCCGGATCGGACTGCGCTTGCGCCTGTGTGTCCTTCGATTCGCTGGACTTGGCTTCGCTCGCCTTGCGCCTGGCCTCGGCGTCCTGCGTGGCCTTGTTCTGCAGCGCGGTGATCTGCTGCTGCACCGACTGCATCTGCATCTGCAGCAGTTGCTGCTGCTTCTGCTTGTCCTCGGCACTCAGCGTGTCGTCCTTGGCCAGGTCCTTCAGGTCCTGCGCCAGGGTCTGCAACTGTTTTTGCAGCGCGGCGATCTGCGAGGCGGTGGTGGACGAGCTGCCGCTGCTGGCGCTGGCGGCGTTGGCGACAGTGGTGGAGGCGGCGACTTGCATGACCAGGATTTCGGCCTGGCTGTCTTGAAGCTGTATGTGATTTACGCAGTCGACACAAAGGGAGCCGCTGGCCGGGCCTGCGCGGGGAGGCGGCGTTCAGCCGGGAGCCGGCCCCAGCGAGTTGCGCAGCACCAACTCGGGCTGGAATTCGTGCACCAGCGGCAGCGACATTGCGTAGCACTGGTTCAGCAGCATGCGGCAGGCGTTCAGGCCCATGTTGTCGATGGCGATGCGGATGCTGGTCAAGCTGGGGCTGAGGTAGGCGGCCATTTCGTCGGCGTCGTCGTAGCCGATCACCGAAACCTCTTCCGGCATGCGTTTGCCGGCGGCATGCAGCCGGGCGATGGCGCCCATCGCCATCAGGTCATTGCAGCAGAACAGGCCGGTGAATTGTGCGCCGCCGGCCAGCAGCGCGCCGGTGGCCTCCGAGCCGCCCTTGGCGGTGAAAAGCCCGTCCACGCAGGGCACCTGCTCGCGGGCGATGCCGGCCGTGGCCAGCTCGTCGAAAAAACCCTGCAGGCGCTGCCGATTGTCCGGCGCCTCGGCCAGGCCGGCAATCACCGCCAGCTGCCGGTGGCCGTGGTCCAGGAAGGCCCGCCCGGCCAGCCGGCCGGCGGCGTGGTGATCCACCGAGAAACATGCGGCCTTCATGCGCACCACTTCGCGGTTGACCACGGCCACATGCGGGAAACGCTCCTGGAGGGCCAGCAGGTCTGCATCGGTCAGCGCGTTGGTGGTCACCAGGATGCCGTCGCAGCCGCGGTCCATCAGGAAGCGCACGCCGTCCTGGGCCTGGCGGCGCATGCTGGCCTGGCCGCAGCCATTGGCCGCGACCATGTGGCGCTCGTGGCTGCGCAATTCGCTTTCCACCGCATGCAGCATCGGGCCGTAGAACGGGCCCTTGAAGTCCGGCACATAGACGCCGATGGTGCCGCTGACCTGCGTGACCAGCGCGCGGGCAATGGTCGACGGCCGGAAGTCCAGCGTCTGCACCGCCGAGGCCACGCGCGCTGCCGCCTTGGCCGAGAACGAGCCGCGGCCGGAGAGCACCCGCGAAGCGGTGCCCACGCCGACGCCGGCGAGCTGGGCCACATCCTTGATCGTCGGCATCGTGTCTGTTTGAAAGCGGAATCGCTGGGGTCATTCACCGCCCGCCTGTTGCGCCGCAGCGCCTGGATCGCCTTGCTGGCGATCCTCGGTCAGGCCGTGGTGCCGACGGTGTCACGCCTGCTGGTGGCGGGCAATCCCACGTTGAGCGGCTGGGCCGGACTCTGTACACCTCGGGGTACCCGCCGGGTGGCCCTGGCGCCAGACCCGGGGCGCCGTCCAGCCCGGGGCTCGCCGGCAGCAGCGTGGGCAGGCGCATGCATTCGGCCGGCAGGGTCGGGTGCAGGCTGTCTACAATGATTCAGTGTTTTCCCTGAGTTAGCTTGCTGCCGTTTGTTGATCTTCCGCAACCCACGCTGCCAGCCCTTGTCGTACCAATGGAAGCCGTCTGGGACGGATCGTCATGACCTTTGATTCACGAGTTTCGCTGCGCGATGACCCGGTGCAGCAGTTGGCCTGCGGTGATGTGTTGTTCGAGGCCGGTGGCATGGGCACGGTCTGGCAGCTGACGGCAGGTGCGTTGCGCCTGGACCGGGCCACGGTGGACGGCCAGCGCTTCATGCAGATCGTGCTGCCTGGCGACCTGATCGGCCTGGAACTGCTGGCGGCCTACCCGTATGCCAACACCGCGCGCGCCATCGTGCCCAGCGAAGCCCGCCGGCGGGTGCTGGCCAGTGACGCCGAGCGCCGGCTGGTCCTGATGGAAGGCCTGCTGCAGCAGCAGCGCCGCGGCGAGGACCTGGTGGCGCTGCGCAGCAGCTCGGCGCAGGACCGGCTGAAGGCCTTGCTGCTGATGCTGGCGCCGGAGGACGACGCACCGTGGATCGGCGAGGAGGCCCATACGCCCCTGCCGACCATCAAGGACATGGCAGCCATCATCGACACTTCGCCCGAGACCGTCTCGCGCATCTTCGCCAACCTCAAGCGCACCCAGATCCTCGATGGCCGCGAGCGCCAAAGCGCGCGCTTCAGCCGCGCCCGCCTGCGCGAAAGCGAATGGCCGGCCGGCATGACGCGCAGCGACGGTGGGGCCCGGGTGCGCGATCATCTGGGGGCCTGAGCGGCTGCGGCTGCATCTCATGGCCACCCGACAGCAGGAGACAAAACACCGATGCAAGCTTTCAAGACCCCGTCCTTCTTCACCCGAGCCACATGGGCGCTGGGCCTGCTGGCTGCCAGCGCAGCAGTGCTGGCCGAGCCGCCCGCGGTGACCGACTTGTGGGTGCGCGGCACCGTCGCCCAGCAAAAGGCCACCGGGGCCTTCATGCAACTGCGCTCCGCCCAGGGCAGCCGGCTGGTTAGCGTGGCCACGCCGCTGGCCGGCATGGCAGAAGTGCACGAGATGAAGATGGTGGGCGACGTGATGAAGATGGGCGAAGTGGCGGGCGGCCTGGAGCTGCCAGCCGGCAAGGCCGTCAAGCTCCAGCCCGGCGGCTTCCACGTCATGCTGATGGACCTGAAGCAGCCGCTGAAGGCCGGCGACCAGGTGCCGCTGACGCTGACCTTCAAGAATGCCGACGGCAAGACGGAGCAGTTGACCGTGCAGGCGCCGGTGCGCGCGCTCGGAGCTTCAGCGCCCGGCCCTGCGCTGGAACATTGAGCCCGAAGGGACTCAGCCCAGCGACTTCAACGCCAGCTTGATGCCTTCGCTGACGCCCACGTCCGGCGGCAGCTTCTTCAGCGCCGCCGCCGCGTCCTTCTCGTTGTAGCCCAGCGCCATCAGCGCCTGCACGATGTCGGCCTGCGCGTCGGTCGCCACGCTGGCGCCCACGCCCGGCAGTTCGGCGCCCAGCTTGCCCTTGAGCTCCAGCAGCAGCCGCTCGGCGGTTTTCTTGCCAATGCCCGGCACCTTCTGCAGCCGCGCGCCTTCCTGCCGTGTCACCGCGCCTGCCAGGTCCGAGACCGACAGGCCCGAGAGAATGGACAGCGCCGTGCGCGGCCCGATGCCGCTGATCTTCACGACCTCGCGGAACGTGGCCCGCTCTTCTGCCGTCAGGAAGCCGTAGAGCAAGTTGGCGTCTTCGCGCACCACCTGGTGCACCAGCAGCGTCACCTTCTCGCCCAGTCCCGGCAGGTTGTAGAACGTGCTCATCGGCACGTCCACCTCGTAGCCGACGCCCTGCACGTCAATGAGCACCAGCGGAGGGGACTTTTCCGCAATCAAACCCGTGAGACGACCGATCATGTGCGGGATTATCGTTTGGCTCACAATCGCGCCCCAATGATCCTCCGCCACACCTTTTCCCCGCTCGACAACACACGGCTGGCCCACCTCTGCGGCCCGTTGGACGAGCACCTGCGGTCCATCGAGGCCATGCTGCCGCTGAGCATCACGCGGCGGCAGGGCGCGTTCAAGATCGATGGCAGCAAGCGCGACGCCGAGCGCGTGCTGGCGATGCTGGAGATGCTCTACGAGCGGGCAAAAAAGCCCATCACTGCCGAGACCTTCCAGCTGGCGCTGGACGACCTGCGCCGTGGTGGCGCGCCGGTGCACCTGCCGGACGCGGCCGAGGGCGACATCGTGCTGCACACCCGGCGCGCCGACCTGACCGCGCGCACGCCAAACCAGTTACAGTACCTGCGCCACATCATGGCGCACGACATCAGCTTCGGCATCGGCCCGGCCGGCACCGGCAAGACCTTCCTGGCGGTGGCCGCGGCGGTGGACGCACTGGAGCGCAGCTCGGTGCAGCGCATCGTGCTGACGCGCCCGGCGGTGGAAGCCGGCGAGCGGCTGGGTTTCCTGCCGGGCGACCTGACCCAGAAGGTCGACCCCTACCTGCGCCCGCTGTACGACGCGCTGTACGACCTGATGGGCTTCGACCGCGTGACCAAGGCCTTCGAGAAGGCCACGCTGGAGATCGCGCCGCTGGCCTTCATGCGCGGCCGCACGCTGAACCATTCCTTCATCATCCTGGACGAGGCGCAGAACACCACGCCCGAGCAGATGAAGATGTTCCTGACCCGCATCGGCTTCGGCTCCAAGGCGGTGGTGACCGGCGACGTGAGCCAGATCGACCTGCCGCGCGGCATGCCCAGCGGGCTGATCGACGCGGCCGAAGTGCTGCGCGACGTGAAAGGCATTGCGATGACCCGCTTTACCTCGGCCGACGTGGTGCGCCACCCGCTGGTGGCCCGCATCGTCGACGCTTACGACAGCCAGCGCGAAGAGCGCGAGCGCGTGCATGAACGGCAGCGCAAGCTGGAGACGCGCTGATGGCCGGCGTCAAGCCCGCTGCAAAGCCCGAGCTGAGCCTTTCGCTGCAGTTCGCCGACCCGGCGCACCGCGCCCAACTGCCGCGCCACAAGGTCATGCGCTGGATCCGCGCCGCGCTGGAAGCGCCGGGCGAGATCACGGTGCGCATCGTCGGCGAGGAAGAAGGCCGTCGCCTGAACCACGAGTTCCGTCACAAGGACTACGCGACCAACGTGCTGACCTTCGACTACGAGCACGAGCCGCTGGTGATGGCCGACCTGATCCTCTGTGCGCCGGTGGTCGAGAAGGAAGCCAGGGAACTCAAGCTCCCCGTGGCCGACCACTACGCCCACCTGCTGGTGCACGGCACCTTGCACGCCCAGGGCTACGACCACGAGGACGACGACGTCGAAGCCGAAGCCATGGAAGCCCGCGAAACTCAGATCCTGCTCGGGCTGGGCCTGCACGATCCGTATCCGGACAAGCGCTGAGCGACTGCGGCCTGGCTCAGAACCCCAGCACGAAACAGGCGCCGCCACTTGGTCGCTTGGCGTGGCGCACGGTGCCGCCGAGGCCGTGCACCAGTTGCCTCACGACCGCCAGCCCGATGCCGCGGCCCTGGGCCTTGGTGGAGAAGAAGGGCGTGAAGACCTGGGTTTCCAGGCCTGGGGCCACGCCGGGACCGTTGTCGCTGACGGTGATGGCCAGTCGACCGCCTCGACCCAGGCGCGCTTGCAGCAGCAAAGCCGGTGCGGCGCCGGGGTCATGGTGATCGGTTCGCTGGAGACAGGCTTCCAGCGCATTGCGTGCCAGGTTCAACAGGGCCTGTTCGAGTTGGGCGGGATCGGTGCGCAGTTGCAGGCTGTCAGGGGTGACTTCGCAACGCACCGTGCCACCCGCTGCCGACCAGTCCGCAGCCACCAGGTGCTGCACGCCAGACAGCAACTGCGCCACCTCCACCACCTGCCATTGCGGCGCCGGCCACTGGCTGACCGAGCGGTAGCTTTCCACGAAGGCCAGCAGCTGTGCCGACCGGCGGGCGATGGCCTCCAGCGCTTCAGCCAAGTCCGGTTGCGCCTGCGCGGCTTCGGCAAGCAATTCGATGGCGCTACCAGAGAGCGACGCGATGGGCGTCAGCGAGTTCATGATCTCGTGCGTCAGCACCCGCACCAGTTGCTGCCAGGCCACCAGGGCCTCGGTTTCAAGTTCCGATTCGATGGGCATCAGTGCGACCAGCCGCGTGGTCTCATTTCCCAATTGCAGCGGTGCGCTGGCCATCAATGCACGCTCGCTGCCTCGCTCGCCCTCGAAGCTCAGCACTTCGCGGTGTCTGCCTTCGGTTGGCGTTCTCGCGACCCGTTCTCGCAGCGCAGCTGCAGCCACGCCGCCGGGCGCGCCACCCGGTGCCATCAGCCGGCGTGCGGCCACGTTCAGCGGCAGCGCTTCGAGCGCATCCACACGCCAAAGTGCTACCGGCGCATGTGCGAGCGCCGCTTCCAGCGCCCGGTGCTGTACCAGATCCGCATCGCGCTGGGCGGCGGTGGGCGGCGGCTCTGCCAATGCGATGGGTGCCGGCGCCCGCAGCCCGCGCAGGTGGTACAAGCCCAGCGCAAGCAGAGCGGCTGCGGTCAGCGCCAGTGCCGACAAGGTGCGCGGCGAATCGGCGCAGGCCACGGCGGCTGCGCTGATGGCGCACAGGCCAAGCGCGCTGATGGCCACGCCTGTCCTGCGGTGTCGCGTGGGATTGGCGGTGCCGTCAGAGCCCATGTTTTTCCAGCCGCCGGTACAGGGCGGCGCGGCTCACGCCCAGCAGTTTGGCAGCCTGGCTGATGTTGCCCTGGGCTTGCGCCAGCGCGGCTGCCACGGCGTCGCGTTCGCGTCTTGCGAGGTGCAGCGGGGCCTTGCCCTCCACGGCGGCAACGGCATGGAGGGGCAGCGCAAAGTCTTCTGGCTGAAGCACCGACCCGGTGGCCAGGATGCTGGCGCGCTCGCATGCATGGCGCAGCGCGCGCACATTGCCGGGCCAGTCGTGCCCTTGAAGGACCTGGGCGGCTGCCTCGCTGAGCCCGCGCAGCGGCTTGCCGTGTTGACGGGCGTAGAGGGCAAGATAGTGCGCGGCCAGCGGCAGCACGTCGTCTGGGCGATCTCGCAGTGGGGGCACGCGCAGCACGATGGTGTTGAGCCGCCACAGCAGGTCAGCGCGGAACTGCTGAGGGTCGAACAAGCCGGCTTCCGGCAGGTTGGTGGCGCTGACGATGCGCACGTCCACCGCTTCGGGGGTGTCGGCGCCCAGTGGCGTGACCTGCCTGCGCTCCAGCGCCGTCAGCAGCTTGGCCTGCTGCGGCAGCGGCAGGTTGCCGATTTCGTCGAGGAACAGGGTGCCCCCGCGCGCAGCCTGGAAGCGGCCGGCACGGGCCTGGCGTGCGTCGGTGAAGCTGCCGGCGCGGTGGCCGAACAGTTCGCTCTCGAAGGTGCTGGCCGGCAGCGTACCCATGTCCACCGCCAGGAAAGGCCCGGCTGTGCGCTTGGAGGCCTGGTGCACGGCCTGCGCCACCAGTTCCTTGCCCACGCCGTTTTCGCCGAGGATCAGCACATTCGCTTCAGTGGGCGCGACGCTGGCGATCTGCGCGCGCAGGGCTTGCATGGCAGGTGAGCCGCCCAGCAGCGGCGAGCCCGCTGCGCTGGCGGGTGCGCGCCGCGCCAGTGCAGCGGCAATGCTGGCCACCATGCGGGCGTTGTCCCAGGGCTTGGTGACGAAATCAACGGCGCCCAGTTGCAGCGCCTGCACCGCCAGATCGACTTCGGCATAGGCGGTCATGGCGATCACTGCCGGCGCGTCGCGGCGTGCGGCGAGTTGCCGCAGCACCGTGAGCCCATGCGCGCCGTCGGCTTCGCCCGGCGCGAAGTTCAGGTCCAGCAGCAGCAGGTCGGGCTTGAAGCGTTCGATGGCGGCCAACAGGCCCCCAGGCTGCTGCAGCGTCATCACTTCGCTGAAGCGGCGCCGCAGCAGCAGCCGCGCAGCCGTCGCCACATCGGCGTCGTCATCGAGGATCAGCAGGCGGGGCAAAGGCGCTTCGGTCATGCGGGCTGGCATCTTGCCAGCGCCTGCGCATGCCTCGCAAACTGGCGCAGCGAAAGTGTCCGCTTCCGGACGCCCGGGTGTGCGAAGGCGCACGCCAGGCGCAGTGGCGTTGTCGCCAAGTCCTTGATTTTCCGGGGTGGGCTTGCTGGCACCCGCCTTGCAAAGTGCGGGTCATGAATTTTCGATTCGGCTTGTTGGGCGTCTGGCGCCGGGTGTGGCGAAGCCCCACGCAAACCATGATTGCCATCAGTGCGCTGGGCTTGGCAATGGGGCTGGCCTGCCTGGCCGCGGCATTGGTGCGGGATCATCTGCAAGCCGATGCAGGGGTGCTGGCCTCGTCCGGCGTGGTGACCTTCGAGCGGCGCGCACGAGGCTCCGAGGGCAACGCTGTGGCCGAATGGTCCGGGTTTGTGCCCGCCTCTGCCCTGCGGGAAGCCCTGCAGGCGGAAGGCGCCCCCATGGCGGCCAGCGCCCGGGTGGACAGCGTGAACTGGGCTTTGCGGGGCACTGGCCGAGCGGTGCGGATGCGCGCCATGCTGGCGGATCCAGAGTTGACCTCCCTGTTCATGCTGCCGGTGCGTGCCGGAGACCTGTCGGCCGTGCTCACCCGGCCCGATGGTGTGGCCCTGACCGAAGCGGCCGCGGAGCAGCTGTTCGGTGCAGAGGGGTCGCCGGGCGATTGGCTGGGTCGCCAGGTTCGGCTTGCCGGGCCAGAAGCAGCGGGCACGCCCACCACCTGGACGGTGGCGGCCGTGCTGGGGCCGGTGCCTGCCCAGGCGATGCTGCGCGAGTTCGATGCCATTTTTGGCTTCGACTCGGCGCCGGTGCGGGCGCGAGGGCAAAAGCTTGGTGGATGGTGGTTCGCAGGCAGCGCGCTGTATGCCCGGCTGCTGCCGCAGGCGCACGCGGAACAACTCGGAGCCTGGGCGCAGCGGGCTGCCGATCAACACCGCCAGTTGAACAGTCCGGGCGACGACTATCGCGCCATGTCGCTGGACGAATGGGGCTTGCGAGGCGACGGCAGCACCCTGCGCTGGCGGCAGATGCTGAGCCTGGGGCTGGCGGCCCTGGTCACCTTGCTGCTGGCTGCGGTGCATGTGGTGAACCTTGGCAGCGTCAGCTTGCTGCGCCGCCAGCGCGAGATCGCGCTGCGCAAGACGCTGGGCGCGGGGCCGGGCGCCCTGTGGCTGATGCTTTGTGGTGAGGCGCTGGTGGTGGCGATGGCGGCCAGCCTGCTCGGTCTTTTGCTGGCCTGGTGGGTCACGCCGCTGGCCGAGGCGCTGCTGCCGCACCGGTTTGATCACCCCGTGCTGTCGCCTGCGTCTGTGGTCGCCAGCCTGGCCGGGGGCGCGCTGCTGGCGCTGCTCACCGGCGCGCCTTTGGCATGGCTGGCACTGCGGGTGCCTTGCGCGGCTGCATTGGCGGGCCGCGCGCATGACGAGGGCCGTGGTGCCCGTGGGTTGCGGCGGGCGCTGACCGCGGTGCAGTTCGGTGCAGCGGCGGGGCTGGCGACGGTGGCGCTGACGGTGGCGGCCCAGGGCTGGCTGGCCGGCGAAAGGGAGTTGGGCTATCAATTGCAGGGGCGCTGGGGCCTGGACCTGCCAGATGGCGAACTGGCCGGGCTGCTTTCGGGTGCCGAGCAGACCGTGGCGCCTGGGCCGGACCTGCTGCTGGCGTCCTTGGCACGTTTACCGGGGGTGGTGCGGGTGACCAGCAGTTCGGATCTGCCCGGGCGCAACCAGCTCGGTTTTTCGGGCGAGTTCCAGCGGCCAGGAGGTCGGGTGGTGGCGATGCGCATTGCGAGCCGCATCGGCCCGGGATTCTTCGAGACCTATGGCGTGCCGCTGCTGGCGGGGCGTCTCTCTGCGGACCATCGTGTCGAGGCGCAGAGCGGCGCGGTGGTGCTGGACCGCAGCGCCGTGGCCGCGCTGGGATTTGCCAGCCCCGAGGCGGCCATTGGCCAGGTGCTGCAATCGGCGCTCAGGCAAGGCTCGCCTGCAAAAACGGTGGCGGCGGTGGTGCCCGATCTTCGATTGGAGAGCGCACGCGAGCCGCATGTGCCCACCTTGTTCGATCTGACTGCGCTGCGGCAAGCTGCGCTCACGCTGTGGACGCGCGATGCCGCAGCCACCCGTCAGGCGCTGCCCGCCTGGGTGGCGCAATGGGTGCCGGAGGAAACCGTCGTGGCCTCGCCCGTGGCCGAGCAACTGGCCGTGCAGTACCGGGATGATCGGCGCATGGCAGGCCTGATTGCAGTGGCGGGCCTGGTGGCCTTGCTGATGGCCGGTGTGGGCCTGTATGCGATGGCAGCGCACACCCTGAGGATGAAGCAGCGCGAGATCGTGCTGCGCAAGCTGCATGGCGCCGGACGCCGGGATGTGGCACTTCTGTTGCTGAGGGAGTTTGCCGGGGCTGCTGCGGCCGGCGTTGTGGTGGGCCTGCCGTTGGCCTGGTGGGCCGGCGAGTGGTACCTGAGCCAGTTCGCGGTGCGTGTGCCGCTGGGGGCATGGCCCATGCTGCTGGCTTGCCTGATCCTCACGTTGGTGGCGGGGCTGGCGGTGACCCGGCATCTGCTGGCCGCTTTTCGCCTGCGGCCTGCGCAGGCCCTTGCAATCGAGCCGGCATGACCGCGGCGGAACTGCGCACTGCCGGCGGCCCGCAGAGCGGCGCGGCCATGGACCGGGTCGTGCCGATCAGCCAGCACTTGCGCTGGCTGCGGCGGCTGGCTGCGCTTTGCATGGCGTTGCTGGTGCTCTGGGGCGCCAGTTGGCTGTGGCAAGCGCGCAGCCCCGGCGTGTCCGTGAGGCTTGCGGACGTGGACCTGGGCTTGGTGGCGAACGGCACCTTCCATGATGAGCTGAGCCTCAGTGCGACGGTGGCGCCTCAGCAGTCGGTGATGCTGGACACGACGGAGGGCGGGCGGGTGGATGCGGTGCTGGTGGCTGATGGGACACGGGTCAGGCGCGGCGATGAACTGCTGCGCCTGTCAAACCCACAGAGGGAGCTGGAACTGATGGCCCGATCGGCCGAGGTGGCGCAGCAATTGGCCAATCTGTCCGGCTTGAGGGCGCAATGGGTGGCCAGCCATGCGTTGTTGCAGCGAGAGCTTCAGCAGCGCAGCTTCGAGCTGGTGCGCCAGGAGAAAGCGCATGCGCGGACGGTGGATCTGGCCCGGCAAGGTTTTGTCTCGGCCGCTGCGGCGGAGGATTCGGCCGATCAACTGGCGCAACTGCGAACAATGCTGGCGCAGCAACAGGCCGACAGCGAGGCCGAAGAGCGAACCCGCAGCCAGTCGGTGACCGAGATGGCGCGGGCGGTGGAAGGCTTGAGTCGGCGGCTGCAGCTGATGCGGGACGACGGTGCCCTGGCGCTGCGTGCGCCTGCGGATGGCCGTTTGACAGGCTTTGCTCCCCAGGTGGGCGCCACCATGAAGGCCGGCGACCGCTTGGGGCGAATCGACAGCGCCGACCGGTTCCTGCTGTCGGCGGCCGTCGACGAGTTCTATCTGGGCCGGGTGGCAGTGGGCCTGGCGGCCCAGGTCGAAATGGGCGAGCGCCGTTGGCCGATGCAGGTGGCACGCATCGACCCACAGGTGCAAAACGGGCGCTTTCGTGTCGAGCTGCAGTTCGACGCCAGCGTGCCCGCAGCCATGCAAGCCCAGCTGTCCGCCGGCCAGACCCTGGCCGCCTCCGTGCGCCTGGGGCGACCCGCCCCTGCCCTGCTGTTGCCCGATGGTGCTTTTTATGCGGACACGGGCGGCGCCTGGGTGTTTGTCGTGGACGCCGAAGGCGCACAAGCCGAGCGCCGCGCAGTGCGGCTGGGCCGCCGGGCCGCCGGCCAGATCGAGGTGCTGGCGGGCTTGGCGCCTGGCGAGCGCGTCCTCACTTCCAGCTATCGGGCGTTTGCCACCGCGCAGGCGCTGAGGCTGCAGCGCTGATCCATCAATTGCAAGGACTTCACGATGTTCAAAATGAGCCAACTGAGCAAGGTCTACCGGAGTGGGGAGGTGCAGACGACGGCACTGGACCACATCGACCTGGAGATCGATGCGGGTGAATACCTGGCCATCACCGGGCCTTCAGGCTGCGGCAAGTCCACACTGCTGGGCCTGCTGGGCTTGCTGGATGTGCCCAGCAGCGGCCACTACTGGTTCGACGGCGAGGATGTGGCAGGCTGGTCCGAGCGGGCGCTGCACAAGCTGCGCCGAGGTCGCATCGGATTCGTGTTCCAGAGCTTCAATCTGCTGGACGATTTGACCGTGGCCGAGAACATCGGCCTTGCACTGGCGTATGGCGAACTTGCGTCGCGCGAGCGCACGCTGCGGGTGGGCGAGGCAATGGAGCGCCTGGGGGTGAGCCATCGCGCTGGCCATCGCCCGAGCCAGCTCTCCGGCGGTCAGCAGCAGCGGGTCGCGATCGCGCGCGCCATCGTCTCGCGGCCCGCGCTGTTGCTGGCCGACGAGCCGACGGGCAACCTTGACAGCGCGCATGGCGAGGAGGTGATGCGGCTGCTGCGCGAGCTGAACGCCGAGGGCACGACGCTGGTGATGGTCACCCACTCGCCGTTCCACGCGGCGCAGGCGTCGCGCGTGTTGCGGCTGCTGGATGGTCGGGTGCTGGTGGATGCCGCCGTGGTGGCCTGACCCGCGCGGTTGCGCGGCCTACTGACGGGAGCGCGTACCCAGGTAGCGCTTGCGCCAGAAGAACAGCCCCAGGCCGATGCCGATGCCCAGCATCACGGCCACGGCGATCCAGAAGCCGTCCTGTTTGTGGATCAGCGGCAGCCACTCGAAGTTCATGCCGAAGATGCCGGTGATCAGGTTCAGCGGCAGGAAGATCGCAGTCAGCACGGTCAGCGTGCGCATGATGTCGTTGGTGCGCTGGCCCAGGGCCGAGAAGTGCATCTGCACCGCGGCTTCGGCCGATTGCTCCAGCCGGCGCACATGGCTCAGCACGCGCTCGATGTGCTCGAGCACGTCACGCGAGCGCACCCGCAACAGCTCGCGCTCGCGCCGCTCTGCGACCGAAGCGGCCTCCGGCCATTCGTCCAGCGCGTCTATCCATTCCTGGATCGCGCTGCGCTGGTCCTCGCAGGTGTCTTCCAGCAGGTGCAGTGCCTCGCGTGAGCTGAGGATGAGCTGCCAGTCGGCAAAGCGGCTGTTGGCCTTCAGCAGCTCGGCCTGCAGCGTGCCGAGGTGGCGGGTGAGCAGGCGGCGCAGCTCCAGGTAGCTGTCCACCATGTAGTTCACCATGCGCAGCATCAGGTCGGCCGGGCTGGTGGGCAGGCGCGCCGAGCCGCGCAGGTCGGACTCGCGGGAATGCTGCTGCAGCCGCTGGGCGAAGTATTCGCGCACCATGCAGTCGGCGGGGTGAACGGTGATCAGCACCTTGTCGAACACGGCAAAGCCGACCGGGCTGGTGTCGATCGCGGCCAGCGCCTGGTGTGCCGCGGCCAGCGTGCCGACTGCGTGCGGCGCTGCCGGCGGGCGGCCCATCGCCGGCACGGGGGTATTGGCCGGCAGCGCGGCACCGCCGGCCCCGGCGGAGAGCCTGCGGAAGACCAGCATGTCGTACCAGGAGGTGTCGTCGTAGTGCGAGGGCAACTGGTTGTTCAGCAGGTCGCTGACGTGCAGGTCGACCAGGCCGGCGCCTGTCCAGTGCTGCAGGTGCCGCTGCAGTTCGCCGACCCGGGCCTCGAACTCGCGCCTGGCGTTGCCGATCCAGAGGTAGCCATGGGCCGGCAGCGAGGTCGGCAGCTGTTCGAGCTCGGTGAAGTGCTCGTTGTCGATGTGGAAGATGCGCATTCGCCTTGGCTCAGCCGGCCTTCAGCAGCCGGGCCGCGTCGAGCGCGAAGTAGGTCAGCACGCCATCGGCGCCTGCACGCTTGAAGGCCAGCAGCGCTTCCATCATCACCGCGTCGTGGTTCAGCCAGCCGTTGGCGGCGGCGGCCTTGATCATCGCGTACTCGCCGCTGACCTGGTAGGCGAAGGTCGGCACGCGGAACTCGGTCTTCACGCGGTAGACGATGTCCAGGTACGGCAGGCCGGGCTTGACCATCACCATGTCGGCGCCTTCGGCAATGTCCAGCGCCACTTCGCGCAAGGCTTCGTCGCTGTTGGCCGGGTCGATCTGGTAGGTGTACTTGTTGCCCTTGCCGAGGTTGCCCGCCGTGCCCAGCGCGTCGCGGAACGGGCCGTAGAAGGCCGAGGCGTACTTGGCCGAATACGCCATGATGCGGGTGTGCACATGGCCGCCAGCTTCCAGCGCCTGGCGGATCGCGCCGATGCGGCCGTCCATCATGTCGGACGGCGAGACGATGTCGGCACCAGCCTCGGCATGCGAGAGCGACTGCCTGACCAGCGCCTGCACCGAGATGTCGTTCAGGACATAGCCCGAGTCGTCGATGATGCCGTCCTGCCCGTGGGTGGTGAATGGATCGAGCGCCACGTCGGTCATCACGCCGAGTTCCGGCAAGCGGCTCTTGAGTGCGCGGATCGCGCGCTGGCACAGCCCGTCCGGATTCCAGGCTTCGGCACCATCCAGGCTCTTGGCCGAAGGTGTAATCACAGGAAACAGATCCAGCGCTGGAATTCCGAGTTCCAGCGCCTGTTCGCCAACCTTCAGCAATTCATCAATCGACAAACGCTCCACGCCAGGCATGGACGAAATCGGTGCGCGGCCGGGCAGTTCGTGAATGAAAACCGGAAGAATGAAGTCCGCCGGCGTAAGCAGGTGCTCACGAACCATGGCGCGGCTGAAGGCGTCCCGGCGCAGGCGGCGCGGGCGATGGGCAGGATAGGCAGACAGGTTCACGACAGGGCCATGTAACAGGTTGGTGGGTGTGCGCAACAACTCGCGCGCAACGTGACGTTTTGCGGGGGTTCTGTATGGTACCCAGCGCGGACAGAGTGTTACAGTTCGTTCTGAGCGTTGCCCGCAAGGGTAGCGTTCCCTGCTTTTCCTCCCTGAGCAGGTGCCTTCACGTGATGACAGCGTCAAGGCTTTTCAGCCCCGGCCCCTGGCCGGGGCTCTTTCTTTTCTGGCCTCGGTTTTCTCCGGTAACTGCCAGGTAACTGGATCTCTGCGCCGGTTCTTCAATCGACATTTCCAGGCCATTCTCCGCGCAGCCCATAATTCTCCGCATGAGTCATGCGTATCTGTGGGTCAAGGCGTTTCACCTGATTTTCGTCGCGAGCTGGTTTGCCGGGTTGTTCTACCTGCCCAGGCTGTTCGTGAACTTGGCGATGGTGCCGGCCGACAGCCATGCCGAGCGCGAGCGTTTGCTGCTGATGGCGCGCAAGCTGTACCGCTTCTGCAGTTTCCTGATGGTGCCGGCGCTGCTGCTGGGCCTGTGGCTGTGGCTGGGTTTTGGCGTGGGCAAGGGCCCGGGCAATGGCTGGCTGCATGCCAAGCTGGCCTTGGTGGTGGTGGTGATTGGCTACCACCACATGTGCCGCGCGCTGCTGCGCGACTTCGAGCAGATGGCCAACAAGCGCAGCCACCGGTGGTTCCGCGTGTTCAACGAGGTCACGGTGCTGTTGTTCATCGCCATCGTGCTGCTGGTGGTGGTGAAGCCTTTCTGAGGTTCGCACGGCCTTGACCGACCCCTTGCCAGCTCCAGCCTCTGCCGCGGCGAACAGCCGGCATCGCAGTTCCGCGATCCCGCTGGCCGCGGCCTACACAGGGCTGCTGGTCTACGCCAGCCTCTATCCGTTCATCGACTGGCGCTGGCCTGGCGCGCTGGGATGGCTGGAACTGTTCCGCCTGCCGTTCCCGCCCTGGCGCGACCATTTCGACATGTGGGCCAACCTGCTGGGCTACATGCCGCTGGGCGGCCTGCTGTGCCTGGCGGTGATGCGCAGCGGTGGCCGTGCGCGCTGGGCCTGGCTGCTGGCGGTACTGGGCGGCTCGGCGCTGTCGTATGCGATGGAGGTGACGCAGCAATTCCTGCCGCGGCGCTATCCGTCCGGGCTGGACTGGGCGCTGAACAGCGCCGGGGCGCTGGCCGGCGCCTCGCTGGCGGCGCCGCTGCAGGCGCTCAGGCTGATCGACCGCTGGCAGGCCACGCGTGACCGATGGTTCTGGCGCCGCAGCGGCAGTGCGCTGGCGCTGCTGCTGCTGTGGCCGCTGGGGCTGCTGTTCCCGGCGCCGTTTCCGCTCGGCATGGGCCTGGGCTGGGAGCGGGTGCAGGACGAGCTGGTGGGCTGGCTGCTGGACGTGACCTGGGCCCAGCAGGTGCTGGAAATGGTCAGCGACATTCCGGCGCCGACCGAGCGCTTGCCGCTGGTGGTCGAAGGCCTGGGCATGGTGCTGGGGTTGCTCGGGCCTTGCCTGCTGGCCTATTCGATCACCCGCACCGGCTGGCGCCGGGCGGTGATGGCGCTGGGCGCGCTCACGCTGGGGCTGGCGGCGACCACGCTGTCGGCCGCGCTGAATTTCGGCCCCGGCCATGCGGCGGCCTGGCTGGCGCCGGGCGTGGTGCCGGCGCTGCTGATCGGCCTGCTGCTGGCGCTGGCGCTGCTGATGGTGCCGCAGCGGCTGGCGGCGGCGCTGGGCATGGCGGCGCTGCTGCTGCTGGTCACGGTGGTGGCCCAGGCGCCGGCCGACCCGTATTTCTCGCTCAGCCTGCAGGCCTGGGAGCAGGGGCGCTTCATCCGCTTCCACGGGCTGGCGCAATGGATCGGCTGGTTATGGCCTTACGCGGCCATCCTGTGGCTGGCCGGGCGGGTGGCTTCGGCCGAACACATGCGGCCGATGGAACAAAGCAAGCCCGCCAGCACTCGCAGACAAGCCCGCGAGCGTGCTTCACGCTGAGCTGCACTGCCCCCACTGCCTACAATCCCGCAATGAGCTACTACAAGCATCACGTCTTCTTCTGCCTCAATGAGCGCAGCAATGGCGAGGCAAGCTGCGCCCAGCATGGCGCGCAAGCCGGCTTTGATCACTGCAAGAAGCAGGTCAAGGCACAGAAGCTGGCAGGCGTGGGCGGCGTGCGGGTCAACAAGGCCGGCTGCCTGGACCGTTGCGCTGGTGGCCCGGTCATCGTCGTCTACCCGGAAGAGACCTGGTACACCTTTGTCGACAACGAGGACATCGACGAGATCGTCGAATCACACCTCAAGAACGGCAAGCCGGTCGAGCGCCTGAAGCTGGCACCCGAGGTCGGCCGGTGAGCGCCGCTGCGGGGCTGGCGCCGCGCATGAGCGCCAATACTCAGCCGCTGCGCATAGCCGGCCCGGCCGGCGTGCTGGTGGGGGCGATGGATGAACCGGCGGCCGGCGTTGCGCTGCGCGGCGTGGTGGTGATTTGCCACCCGAACCCGCAGCAGGGCGGCACGATGGACAACAAGGTCGTGCACACCCTTGCCCGCGCTTTCCTGCAACTGGGCTACCGCGCTGTGCGCTTCAACTACCGCGGCGTGGGCGGCTCCGAAGGCGAATGGGACGAGGGTCGTGGCGAGGTCGACGACGCGCTGGCGGTGATCGCTGCGCAGCGCGACCCGGCGCTGCCGCTGGCGCTGGCCGGCTTCTCGTTTGGCGGCTACATCGTCTCGCATGCTGCCCAGCGTCTTGCCGACGATGCCAAGGCCGAGCGGCTGGTGCTGGTCGGCCCTGCGACCTCGCGCTTCGACATGACCACCGTGCCGGCCGACACGCTGGTGATCCACGGCGAGACCGACGACGTCGTGCCGCTGTCGGCCACTTTCGACTGGGCCCGCCCGCAGTCGCTGCCCGTCGTGGTGGTGCCTGGCGTGGGCCATTTCTTTCACGGGCAGCTGCCGCTGCTCAAATCGCTTGTGGTGAACGCCTGGCGCGCTTGAACGCGCCTCGTCGACTGCCCGGGCTTTGACGACCTTTTGGGTCCTTGCTGATGAAATCCCTGCATTCCCTGTTGCTCGGCGCCACCATGGCGCTGGGCGTGACCCTGAGCGCCCATGCCCAGGCGCCACAGCCACCCGAAATCGCTTCGCGTGGCTACCTGCTGATCGACATGACGGCCAACCAGGTGCTGGCCGAGCGCAATGCCGACGCCCAGGCCGAACCCGCCTCGCTGACCAAGCTGATGACGGCCTACGTGGTCTTTGGCGCGTTGCGGGAAAAGAAGCTTTCGCTGGAGCAGCGCCTGCCGGTTTCGGAGCGGGCCTGGAAGGAGAGAAAGGGTGGCGGCTCGCTGATGTTCATCGACACCACGATGACGCCAACGGTAGACGAACTGTTGCGCGGCCTGATCGTGCAGTCGGGCAATGATGCTTCGGTGGCGCTGGCCGAAGGCGTTTCCGGCAGTGTCGAGGCCTTTGTGGCGGTGATGAACCGGCAGGCCCAGGCCTGGGGCCTGACGCACACCTCGTTCAAGAACGTGACCGGACTGACCGAAGCCGGCCACTACAGCACGGCGCGCGACCTGGCAGTGATCGCCCAGCACATCATCCGCGACTTTCCCGAGCGCTACCCGTACTACTCGATGAAGGAGTACACGTACAACAACATCAAGCAGCCCAACCGCAACTTGCTGCTGGGCCGCGACGCGACCGTTGACGGCATGAAGACCGGCTACACCGACGCGGCAGGCTACTGCCTGCTGGCCTCGGCCCAGCGCGACTTCCCGAACGGCAAGCGCCGGCTGATGTCGGTGGTGATGGGGGCGGAGTCCATGCAGGGCCGGGCCAACGAGAGCCAGAAGCTGCTGAACTGGGGCTACACCAACTTCGACGCGGTGCGCCTGTTCGAGGCCGGCAAGGCCATGGCCACGGTGCCGGTGTGGAAGGGCAAGAGCCCCGAAGTGAAGCTGGGCAGCGAAGGCGCGGTGTTCGTGGCCGTGCCCAAGGGTGAGGGCGACCGCCTGAAGACGGCCGTCGAGCGCACCGACCCGCTGGTCGCGCCGCTGACCCAGGGCCAGCGCGTCGGCACGCTGAAGGTCACCACGGCCGGCGGTGCGCCGGTCGCTTCGGTGCCGCTGGTGGTGCTGGAAGAAGTGCCGCAGGCCGGCATCTTCGGCCGTGCCTGGGATGCCATCCGCCTTTGGATCAAGTAATCTCCAGGCCTACGCCCCTGCGGAGATCCCGATGACCGTGCTGCCCGATACCCTGTGCGAGCTGAACGGCGAGCTGCTGCCGCTGTCCCAGGCCAAAGTTTCGGTCATGGACCGCGGCTTCCTGTTCGGCGACGGCGTCTACGAGGCCATGCCGGTCTACGGTCGCCAGCTGTTCCGCTTCGACGAGCACATGGCACGGCTGGCGCGCAACCTCGACAAGCTGCGCATGGCTTCGCCAACGGATCGAGACGGCTGGCTGGCGCGGCTGCGCCGGGTCATCGCCGCGCATCCGGCCGAGGACCAGGTGGTCTACCTGCAGGTCACGCGCGGCGTGGCGCTGCGCGACCATGTGATGCCGGTGGACATAGCGCCCACGGTCTTCATCATGAGCAACGCCATGAAACCGGTGCCGGCCGAGCTGCGCCACCAGGGCGTGGCCTGCGTCACCGCGCGCGACTTCCGCTGGGAGCGGGGCGACATCAAGAGCATCTCGCTGCTGGGCAATGTGCTGGCACGGCAAGTTTCGGCCGATGCGGGCGCCGCCGAAACCCTGCTGCTGCGCGACGGGCTGCCGGGCGGCCCGTGGCTCACCGAGGCTTCCACCTGCAATGCCTGGATCGTGCAGGAGGGTGCGCTCTTGGGCCCACCGATGAACGAACACGTGCTGGAAGGCATTCGGGTGCAGCTGCTGCGCGAGCTGTGCGAGGAAGAGGGCATTGCCTTCAACCTGCGGCCAATCAGCGAATCCGACCTGCGCGCCGCCGACGAAGTGCTGCTCAGCTCCACCGGCAAGGAAGTGCTGGCCGTGACCAAGCTGGACGGCGAGGCCGTGGGCCATGGCGCGCTGCGCGGCAAGCCCGGCCCGGTCTACGGCCGCCTCTACGAAGCCTACCAAAGGGCCAAGCGCGAACAGTGCGCCTGAGCGGCGCTGCGGCGCGCCAACTTGCAAGTCGCAACGGCGGCCTTATCTATCCGGTCATGTCGACCAACACCATGTCTTCCTACATCCCGCCCGAGCAATCGCTGATCGAGTACCCCAGCGCCTTCCCGATCAAGGTGATGGGCGCGCACGTCGACGGTTTTGTCGACGCCATCGTCTCGGTGGCACTGCAGTTCGACCCCGGCTTCGACCCCGAAACCGTCGAGAAGCGGCCCAGCAAGGGTGGCAACTACCTGGGCGTCACCATCACCGTGACGGCGACCAGCCGCGAGCAGCTCGACGAGCTCTACCGCACGCTGACCACGCACCCGATGGTCAAGATCGTGCTCTGAGCACTTTTGGCGGTCCCGGAAAGCGGCGCTTCGGCGCCGTTTTTCATTTCGGCGCAGTCGCCGCTTCGGCCGCGGCCTTGGCGTCCAGCTCCTTGACCTTGTACGGCGCCGCCTCGTCGCCGGCTGCCGCGGCCCCGGCGTACCAGTAGCGCGCCAGCCGCAGGTCCTGCGGCACGCCGTCGCCCTTCTCGTACAGCGAGGCAAGGATGTACATCGCACCCATGTCGCCGCCATTGGCCGCCTGGCGGTACCACTGCGCAGCCTGGCTGCTGTCCGGCGGCGTGCCTCGGCCCATCAGGTAGGCGGTGCCGGCAGCGACCGCGCCGTCCACGCTGCCGGATTCGGCCGACAGTTGGTACCAGGCCAACGCCTGCACCAGGTCCTGCTTGCCCAGCTTGCCGCTCTCGAACAGTTCGCCCAGCGCGTATTGCGAGGTCACGAAGCCACGCTGCGCAGCCATCAGCAGCAACTCGCGCGCGGTTTCCACGTTGCTGTCCGGCAGTTCGCCGCGCAGGTGCATCGCGGCCAGGTCGTGCATCGCGCCCGGGTGGCCTTGTTTCGCCAGCACGCCGAAGGCCTGCGCGGCAGCGGTCAGGTCGCCTTGCACATACAGCGTCAGCGCCGCATCGAATGGGTCTGGCGCGGTGGCCTGCGCGGCACCGGCCTCGAGCGGCAGCGCGGCCATGGTGACGAGGGCGGCAGCGCTCAGCAGGCGGCGGATTCGTGCGGTGGCTTGCGGCAACATGCCATGACGATAGCGCGGCTGGCTTGACCTTCGCCGGCGCCCGGTTGGTCCGATGTCGGACAATTGCAAGCCATGTCGACCGCCACGCTTGCTCCGTTCCCGCCGCCGCTGCTGCGCGACTGGGGCCGCGTGCCCTACGAGCAGACCTTTGCCGCGATGCGCGCCTTCACCGAGGCCCGCGGCCTGGACACACCCGACGAGTTCTGGCAGGTCGAGCACCCGCCCGTGTTCACCCAGGGTGTGGCCGGCAAGCCCGAGCATGTGCTGGGCGCCGGCGACATCGCGGTCGTGCAGAGCAACCGCGGCGGCCAGGTGACCTACCACGGGCCCGGCCAGGTGATCGTCTACCCGCTGGTGGACCTGCGCCGGCTGGGCATCTTCGTCAAGGAATACGTGTTCCGCCTCGAAGCCGCCGTGATCCAGACGCTGGAACGCTTCGGCGTGCTGGGCTTTCGCGTGAGCGGCGCGCCGGGCATCTACGTGAACCTGGCCGACCCGTTCAACGCGGCATTGCCAGCCGGCCCGCGGCTGGATGAATTCGCAGGCCTGGGCAAGATTGCCGCGCTGGGCATCAAGGTCAGCCAGCACTGCACGTACCATGGCGTATCGCTCAACGTGGCGATGGACCTGGAACCGTTCCAGCGCATCAACCCCTGCGGCTACGCAGGGCTGCAAACGGTCGACCTCGCTACACTGGGCGTGCGTGCAGAGCCGGCCGAAGTCTCGGCCCTGCTGTGCGAGCGGCTGCGCCAGCACCTGAGCCCACCCGCTTCGGCGCCCTGAGTGGCGCCACCTGCCAGCCGCCGCCAGCCCTGTCCCTGTCCTCCAGCGCCTCGCGCGCCAGCCCTTGCAAGGCCTCCATGTCCACCGACAACGTCACCCACGAAGCCAAGACCGGCGCCGATTACGATGCCAGCGCCAAGCAGAAGGCCCAGGCCAAGACGGCGCGCATCCCGATCAAGATCGTGCCGGCCGGCGAGATGCTGAAGAAGCCGGACTGGATCCGCGTCAAGGCCGGCTCGCCGACCACGCGCTTCTACGAGATCAAGCAGATCCTGCGCGAGCACAAGCTGCACACCGTCTGCGAAGAAGCTTCTTGCCCGAACATTGGCGAATGCTTCGGCAAGGGCACGGCGACCTTCATGATCATGGGCGACAAGTGCACCCGGCGCTGCCCGTTTTGCGACGTGGGCCACGGCCGGCCCGATCCGCTGGACGTGGACGAGCCGATGAACCTGGCCAAGACGATTGCCGCGCTGAAGCTGAAGTACGTGGTCATCACCAGCGTGGACCGCGACGACCTGCGCGACGGCGGTGCCGGCCATTTCGCCGATTGCATCCGCCAGGTGCGCGAGCTGTCGCCGCAGACGCAGATCGAGGTGTTGGTGCCCGACTTCCGCGGCCGCATGGACCGCGCGCTGGACATCCTGAAGGCCGCGCCGCCGGACGTGATGAACCACAACCTCGAAACCGCGCCGCGCCTGTACAAGGAAGCGCGCCCGGGGTCGGACTATCAGTTCAGCCTGAACCTGCTCAAGCGCTTCAAGGAAGCCGTGCCGGGCGTGCCGACCAAGAGCGGCATCATGGTCGGCCTGGGCGAAACCGACGAAGAGATCCTGCAGGTGATGCGCGACATGCGCGCGCACAACATCGACATGCTGACCATTGGCCAGTACCTGGCGCCCAGCGGCCACCACCTGCCGGTCAAGCGTTACGTGCACCCGGATACTTTCAAGATGTTCGAAGAGGAGGCCTACAAGATGGGCTTCACGCACGCTGCCGTGGGCGCGATGGTGCGTTCCAGCTACCACGCGGACCAGCAGGCCGCGCATGCCGGCGTGGGCGCCATCGAAGCGAACTGAGCGGCGGTCCGGACGCAAGCCCGGACCTGGGGCACTCTCAAGAAAACGCCGGGCCGCTCCCAAGTTTTCTTGACCCCCTCGGGGGGCCTGACGCGAAGCGGCAGGTCCGGGGGCGCTCAGAATGACTTGCTGATGCCCGCCAGCACCGTGCGGCGCTGCGCATATTGCGGCGCGCCGACGCCAATGCCCGAGCCGTCGCGGATCTGGTAGATCCGGTCGAACACATTCAGCGCCGACAGGCGCAGGTCCACCGGGCCGACCGCCGTGCCCAGGTCGAAGCTGCGGTGCGCCGACAGGTTGACCTGCGTGTAGCTGGGTAGGTGGCTGCTGTTGGCAAAGCCGTTGCGCAGGCCGCTGCCGAACAGCAGGTCGGCCGAGGTCGACAAGCCGTTGGCCCACTGGTAGCTGGCACCGGCTGACGCCGTGGTCGCCTGGTCGTGGTCCAGGTGCACCCAGTTCGAGTTGATGTAGTCGATCTCATCCTGCTCGAAGTTGAACTGGCCGGTTTCCAGCCCCTTGCCGAGTGCCCGCGCAAACGCCACGTTGGCATAGGCGCTGAAGGCTTCGTCGCGGTAGCTGGCCGAGAGTTCCAGCCCGTAGACGCGGGCGTGGCTGTAGTTGAAGGCCGAGTAGATCAGCGCGTTGCCGAACTGGCCCTCGTCCTGCAGGTGGCGCACCTGGCGGTAGTAGCCGTCCACGCCCACGGTCAGGTGGCTGTCGATCTGCCGCTCGAGGCCGATGTCGTAGTAGTTCGAGCGCTCGGAGCGCACGGCGGTGTTGGCGTCCGACGGCAGCGCATTGGTCGTGCCCTGGAATTTCTGGATCGAGGTCTGGTCGATCTGCTCGGTGGGCGGCGGAGTGAAGTAGCGCGAGTAGCCGGCGTGCACGCGGGTCATCGCGTCGATGTCGTAGACCAGGCCCACGCGCGGGCTCAGCTGCTGCTCGTCGACGACGGTGCGCACCTGGTCGAAACGCAGGCCGTAGTTGACCGTCAGCGCCTTGACCGGTTGCCACTGGTCCTGCAGGTAGGCGCCCCAGGTGTGGCCCTTGAGCTGCGCGTCGTCGGAGATGCTGAGCGGCTGGTCGCTGGTCTGGTTGCCGTCGCCATCGGCCGGGAAGACCAGCGAGTCGTTGCGCGTCGCGCCTTTTTCGGACTGGTAGAACACGCCGCCGCGCAACGTGTGGGTGGCATTCAGGTGCCAGCTGGCATCGGCCTGCAGGCCGGCCGCGCGGTTGCTGCGCGCCACATCGGCAGCCACGCCGTTGAAGGCCAGGTCGCCGACCTCGTCGGGGCGGTAGTGCACGTCGGTGTAGCGGCTGAACAGGGCGACCTGGTAGTCCACGTCCTGGCCCAAGCTGCTCTGCAGCGACAGCACGCCGAAGTGGTTGCGCTCCTTCTGCCGCGCGTCCAGCGTCGCGGAGTCGATATTGTCGTGGCCGGCGAGCGAATAGTCGGGTGTCTGGCCGGCGACGTTGGGGATCTGGAAGCGGTTGTTGGCCGCACCCAGGATCAGGTTCACGCGGGTCTCGGGCGTCAGCACATAGGAGAAATAGCCGAAGCCGTTGCCTTGCTGGGTTTCGTCGTGCAGCGCGTGGCGCGAAGACGTCGGGTTCTCGATGCCTTGGTCGTCGTGCATCGCCGAGCCGACCATGTAGTAGCTCAGCGCGCCGACGCTACCGCCCAGTTCCAGGCTGCCTTCGCGGTGGCCGTTGCTGCCGCCCAGCAGGCTGATCTGCCCGCCGTTCTGCTGGTTCGCGCCTTTGGAATGGATGTCCACCACGCCGGCCGTGCGGTAGCCGTACTGCGCCGGCAGCGCGCCGGTCAGCACCTGGATCTGGTCGGCAAAACGCGTCTCCAGCGCCTGGCCGAAGCCGCCGATGGCCTCGGGGATCACGATGCCGTCGATGCGGTACTGCAGATCCGCGTGGTCACCGCGCACGTGTAGCTGGCCGTAGGAGTCCTGCACCACGCCGGGCGCCTGCAGGATGACCTGGTTCAGCGGCGTGTCGGCGCCCATCGGCAGCTTGGCGATGTCCTGCTGGTCGAAGCGGTAGATGGAACTGCCGGTGTCGGGCGACAGGCCGTTGCGCGCGGCGTCCAGGCGCTGGCGCTGGGAGGAGATTTCGACCCGCTGCGGCGCTGGTGCGGCGGTGGTCGAGCCGCCATCTGTGGCGGCGACGGTCTGCGCGCGGACGGGCAGGGCGAGCAAGGGATAGGCGAGCGCCAACGCGAGCGCCAGGCCCGTGCGAGAAGGGGTGAACATGCAAACAGCTCCTCTGTCGCGGGCCTGAGTGGAGCGGCCCGCGAGCAGTCGATTCATCGAGTGAGGTGCACCGCGGCGCAGCGCTTGGCCCGTCCGAAAACAGGGCAGGCGAGCGGCGCGCGCAGGTGCAGACAGCGCCCGGCACTGGTGAAGCACCAGACCGGGCGTCAGGACGACTTCAGAGGAGGATCGGAGGGTCCCGGGCGCTGTGCGCGGGGACGTCGGCGTCGCGGGCTCGGAAGGTCCGTGAGGTGACCCATGGGTGCGTGGCGGGCGGCAGTTGCAGCGACGGGACCGAGGTCGCGACGAAGCTGGCCACTTGCGCGAAGGCAAGGCAGTCGTCGCAGGCGCTGCCTGCGACATGCACCTTGCCGGTCAGACCAGACGCCGACTGCGGGCTGGTGGCCAGGTGGCCGATCTCGTGCAGCACCGCGCCCTGCTGAGCCAACAGCAGGAACAGCGAGAGCCACAGGGAAGACCAGATCTTGCGCACGGCCGGAATTGTGCCCGCAAGGCGCAGACAAGGTGAACTCAAAGTTTCCGACGCTCGTGGGGGATGGTCCACGGATGCACGATGTGCCGAATGGTGGGGTCGCGCCAGGCGGCACGGGACCTCAGGCGCTCTTCTCGGCGATTAGCTCGCCAATCAGCTGGTGCAGCGAGGCGAAATCGGGCTCGCCGACGAATTTCTTGACGATGCGGCCCTGCTTGTCGATCAGGAAGGTGGTGGGCGTGAGCTGCACCTTGCCGAATTGCTGGGCGATGGCGCCGGTGTTGTCGATGGCCACATTGAACGGCAGCTGGCGCGACTTGGCGAAGTTGTCGACGTACATCGGCGGGTCGTAGCTCATGGCCACGGCCAGCGTGTCGAAGGCCTGGCCCTTGAACTTCTCGTGCGTGGCGATGATGTTGGGCATCTCGTGCACGCAGGTCGTGCAGCTGGTGGCCCAGAAGTTCACCAGCATCACCTTGCCGCGCTGGCCGGCGAGATTGGCCTGGCGGCCATCCAGCAGGGTGTAATGCACGTCAGGCGCGCTTTCGCGTGCCGCGCAGCCGGCCAGCAGGCCACTGAACGGCAGCGTTGCCAGCAGGCTGGCACTCAGAGCAAGATGACGGCGTCTGTCCATGGGGAGAACCTTCGTATGAAGCGCAGAGAGTTTACGGCGACGGCCGGCATGCTGCTGGCCGGCATGAGCGGCACCCGCGTCGCCGAGGCGGCTTTCCTCAGCGAGGCCGATGCTTCGCTGGGCGTGAAAACCGCGTTGCAGCGCGGCGCGGAGGCTGCGGTCGGCCTGCTGGGCCAGACCGATGGCTTCCTCGGCAACCCGAAGGTGCGCATCCCGCTGCCCGGCATCCTCAACGATGCGGCACAGCTGCTGAGGCTTTCGGGCCAGCAGAAGAAGGTGGATGAATTGATCACTGCGATGAACCGAGCGGCCGAGGCCGCCGTGCCGCAGGCGCGCGAGCTGCTGGTGGCGGCGGTGAAAGGCATGTCGGTGCAGGACGGGCTGAAGATCGTGCGCGGCGGCGACACCTCGGTCACCGACTTCTTCGCCACCAAGACACGCCTGCCGCTGGGCGAGAAGTTCCTGCCCATCGTCACGCAGGCGACCGAAAAGGTCTCGCTGGCGAGCAAGTACAACGCGGTTGCCGGCCAGGCCATGGGCTTTGGCCTGGTGAAGAAGGAGGACGCCAACGTGCAGGTCTACGTGACGCGCAAGGCGCTGGACGGGCTGTACCTGATGATTGGCGAAGAGGAAAAGAAGATCCGCCGCGATCCGGTTGGCACCGGCAGCGCGATCCTTCAAAAGGTCTTCGGCTAGGAGGCTAGGAGGCTAGGAGCTGGGGCACCCGGTCCCATGAGTACCTGAGACCACCCGCCGGGCGGGTCGCGCAGGCCGCTTTGGGGCGGCCCGGCGCCGGCCTGCGGGCGCGCGCTCGTCTCGCCAACTCAGCTGTTTCGCGTCAGCTCGAAGATCAGCGCGGAAGGCAGGTACTGCAGTACCGCGTGGCGGCCGATCTGGGCCTGGCGCTGGGCGCTGTCGGTCGAGAGCTGGCAGTGGTCGCCTTCTTCGGCGATCTCGATGCAGACGAAGTCGGGCTGCTCGGCGGCCAGCAATTCGCGCAGGCGGGTGAAGCGCTGGCCGGCGAGCACCGATTCGCAAATGATGCCGTGCGGCAGCGTTTCGCGGCAGAAGCGTTCAGCCTCTTCGACCGAACTCACAAAGTCCAGCACCAGCCCCATGTGACGCACGGCTTCCCGGATGTCCGAGCGCAGGTCGCGCCGGCCGGCGAGCACCAGCAAGTGGCTGCCGGCCAGCGGCTTGGAGTCCAGCGAGGGGCCGAAGCCGGAGGACAGCGGGTCCGGATCGGGCGCGGATGCGCTGACATCCGGCGCGGCGGGCTGCAGCGTGTGGGTGAACTCCAGCAGCAGCGTGCAGCTGCCGGGGCTGTCCAGCCGCTCGATGCGCAACTCCAGCGCCCAGGCGATCTGTTCGACCAGGCGCCACGCCAGGCCATTGGGCGGGCCCGGGTGGCGCAGTGGGAAGTGGCAGCGCAGGCAGGCGTTGGGCGGCCAGGGCAGCAGCTCCAGCCGGCATTCGATGTGGCCCTGCGCGTGCGGGAGGGCCCAGTCCAGCATGGCCTGCAACAGCGCGTGCAGCAGGCTGGCGTCGGCCAGCACCGAGGCCGGTTGCATGGCGGGGCGCAACTCGATGCCGCTGGCGCTGGCGGCCGGGCCGTGTTGCTGCAGCAGCTCGCGCAGCGTCTGCGTCAGGTTCACTTCCTCGGCGCTTTGGTTCACACCGCCGGAGGCGATGCGCGAGAGCTGCTGGCCGACCATGCCAAGGCGGCGCGCACGGCCGATCTCTTCTGTCAGCTGCTGCAGGCCGTTGCGGTCGATGCGACCAGTGCTGGTCAGCTGGTTCACGCGTTCCAGTGCGTCCGACATCGTCTGCCCGACTTCGCTGCCCATCTCGTCAATGACCTGCAGCCAGTGCGAGGGCAAGGCTGCGGCCTGGCCTTCTGGCAGGGTGTTCGTCGCGGCGAGGTGCAAGCCGCCGGGCAGCGGATTGTTCATCGTGGCCATGGTCTAGGGGAGGGAGCGGGGCAGTGTGCGCCCCTGGGGGGACGCTTGCCAAGCGCTTACATTCCTACGAATGAGGGATGCGACGCCGCGGAAGCGGACTTTGTTCACGGTTGGCGCTTGCTTGGCGATGAGCGGCTGCTCGCCGGCGCTGGATTGGCGCGAGGGCCGTGTGGTCGATGCCAGCCTGCAGTTTGTGCTGCCGTGCCGGCCCGACCATCACGAGCGTGTGCTGCCACTGGCGGGTGTGCCGGTGCGTCTGCAGATGCAGGTCTGCGAGGCCGAGGGCCAGACCTTTGCGGTCAGCGTGGCCGACATGGGGGAGCCGGCCAGGGTCGGCCCGGCGCTGCAGGACTTGCGCGTGGCGTTCGAGCGCAACCTGGGGCAACCGGCAGCCGCGGCCCCCTCCGCACCGGCCTGGCTGCCGCCAGGCGCAACGCCGCAGCCCGCGGCCGGCCGCTGGCCCTTGCTGGGCAAGACGCCGGCTGGCGAGGCGGTGCATGCCGAGCTGGCGCTGGCTGCGCGCGGGACCTGGGTGGTGCAGGCCACGGTGCTGGCGCGCGGGCCACTGTCGGCCGAGGCCACGCAGGTTTTCTGGGAGGGCTTGCGCTTTGCGCCTTGAGCCCGCTGGCCGCAAAAGACCGCACCGATGCGCGGGGCAGGGCAGGTGCGGGCGCTTTGTTGATAATGGCCGCCTCTGCGCGGCAGGCGCCTGGTCCAGCCGGTCGGGTGTTGCCGGGTGTCGCGTCCGGTGCCGGGCGCTGTTTCAGTTGCTTTGGATCACCTCATGCCCGGTCTCCTGATCATTGCCCATGCGCCGCTGGCGTCGGCGTTGTATGGTGTGGCCGCGCATGTCTATCCCGACGGCCTGACCGGGCTGGCGGCGCTGGACGTGCCGCCGGATTGGCCCGTCGAACGGGTCGAGCAGGCGGCCCGCGAGGCGCTGGCCAGCGTGCGAGATCCGCAAGCGCTGATCCTGACCGATGTTTTTGGCGCCACGCCTTGCAACGTGGCGCAGCGCCTTGCCGACGGCAACGAGGTTCGCTTGGTCACCGGTGTCAACGTGCCGATGATGTGGCGCGCCTTGAGTTACCTGCGCGAGCCGGTGGATTCGCTGGTCACCCGCGCGGTGGCGGGCGGCACCCAGGGCGTGATGCAGGTGGCCGCGCAGCGACCCCAGAACCAGACCCAATCTTCACGACTGCATGATCAAGACCACGCTCACCATCAGCAATAAGCTGGGCCTGCATGCCCGCGCCTCGGCCAAGCTGACCAAGCTGGCCAGTGGCTTTCAATGCGAGGTGTTCATGAGCCGCAATGGCCGGCGCGTCAATGCCAAGAGCATCATGGGCGTGATGATGCTGGCCGCCGGGCTGGGCGCAGAGGTGGAGCTCGAAACCGAGGGCGCTGACGAGCAGGCGGCCTCGCTTGCCATTGCTGCGCTGATCGCCGACAAGTTCGGCGAAGGTCAATAGGGCAAAAGCTGGCCCTCACGGCCGGCTGTTGCCATCCAAGCTTGCCAGCTTGGCTTCAGATCGAGCCGAGGAAGTGGCGGCGGTAGCGGCTGGGCAGGTCCTGCAGGCGCATCAGCATGGGCAGGTCGGCGGTGTTGAAATCCGGGTCCCAGGCCGGTGCACCCAGCACTTTGGCGCCGCAGCGCAGGTAGCCTTTGATCAGGGCCGGCGCTTCCACCTCCAGCGCACGGTTCAGCTCCTGCACCGGCAAGGCCAGGCGCGGGCGCACCTGGTGCTCCAGCCCCACGAGGTGGGTCTGGCTCAGGCGGTTCCACAGGCTGGCAGCGGTGTGGCCGCCGTCGCGCATGCTGATGCTGGCGCAGCCGACCATGGTGTCCAGGCCGTTGCGGTCCATGAAGGCGGCGAGTGCGCCCCAAAGCGCCAGGATCACGCCGCCGGCACGGTGGTCCGCATGCACGCAGGAACGGCCCAGTTCGGCCATGCGCTCGCGCAGTGGGCGCAGGCGTGTCAGGTCGAACTCGGTGTCGCTGTAGTAGCCACCGGCGCGCCGCGCGGCGCCTGGCGTCAGCACCCGGTAAGTGCCAACCACCTGGCCGGGCTGGTCGCCTTCTGGCAGGCTGCGCACCAGCAGGTGCTCGCAGAAGTCATCAAACAGGTCCACGTCCAGCCCGGCGGGCGTGCCGGCCGGTGGTTGCAGGCGGGCGCCCATTTCCTCGGCGAAGACGTGGTGGCGCAGGCGCTGGGCCTCGCGCACTTCGTCCTGATTGCGGGCCCAGCTGACGGTGTACGGCGTGTCCGCCATTGCCGCTGGCGGCGCCATGGCCACGGCGGGCTGGGCGACAGGCGTGGCGGTCCGGCGGGCGCGCAGCGGCAGCATGCCGATCAGCGGGAAGGTGGGGGTCGGCAGCTCTCTCATCGGGGGCATCTCCGTGGTCATGGGGGTGATGCTCGCCAGAGGCGATGACCCGCGCATGACGCATGCATGACCGGTCGATGACGCCCCGTTTTCCCTCACTGCGCCGGAGGCGGCTGGCTGCTACATTGGTCCGCATGAGCATCCAGGTTTTTGGTCTGCCAGTGTCTCGCGGTGTCGCCATCGGGCGCGCCGTGCTGGTGGCATCCAGTCGGGTCGACGTGGCCCATTACTTCATCGACCCGGCCGATGCCGAGCGCGAGTACGAACGCTTGCGCGATGCGCGCACCGAGGTGTCGGCCGAGCTGATGGCCCTCAAGCAGGAGGTGCCCGAGGAGGCGCACGCCGAGCTTGTGGCGCTGCTGGATGTGCACTTGATGATGCTGCAGGACCCGATGCTGGTGGAGTCTGCCCAGCCCTGGATTGCCACCCGGCACTACAACGCCGAATGGGCGCTGTCGGCCCAGCTGGAAGTGCTGACGCGGCAGTTCGACGAAATGGAAGACGACTACCTGCGCGAGCGCAAGGCGGACGTGGAGCAGGTGGGTGAGCGGCTGCTGAAGGCGCTGACCCGCGGCACCGGGCTGTCGCCGGGGGCGCTGGCCAATGCCGGCGCGCGCGACTTCGCTGGTGAAGATCCGCTGGTGCTGGTGGCCAACGACATTGCGCCGGCCGACATGCTGCAGTTCAAGCGCAGCGTGTTCACCGGCTTTGTCACCGACGTGGGCGGGCGCACCTCGCACACGGCCATCGTCGCGCGCAGCATGGACATCCCGGCGGTGGTCGGCGCGCGCGAGGCCAGCCGCATCGTGCGGCAGGATGACTGGGTGATCATTGACGGCGACGCCGGCATCCTGATCGTCAACCCGCCGCCGATGGTGCTGGAGGAGTACCGCTTCCGCCAGCGTCAGGTCGAACTGGAGCGGGCGCGGTTGAGCCGGCTGCGCCATACGCCGGCCGTCACGCTGGACGGGCAGACGGTGGAGCTCTTGGCCAACATCGAGCTGCCACGGGATGCATCCGCGGCGCTGGAAGCTGGCGCGGTTGGCGTGGGCCTGTTCCGCAGCGAGTTCCTGTTCATGAACCGCGCCGGGCGCCTGCCGGACGAGGACGAGCAGTTCGAGGCCTACCGCGCCGTGGTGCTGGCGATGGGTGGCATGCCGGTGACGATTCGCACGGTGGACGTGGGAGCGGACAAGCCGCTGGACCGGGCGTCCTCGCAGGAGCCGCGGCACGACCACATGCTGAATCCGGCGCTGGGGCTGCGGGCGATCCGCTGGAGCCTGTCCGAGCCGGACATGTTTTCCGAGCAGTTGCGGGCCATCCTGCGAGCCAGCGCATTTGGTCCGGTGCGCATCTTGATCCCGATGGTCGCGCACCTGTCCGAGGTGCAGTCGGTCAAGCAGTGGATGGACAGGGCGCGCGAGGAAGTGACCGCCCGGGGCCAGGCGATTGGCGAGGTGACGCTGGGTGCGATGGTGGAAGTGCCGGCAGCCGTGCTGATCCTTCCCAGCCTGCTTCGCACCTTCGACTTTGTGTCCATCGGCACCAATGACCTGATTCAGTACACGCTGGCCATTGACCGCGCCGACGAGGCGGTCGCCCACCTCTATGACCCTTGGCACCCGGCGGTGCTGCGCTTGATCGCGCAGACCATTGCCCAAGCCAATGCGATGGGCAAGGGGGTCAGCGTGTGCGGCGAGATGGCGGGCGACCCCGCCTTCACCGAATTGCTGCTCGCCATGGGGCTGCGCAGCTTCTCGATGCATCCGGCGCAGATCAGCAGCATCAAGCAGCGCGTGCTGCGCGCGGATGCGCGGACGCTGCAGCTGGCCCTGCCCGCGGTGCTGGATGCCGACCAGCCGCAGCAGGCGTGTGAAGCCGCGATGCGAACTTCTTCCAAATCTGGTGCGGAAAGGCTTGCGGTCAGTTCCAGAACGGTGCTACAGTAGAGGGCTTCGCTGCTCACAACTGATGACTGACTTCGGTGAGTTTGATGTTTTGATTTGCAGTGAAGAGGTTTGAGATTTCGACGGATTTTGGTCCGGTGAGTTTTGTTTGCCTCAGGGCGCAAAACTTGAATCGAAAAAGAAAATGAAGAATAAGCCTTGACGGCGAATTCAACAGAGTACAAAATCTCGCCTCTTCGCTGCTAACGCAAACAAAGCAAACGCAGCGAATTGATCGCAAGATCATAGCTCTTTAACAAGTAACAGCCGATAAGCGTGGGCGTTTGAGTCGAGTGCTGGTGCCGCAAGGTACCAAGTCTCTTGG